>JAUOZS010000001.1:1158214-1473928 GCA_032334055.1 Selenomonadales bacterium 4137-cl | reverse complement strand
CGCGCCATTGAACTCGAACTGGCGGGCGTTGATCTCCTGCCATTGCTGGCGCAGGAGGGGCAGCTTGGCCTCCATGTCGGCGATGGCGGCGGTGTTCGCCTGCATTGACCGGGCCTTACCGTCGATGTCTGCCTGGATGCCGGACATCTGGCGGCTGATGGTGTCCAGTTCCAGCTTCTTGGCGTGGATCTTGTCGCTGGTGGCGGCCCGGTGAGCGGCCGTGATCTCGGTGATCTTGGCCTGCACTTCGGCCAGCTTCGCCCGCTGCTCGGCGACTTCGCCGCCGCCCTGGGCCCGGACGAGCTCCTGCTGCTTCTCAGACAGTTGCGCCTGCAGCGCCGCCAGTTCGGCCTTCGTCGCGGCCTCGTCGATGCCGTCGACGTTGGGCAGCCCGCGGGTGATCTCGTCGACCCGGACGGGGATGTTCTGCAGTTCGCGGTTGATCTCGGCGCGCCGGGCGGCCAGCACCTTGCGGTGGTCGTCCAGCTTGCGGCCGTTGAGTATGTCGGGCAGCTTGGCCAGCTGCTTATCCGATGCGATGACCTCGGCGTCGCTGATGTCGCCGCAGATGTCGAGCAGGATCTTCCGGCGCTCGGTCCAGTGAATAATCTCGCAGAAATGGGCCGGGTTGGTAAGGAGCCGGAATACGTCCTCATTGAGTATCTGGCCGATGCGGGCGTCATAGTCCCGTTTGGACACCGGCACGCCGTCAATGTAGTGGTCGGTGGTGTGGCCGGTGTGTTCGCGGGCCAGGCTGCCGCGTTTCTGCGTCCAATTCTCTTTGTAGACCTTGCGCAGCGCCAGCGTCCGGCCGCCGCCGAGGTCGTAGATGCCCTCGACCTCATGCTCGAGGTTGTGGAGTTCGTTGCCGGCGGCGTCGCGGGTTTTGATGCCGAAGTCGGTTTTGTTGGCGGTATCCTTGCCGAACAGCAGCCAGCTCTGCGCGTCGGCCAGCGTGGTCTTGCCGGTGGCGTTGTCACCCAGGACGTCGACGCTGTCGCCGTTGGCGTCGAGGGTGAAGTCTCGGACGCCTTTGAAGTTGCGAAGGCGCAGTTTGAGAAGTCTCATGCCGCCTTGCCACCTTTCCCCTCGAAATACCGGCTCACAGCCTCAGTCGCGTCAGCCTGCGGCAGCCCTAATTCATCGGCTTGGAATATCATGAAATACTCGACGCCGCCGATTGTTTTGGACGCTTTGTAGTAGTTCTCGGAATGCTGCTCCACGTTCATTGGTGCGTCAATCCCTACGAAGGTGTCCACGCACGCGGCGCGGCTGGAGAACATTTGAACGTAGGGGCCTGTGGTGCTGTCGGTCACAATGCTGGCGCTGCCTGTCAGAGCCTCGCACTCAGCCGCCAAGGCCATGATTTTTTCGCTCAACTGCTCGATGGTCATGCGCACACCTCCATTTCCAGCGTAGCCGAGCCAAACTCTCGCTGCCCGGCCAGTGTCTCCAGTGCCTTCGCCTTGACGAGGAAGCGGGGCTCCTCGCAGTCTAGCGCCAGCCGCTTGTATTCATCGGCGATACAGTAGAGCATCATGGTCGGCAGCGCTCTGAAATCAATTTCTGGGATGATGTTCATTGACTATTCAATCCTTTCCGTATAGAATTGTGGTAGGACATTTCGTTAGGCCGCTCTTGAGCGGTCTTTTTCTTTGTGTAGGGGCGACAGCAGCACTGCGAACAGTGTGCCGGCAAGCTCGTGAAGTTCCTTGGCGCACATTAACCAGCGCGGATGTTCGTGGTGGTCGACGTGGCCGTCCATGCCGATCTCGTCGATTTCATCCTGGACGGCGCCGACATGCTTCATCTCCACCCGAAGGTTCAGGATGCTCTGGGCGAAGTGGCGGTCGACCGTGATCGCCGGAAGTATCGCCTGCCCCACCCTGTTCGTCTGCTGCAGGTAGGCGTACCCCAGCCACCTGGCGTGATAGGCGTCCATCATTCTCAGCACGACATCCTCGGGGACCGGCGTCACGCCGCGCTCGTAGTCACTTATGGACCGTACACTGACCAGCAGAAGCGGCTCTGCCGATTCCTGGGTAAATCCGGCGTCATCTCTGGCCTTCGCGCACAGTTTCCCGAACGAGCACTGCATGTAATTCACCTCCTTTCGGTGCTAAACTTAAAGTGAGGTCAAACCCTCTCCCAACTCCCGGCCTGTCCTCCTCAAGGGCAGGCTGCTTTTTTCACCACTGGCCGCCCCGGGCGAAGAATTCAGCGAAGCAGCCTTCGTGGGTGACGCGCTTCACCTGCATTTCATTCCGCCGGCGGCGCTGCCGCCTCCACCTGGCCACCATGCTGGCTAACAAGCCGATGGAGCGTTGCCCGGCAAGTTGAAGCACCTTTCCCATGATCACGCCTCCTTCTTCTGCAGTGTCAGGTAAGGTGCCTGACAGCTGCGATCGTCTCTGCAGACCGGAATGACCTTTTTCTGGCGGTTGTCCCACATGTAGTGGTAATTTTGGCTGCGTAACGGCCGCCCGCAGTGGGCGCACTTCTTGGCCTTGGACACTTGAATCACTCCCGGTTCTAAAATTAGGTACTGTAGCCGCCTTTTTTGCGGTGCCAGGCTTACGGGGCCGGCAGTTAGGGTATCCGCAGCGGCGGCGCGTGGGTGGCAACCTCCCTTCTTATCCCGCTTGTTCCTTGTTCAGCATCTTATCCGCCACCCGGATAGCGTCCTCGATCAGGCCGGCCGCCTCCAGATACTCGGGCCGCGTGATGGCCTTCAGGCCGTTTTTCTTGCAGTAGTTCTCCCGCCGGGCGGTCAGGTTGACGCGGTAGGCTGTGTTGAATGCGTCGTCGAAGTGATGCCAGGCTACGCTGTAGATAAGGCCCTGCTGCCAGGCGTACCGCTTGACCATCTTCTCCAGCCGCTGCCGTCGGTCGCCGTCGATGTTGGCGGCATCAAGGCTGTTGATGCGGTGCCCGAGGGTTTCGATCTGCTCCTGCTGCTGCCTGAGCATCCGTTCCTGCTTCACCAGCGCCTGCGTGGCCTGGGCGAGGATTTCAAGCTGCGACATTTCCTGCACAGCATAGGCGCCGGTCCTGCGGATGGACTTTATCACCGACCTTACCCACGCGCGGAAGGCGTTGGCCTGGTCCGTGCGGGCCAGCATGGCCACCTCGTATATGCCGTCCTCAGTGAATACGCGGGTTAACTGCATTCCTCCGGGTGTCCTCAAGTTGAGGAATCCCGAAAACTCCGGCGCATTGAGGTACATGTTTCGGTTCGCCAGGTTGCTGATCGCCTTCTGGGGGTCGGCGTACCCGAGGGCCTGTCCCAACTGCTCCGAGGTCATACAGATGGCGTCGTCGCCATGGTAGAAGTCGCATTTGACAGTGCCGAAGGATTCGGACTTAACCAGCCGTAGCTCGTTCACCGTTCCCCCTCCTCCACTCGAACCTTCCGGTGGCAGATGCAGCATTTCGTATGCTTGCGGGCGGTGTAGGCGTTTTGTTTGCCGACGCTGCCATGCTTCGGGCAGGTGTACGTTTTCAATGCTCTCGCCTCCTCACTCGTTATTCTCCCGGTGCAGCCTCCACAGCAGCAGCAGAGCGACTGCCACGAACACGATAAGGGCGTCGTATCTGCCGGAATCGATGGCCGCGAATAATGCCTGCATGCCTGTCCACCTCCATCGCAGGCCGGCTAACCGGCCGGTCGCTGTTCGTCCTTCTTCTCCTGCTCAGCCTTTTCGCGTTGCAGCCTCCGCAGGGCGATCCTGCCAATTACTCCATAGACAGCCAACAGTCTGGCCTCACCTTCAGGCGACAATTGTTTTTCCTTGGCCTTTGCCATACCGCTCACCTCGTTACAGTCTATGCGCCTACGGATTGTCCGCTTGCCTGTGTCATTGTGCCGTCTCCGCGACTGCTGTGAACCGTCACTCGGTCCCCGTTTCTGGGCTTTTTGCCCTTCATTTGTTACGCTAAAATTACTACCGGCAAGGAGGGCTTCTTATGGGGGACAGGCTTCCAAAATTAACCGTCAGAATCGAAAACGATTACATCAAGAAGCTGGGCTACATTGCCGGGAAAAACCGCAGGTATCGCAACCAGGAAATTTGTTACGCCCTCATCGAGCATATTGAGCAGTGGGAGAAGAAGCACGGCAAGATCGATGTGTCGAAGTTGCCTGACGTGAAGGAAGATTAGGCGGCCGGAGTGGGCGGTTCGCTCGTGGCCGCCTGCTCGTCGATAAGCTCGGCCACGGTAACGCCGAGAGCTGTAGCAATTTTATTTAAAGTTTCAACCGAGCCGATGCTGACGCCGGTTTCGATTTTGGCTATCATAGCCCGCTTAACACCAGAAGCAATGGCAAGGTTTTCCTGTGTGATTTTTTTATTGCGTCTGATGAATTTTATTCTCCGTCCTATGTTCTTCATTTTCACACCTCCTGGCTATAGTATAGTTCCTTAAATTCACAATGTCAACATATTGTTCCTTATTTTCACTATTTTTTTATCGCCATAATTCTGATACACTCAACTTGTGAATACAATTCACCTGCGAGGTGTGCCATGGATGTAGGTCGTCGTTTAAAACAAGTGCTTGACGCTCAAGGCAAATCGGGCCGGGCACTTGCATTAAGGGTTGGCGTTGTTCCGTCTCAGATATCTAAAATTATCAGCGGAACTACCAAGCCTTCTCTGGATTTATTAGAGCGGATTTGTGATGAGCTAGGGATTTCGATGTCTATTTTTTTCTTTGATGAATTTGAACGCGACTGTTACCTTGCTTATGAGCAGATCATGGAGGAAATTAATGACAGAAATCTCCCCGAAAACGAAAAAAACCTCGTCCTTAATGTATTGGGCGAGGTAAAAGAATCATTTATTCCATATTTAGTTAAAACACAGAGACTTAATATAGAAAAGCCTGACGAAGATTTAGAAATGTTTTACCAAATATATAAAAGCCTCTCGCCCGAAAAGCAAGAAGCTTTTAAAGTAATTTTCCGCTCATTTATTCAGATCTGTAAATAATACTAGTCATATTTATTAGTGCATCCACAGCTGCTTTAACTCTGGCCTCACTCAGTACTTTTTCGTTGATTTTTTTCTTGCTGCGACTAGAAGTATTATCAGATTGCTTTTGACTGTATTTATCTACTAAATTCATAACAGCCCTCCGCGCGTCGAACGTTTGTTTGGTATTTCTCCGATCAGAAACATAAATCCTGCTGTAACCAGACGTTAACCTTTCGACATATTCCCCTACTACATTTTGTATGCCCTCATCAACATCACGCTCCTCCGAGACGGCTCCGCGCCGTCACCGTGCCATAAGACGACAACAGCCAGCCCTCCGGCTGGCAGGAAAGCTATGCAAGTATATAAAAAGTTAGACACATAGCCAAAAAATACCTGCTGATTCTGACAGTAACTAATACCTATTTTTAAGGGACAATTGTCCTATTACAGCATTCGACACGGCACAGGACAGGCCGTGTTTTATTATGAGGAGGATGATTATGCGTAGACTGCTCTGCTCCATTTTGGCCATCGCGCTCCTTTCTTCTGTCGCCTTTACGTCCCCGGCCACAATATACGATAAGCTCGGGGTCTCCCGCCCATCAGTAGCGGTTATTACCTCCATTCCTCAACCTTACCAGTCGAAGGACATCAGACAATTCATTATCGAAAAGATGGAGCAGAAATTAACTCCCGATAAGTATAAACAATATATCGGCGATGTTGTTGCCACCCAGGCCCGCGAATACGCAGAACGGCATCGCGTGATTAGTCTCTCGCAGTTCAACAAAGACTTCCTCGTCGGCTTCGGGAGAGAATACCGTTACGATTATGTTGTATATCTGGCATTCGAGCCGGCCACAAGCAATGTCGGCGGGGGCGGCCTGTCAGTGTCGGTGAAACAAGAAATGTTACTGCGGGGTCGCGTGGTCGACGTGGCAAACGATAAGTCGCTATATGATCTCGACATTATCGAAAAAGGGGGCAGCAGCTCCGTTCCCGCTCTCTTTGGCGGCGCTCCAAGTTGGGAGAAGGCCAGAAAAGAGGCCATCGGCAAAGCCCTCGACGAGTTCAATTCAAGGGTCGACATACCGCTGGTAGTTCCAAAGCCCGCCGAATAACCCCACCACCAGGAGGCAGCAATGAACGTCGCCATAATGATCCGCGTATCGACACCAGAACAGTCCCGCTCAGACATCTCCATCCCCTTCCAGAAGTCGGCGACAATGGCCTATTGCAAAGCTAAACAGTGGAACATTCACGACTTCTACATCGACGACGGCTACTCCGGCAAAAACCTAGACCGTCCGGGCATCCAGCGCCTCATCAAGGACGCCAAGGCCAAAAAATTCGACATGGTGCTCGTGTGGAAGCTTGACCGCCTCAGCCGCCGGCAGAAGGACGTGCTCTACCTCATAGAGGATGTGTTCCTCGCCAATTCCATCGACATTGCCAGCGTCACTGAGAACCTTGATACCTCGACCGCTATGGGGCGGGCAATGGTGTCGATTATGGCCGTCTTTGCGCAGCTCGAGCGCGAGACGATCATCGAGCGCGTCACGGCCGCGAAGAAAGAGGCCGCCGAGCAGGGTCGGTTTATGGGCGGCCCCATCCCCTACGGGTATAAACAGGATCCGACGACAAGAGAGCTGTCACTGGATGAGATAGAGGCGGAGGTTATCCGGTGGATCTTCCGCGAATATCTGCATGGCGGCATGGGCTACCAGGGCCTGGCCGACGACCTAACGAGCCGAAAAGTGCCCGTCCCGGCAGATTCCGAGATATGGGGCCGGACCACAGTCAGGCAAATGATAGCTAATCCATTCTTCGCAGGGCTTGTCAAACACGGTGAAAAGCTGTTTAAGGGTAAGCACCCGGCCATCGTCTCTGAGGAGGATTGGACGGCCGCTCAGAAGCTGAGAGCGGCACGCTCGAACTATGCGCCCGAATTCCGTGGCGGTCTTCTGACCGGCATCATCTACTGCGGAGAGTGCGGCGCCCGGATGCGAATAAAGCGGGTCTGGAAGAATATCAAGTACAAGAAGGGCAAGGCCGCTTATTACGTCTGCTACTCCCAGGACGCCAGCTGCAAAGCGATGATTAAAAATATATCCTGCCGCTGCGGCTATAAGCGAGTAGACTATATCGACGACTATGTCGTACATCAGCTCCGTCAGTACAGCCAAAATGAGCGCCTACAGCGAAAGAAGGCCGAGGAGCTACTGCGGCCAGAAGAGATCATGGCGACCTCCAAGGTGGCCGATAAGGTGCGTCGGGAGCTGGACGGCATCAATAAGAAGCTCGATAGATGGTATTCAGTATTCGAGAGTAGCCCTAATATGAAGATCGAGGAACTGAACGCACGGGTAGATACGCTCCGCGATCGACGCCAGATCCTTGAAAAGCAATTGGCCGAATGTGAGGAGAAAGGCGAGGAAGCGCGGGTCAGGGAAACAACCGTGACCGAGCTAATCACAGCCATGCAGAACTTCGACGCCAACTGGCATGACGCCTCAGATGAGGAGCGCCGGGCGATTGTACTCGGAATGATAAAAAGCGTGAAGGTCTACAAAGACGACCGGATAGATATTGAATTAGGGGTAGTATAGTCTGCATGTCCGCCCGGAGTGGAGGCATATCAAGTAGGGCATTACGTTACGGCGTTGTGCCCGGCAAGCAGACCGGTAACGATCGCCTCGGTATGGCCTACGAAGATGCCGGCTTTTTCGCCGCCGCAAAACAGGTTGTCGACGGCGTCGACTTTCAGGTTGTTGCCGCAGGGGGCGATGCCCAGGTAGCGGACGGAATTTCCCTGTCCGCCGGCGTAGGGGTCTTCGTAGCGGGCGTTTTCAAGTCCTGGGACGGTGCGCAGTTCTTCGAGCGGGAAGAAGGAGGTCATGAGTTTGGCGTGACCGGTGTCGAGCAGGACCAGATTGGCGGCGTATTCGGGGATGGCATACTGCGAACACGCTTTGCGGCCGAGCGAGGTGCTTTTTACGAGGTGCTCCGGCATCGGTATAACGACCGCGCCCTCCCTTTCAAGCCGCTCGCGGATTTCCGCGCTGAGCGAATCTTTGTTGAGTTTGCAGGAGCCGCTCATGGCGCCATATGTGCCGTCCGCCTTCAGACCCATTATCTCTTTGACCTGGGCGCGGGCCGAAACGCTTACCCGGGGACCGAAGGAAGGACAGCGCAGGATGCACATGGCGCAGCCGTTGCCGTATTTGAGGCAGTTGCCCATCGGCCCGGCCGTGCCTGTGGTGTCTACGAATACGTCGCCTTTGACGACCTCGCCGCTGTCGATCACCAGAGCCTGGATTGTACGGCCGTATTTGAGCACGTCCATAACCCTGGTTGTCGTACGTACGGTTATCCCGTAGTTGACCAGCACCTTTTTGACCAACGGCTCCATGGCGCTGACATCGTAGAGCGAGGCGTGGCTGTGGCCGGGAAAACTTATGCCCCGGTGCCGGGCGTTGGCGTCCATGGCGACAAAAAGATCGCCGCCCCCCATGGCCGTCGCTTCCTCGGCGGCGGTGTAACGCCCGTTGTTGCGGTATATGCCACCTACCAGGCCCGTGCCCAGGAGCATGTCGGTACGCTCCAGAAGCTGCACCTGCGCACCGGCCTTGGCCGCGGCCAAGGCCGCCGCGCACCCGGCCCAGCCGCCGCCGGCGACCACTACTCTGACCATCGCAGTCCCCCCATTATCATCGTTTTCACATTACAGTGTATTCCCGGGCGGCCGATGTGCCACTGGGTGGGGGAAAAAGGAAAGGAGGCTGCGGGTATCCCGCCGCCTCCTTTATGGGCCAAAAAGCAGTTTGCAGATATAAATCGACATGAAAAAACCGGTTATGTCGCCGGTAAGGCCGACGAAAACCGCGTACCGCGGGTTGCGGATACCGGCGGCGCCGAAGTAGACGGTAAGGATGTAGAAGGTGGTGTCGGTGCTGCCAAGGATTGTGGAGGCTGTCCGGCCGATGAGCGAGTCGGGACCTTCACTGGCCAATAGCTCGGTGGTCAAGCCGAGGGCGCCGGTCCCGGACAGTGGGCGCATAACGGCGAGCGGCACGAGTTCCGGCGGAACGCCGATGAAGGCAAGGAGCGGCTTGAGAAGGGCGACACAGTCTTCGAGGGCGCCGGAGGCGCGGAAGACGCCAACTGCAACCAGCATCGCCACCAGAAAGGGCATTATCCGCACTGCTGTCTGGAAGCCCTCGGCCGCTCCTTCGACAAAGGCTTCGTATACTCTTACCCGGCGGAGGTAGCCGGCCAGAGGGATAAGGAGGAGCACCAGCGGAATCGCCCAGGCGGAGAGTATTTCACAAATCAGGGCGAACACGGCGGTTCAGCGGACCCGGCCGCCACAGGCCGCCCGGAAGATGCGGTCCACGGTCAGGGCGGCGGCGGCGGCGGTGAAGCTTACAGCGAGCGTGGCGCCGACTATTTCCGCAGGGTCGACGGAACCGGCGGCGGCCCGCAGGGCGATGACGGTTGCCGGCACGAGGGTGACGCCGGTGGTGCATAGCGCCAGGAGGGTGCACATCGCCGGCGTGGCTGTATCGCGGTCGCGGCTGAGTTTCTGCAGTTCCTGGATGGCCTTTATGCCCAACGGGGTGGCGGCGTTGCCCAGTCCCAGCATGTTGGCGCTTACGGTCATGACGATCGCTCCCATGGCCGGATGGTTCGGCGGCACGCTGGGAAAGATTCTGCGGATGACTGGGCCGATTATGATGGACATCACCCGCACCAGCCCCGCCCTTTCGGCGATTTTCATCATCCCCAGCCACAGGCACATCACCCCGGTGAGTTTAAAAGCCAGGGTGACCGCGTTCTCCGCCGCTGATATAACACTTGGGGTAATCACTTCGATTCTGCCCGTGAACCCGGCGTATACTATACCGCCAGCCAGCAGCAGCAGCCAGATGAGGTTTATCATACGTCTTCCCCTCCTTATGAGGAAAGTATGAGCAAACCAAACCGGCTAGAACGGGAAAAGCCGCCCCGGGGCGGCTGAAATTCGTTTGATCAGGCGAGGTTGCGGACGATGAAGGTGAAAAAGCTCCAGAGTGACCCCCACAGCAGGCTGAAGAACGATTTGCGTTCGATTTGTTCAGTGGCCAGCAGGTCGACGGACGCTATTTCGGTGTTGCGGTAAAAGGTTTTGACCGTGCCCAGTTTCTGGCCGGCGACCACGGGCGCGTCGATGCGATCGGGGGCTTCGATCACTGTGGAGAAGCCTTCCCGGTCGCCCGCCAGGGCCGGGACGGAAAGGGCGCTGGCGGCGACGAGCCTGACTTGCTCCTTCTTGCCGTCGATCACTTTGACCGTTTTCATGATGTCGCCCTGACCGAACATCTTGACCGGCTGCGTGCGGCTAAAGCCATAGTCGAGGAGTTTTATTGAGTCTTCCCACATCCGGTCGCCGTCGAGGACAACGGCTACAAGCTGGATGTCTTTTCGTTTCGCGCCAGAAACCAGGCAGCGGCCGGCTTCGTCGGTGTAGCCGGTCTTGACGCCGTTGCCGCCCTCGTATTGCCAAAGAAGCTTGTTCTCGTTGTAAAGGTCGCGGTCGTGGTCTTTGCCGGGCCAGGGCACGACAATGTGCTTGGTGCCGACGATCTTTGAAAAGAGCGGGTTTTTGTAGCCGTAGGCGGCGATGCGGGCCAGGTCTGCGGCGGTCGAGTAGTGTTTGGGGTCGGGCAGACCGCTGGAGTTCGTAAAGTTGGTGTTGATGGCGCCGATGGCGTGGGCCTTTTCGGTCATCAGACGGGCGAACTTGTCGAGCGAGCCTGATATGTGTTCGGCGACGGCGACGGTGGCGTCGTTGCCGGACACGAGCATCATGCCGTAGAGCAGGTCGCCGAGTTTAAGCTGTTCGCCCGGAGCGAGCCACATCGTCGAGCCTTCGGTTGCGGAGGCTTTGGGGCTGGCGGTGACGATATCATCGAGTTTGCCGTGTTCCAGGGCGACAATCAAGGTCATCATTTTCGTCGTACTGGCGGGCGGGCGTCGGTCGGCCGCCGCCTTGGCATAAATGATCCTGCCTGTGGATGCTTCGATTACGATAGCCGATTTTGCGGTAATGGAAGGCTCCGCCGGAGCTCCCCAGGCTGTCGCGGTTGTGGTGAACAAAAACAATATCAGCGCGATGAACGCCGTTTTTTTCATTGTGACCTCGCAGGTTAGTAATCACAGACAATAACTATTATAACTATGTTTTCCCCGCCCGTCAAAGCCGTCATACATTTTTGCACCACACCGAGGACATAATAAAAGCAGTTTAAGGAGGTGAAAGCATGGAAATGCTTGACGTCAAGACGGCCTTACGCACGACTCTTACCCAGAAGCAGGAATTGGTACGGGATTATCAGACTTTTGCCGAACAGATCAACAACCCCGATGTCTCGAAGATGTATCGCCATTTTGCCGAAGCGGAAGCGTTGCACGCCAACCAGATCAAGGATAAACTGGCCGGCTTGCATTAAGGCAGTAGATGTATATGCGAAAAAACCGCACTGTTATGTGCGGTTTTTTGTATGGGTTATGGGTGTAGACACCGTCGTAAGCACGCCGAAATACCTACATGCCGCTCTGTTGCTGGCTGGCGCCCTGGGTTTCGGCCGTCTCGGCCAGTTCATCGAGATTGTCCTGCGCATCGCGGCTACGCATGATTTCCTGAATTTTTGTGAGCGCCTGCGGCACCATGTCGATGAGCCGGTCATATATCTGGTTGCCTTCCACCGGCATGAATCTTATGCCGTTGACCGGCGAGCATACCAGGAAGCCCACCGGTTTAACGCTGACCCCGGCGCCGCTGCCGCCGCCGAAGGGATGTCCTTCGCGGTTTATGGCTTCTTCGGTTTCGAAGTCGCCGCCGCCGGCGGCAAAACCGAAGGTGACGCGCGAAATCGGGATGATTACCGTGCCGTCCGATGTTTCCACAGCGTCGCCGACGATGGTGTTGACGTCTACCATCCCCTTGATGCTTTCCATGGCCGTTTTCATCAGACTTTGGATCGGGTGTTCTTCCACTGCCTGTCGTCCCCCCTTCCCAACTGCTGGATAGCTGTCGTTATCGCGTTTATAACATTGCCCAGGCGGATGCTGAATATACACTCCAGTTCGATTTCGACGCCTTCCCTGGCGTAGAGCGGCGATACCCGGAACACCGGCCGGGCGACGCTTTTGAGACGTTTTTGCATAAAGGCGTAGACCTGTGCCTTCATCTGCCATGCCAGGCCGGCGGTAACGCCGGTGAGGGCGGCGTCGCCGGTGCCGAGTTTCGTCCGCCAGGAAAGTTTTTCGCAGGTTACGGTCGCGAGGACGAATGCCGCAAGTTGCTTATATATCCGGGTGTAATAGCGAAACTGCTTCATCAGGCGGTGCCAATGCCGGGGGTGGTGGCGGAAGATTTTCCAGGTGTTGCGGACATACCGCTGCTCGGCGCCGGCGTGTGTTTCCGTTTGACCGTCCGGGGTGTCGACGACCGCTTCCGGCCACGGCAGGCCGTCGCGGCTGCTGATACGGGCAAGGGGGACTTCGAGGTGATAGTTGACGATTTTTCTGAGAGCATAGACGTCGATGGCGAGGCGGTCGTCTTCGCCGCGGCGGCGATAGGCCAGGCTGATGAACAGCTTCAGGCGCGCCACGATTACAAAGAGCATTGTGGATGCCAGCCATACCGCCAGCCAAGTCTCCACCTTCATCCCTCCCCTCATGCGCAGTACTATTGTGGCAAAAATAAACCGCCCGCATGCGCGGGCGGCTGGAGTTTATTCATCATGTTCGGGAAGATCGGGATTATCGACCGCCAGCAGTTCGGCCAGGTCGGGCAAGTCGTCGAGGCTGGCAAGGCCGAAGCATTTGAGGAAATCGTCGGTGGTGCCGTAGAGAATGGGCCGGCCGATAGCTTCCTTACGGCCTACTTCTTTGATTAAGCCCCTTTCGACCAGGGTATTTACGACGCCGTCGACCTTGACGCCGCGGATATGTTCGATCTCCAGTTTGGTGACCGGCTGCTTGAAGGCGATGATGGCGAGCGTTTCCATCGCGGCGAGCGACATGCGCGCTTCCTGAACCTCGACCAGTTTTTCGATGATCGGCGAAAGTTCGGGCTTGCTGCATAGCTGATAGCCGCCGGCCACGTCAAGGATGGTCAGCCCGCGGTCGGTGGCGGCCATGTCGTGTTTGAGCTCGGCAACGAGCGCGGCGACGTTTTCGGCGTCGATGTCGAGCATCTGGGCGAGCTTGTCGGCGGGCACCGGGTTGCCGTTCGCAAACAGCAGTGCCTCGATGTGGCCTTTTAGATGACTGTAGAACATCAGTGCACGACCTCTCCCAAGCTAAGGTAGATAGGCCCGAAGTTCCGTTCCTGTTCTATTTGGACGCGCTTCAGGCGAATGAGTTCCAGCAAGGCCAGGAAGGCTGTAACCATTTCGGTGCGCGAGCCGCTGCGGATGAGCGTCTGGGCAAACTCGATCCGCCCGCCCTGTTTTCTGAGTAGTAGGAGGATGTCCTGCATTTTGTCCTGGATGCTGATTTCCTCGCGGGCGATGAAGGCGAATTCGTCGACGGCGCTTTCCCATACGGCGGCGAAGGCTTCAATGAGGTCGTCGATCTTGAGGCCTTCGGGAAGGACGATCTTGGTGGCGAAGTGGCCCGGTGGCCGGGAGATGTACTGCTCCCTCTCCCGCAGCATTTCTTCAAGAGTGGCGGCGGCCTGCTTAAAGCGCCGGTATTCCAGAAGGCGCTGCACGAGTTCCTGGCGGGGATCTTCTTCGGCCGGCAGTTCGGCGGCCGGGGGCTTGGGCAGCAGCATGCGGGATTTTATCTGCAGCAGCGTGGCGGCCATGACGAGAAATTCGCTGGCGACGTCGATGTTGAATTGCTCCATAGTCCGGATGTAGGCGAGGTATTGTTCGGTGACGACGGCGATGGGGATGTCGTAAATGTCAATTTGGTTTTTATCGATAAGGTGCATCAGCAGGGCCAGGGGGCCCTCGAAGGCTTCGAGTTTGATTTTATACTCGGCGGTGCTCATAGCCTAGAGCCGCATGGCGGCGCGGACTTCCTCCATGGTGGCGGCGGCGACTTTGCGGGCTCTTTCCGCGCCGAAGGCGAGGATTTCTTTTACCCGGCCGGGGTTTGCTTCGAGGGTAGCCCTCCGGGCATGGATATCGGCGAGGCTGGCGGACATCCGCTCGGCGAGGAGTTTTTTGCAGTCGACGCAGCCGATGCAGGCGGTACGGCATTTGCCGCCGATGTCTTCAATTACTTCCTTGTTGAACAGCTTGTGGAAGGTGTAGACGGTGCAGACCGCGGGGTCGCCGGGATCGGTTTTCTTTACGCGCTGCGGGTCGGTGACCATCATCCTTACTCTGGCTTTGAGCTCTTCCGGGGGCGCGGCGTAAGGGATTTCGTTGCCGTAGGATTTGCTCATCTTGCGGCCGTCGATACCCGGCAGCACGGCTGCCTGGCTGAGCCTTACCTGGGGCTCGGGAAATACGGGGCCGTAGAACCCGTTGAAGCGGCGGACGATTTCCCGCGCGAGTTCGACGTGGGGGATCTGGTCCTCGCCGACGGGCACGGTGTCGGCTTTGTAGAGGATTATATCGGCGGTCTGCAGCTCGGGATAGCCGAGAAAGCCGTAAGTGTTGATTTCTTTGCCGATGGCGCCGAGCTGCTGGAGCTTGTCCTTGTAGCTGGGCACCCGTTCCAGCCAGGAGAGCGGGGTCATCATGGAGAGCAGCAGGTGGAGTTCGGCGTGCTCTTTGACGTGGGACTGGACGAAGATGATGTTGCGCTCGGGGTCAAGGCCGCCGCTCAGCCAGTCGAGAGCCATTTCGTGTATGTTCTCGGGGATTTTGCTGGTGTCCTCGTACATCGAGGTGAGGGCGTGCCAGTCGACGATCGAGAAGACGCAGTCGTAGTCGTACTGGAGCTTGACCCAGTTTTCCAACGCCCCGAGGTAGTTGCCGAGGTGAAATTTGCCAGACGGCTGCATGCCGCTGAAGATACGACCTTTGCTCATGGTTTTTCTGTTCCTCCTATACGATAAGCGCTACGATGGCGGAGATGATGCGGCCGATAAAGGCTTCGACGGGGTAGATGAAGGCGCCGACGACGCCGAGGTAGACAAGCGCCATGAGGATGAACGGCCCGTAAGGTGCGATGCGCTCGTAGGCATCGGCCTGGCGGGGCGGCAGGAAGCTGGAGACTATCTGCGAGCCGTCAAGCGGCGGCACGGGGATGAGATTGAATACGGCGAGGATAAGGTTGTAGGTGTAGGTCCACTGAATGACCTTGTATATCTCGATATTGCCGAGGTTCAGTTTGGCGACGACGCCGAACACGACGGCGCTGACGAATGCCATGACTATGTTGGCACCCGGGCCGGCGAGCGACACGGTCATGATGCCCCAGCGGCCGTTTCTGAGGTTGAAAGGGTTGATGGGCACGGGCTTGGCCCAGCCGAAGCGAAACAGCCACAGCATGATGAGGCCGATGGGGTCGAGATGGGGAATGGGGTTGAGGGTCAGCCGCCCGGCGTAGCGCGGCGTGGGGTCGCCGAGGGACACGGCGGCGCGGGCGTGAGCGTACTCGTGCACGGTGAGGGCTATGAGCAGGGCGGGAATGCGAAATACCATATCGGGGTCAAAGCCAAACACTAATTATCCTCCTTATGCGGTTCAGACGACAGGCTGTCAAAACTCGCCCTCCCGCCCATGGAAGGACGCGGGCGGCTTATTCCGGCCAGGGCTGATTGAAGCCTAAACCGTTCCTCTTCATTTTGGCACATTATCCAAAGATAGGCAAGCATCGCCGGGGGAATATCGGCGAGCATGACGTGCAGGCGGTCGCCGGCCCCCGGCGAGGCTAGCGCGCCACTGACGGCGCGTAGTCTGTCAGGTGTTTCTAAGCCGCTCTCGCACTGGAGCCAGAAGCCGGCCCGACCGCCGATAATGAGGGCCGCGACCGCCGTGCGGTCGCATCGGTGACCCAAGAGCGCCAGGCTGGCAACTGCCTCATCGATGCGCGCCAGGGCGTCAAGCTTGGCTGCGGTCGGCACGGTCGCAAAAATGGGCCGGAACATCCCCCACCGGTCGAGGCTTCGAAATAGGCCGGGCAAGTCGTTTTCCCGAAAGAGCAGCCGGACTTCCCGGCCCAGGCGGTGGGAGCCGACGGTCAGCCAGTTACGGTTGCAGACCGCTTCCCGCAGGCGGGCGGCGGTGGGGTCGGCAAAGGAAAACCGTAGACGATGGGCCAGGCGGACGGCGCGCAGCATGCGCGTCGGGTCGTCGCTGAAGCTGCCGGCGTGGAGGATGCGGATGGTTCTCGCGGTGAGGTCCTTCCTCCCCCCTACTTCGTCGATCAGGCGGCCGAAGTAACCGGGACCGATGTCGAGGGCGATGGCATTGACGGTGAAGTCGCGCCGCCACAGGTCGTCGGCAAGCGTGCCGGGGCTTACCTCCGGCAACGCTCCCGGCCGGGAGTAGCTTTCCGTCCGGGCCATCGCCAGGTCGAGGCGGGTGCCGCCCACCATGACAACGGCGGTGCCGAAACGGGAGGTTTTGACGACGGCGCCGCCCAGGCGTGCGGCCAGCAGTTTGGCGCAGAAGATGGCGTCGCCTTCGACGACGATGTCGATATCCTGGCTTATTATGCCCAGCAGCAGGTCGCGGACAAACCCGCCGACGGCGGCCGCGCGAAAGCCGGCCTCCGCACAGCGTCTGCCGATGGCGTCCAGGAGGGGCGCCCGGGGATGGCAGACGAGCAGTGAAGCAGGGTCGTGGTTCATGGCGTTGTCCCCCGCTTTAAGACTTCACTTCTAAATTATACTAGAAAAACCGGCCTATGCAAAATATTAGGACCCGGTTTAGGCCGGGTCCCGTGTGGCAAGTATTTTTTAGGCCAGGCAGGCGACCTTGTTCTGCATCCGCTCGGGGACAAGATCGTTGCGGATGAGGTCTTCGTAGCTTTCCCGCCTTACGACCAGTTCGGCCTTGCCGCCGCAGGCGAAGACTACGGCCGGTCGGCGGTTGCGGTTGTAGTTGCTGGCCATGGAATAGTTATAGGCGCCGGTGGAAGTTACGACGAGAATATCGCCGGGAACGGTCGGGGGCAGTTCGATGTCCCAGATGAGCATGTCGCCTGATTCACAGCATTTGCCGGCTATGGAGACGGTTTCTTCGCCGGGAACGTTCATTTTGTTGGCGAGGGCGGCTTCGTATTTGGCCTGGTAGAGGGCGGGGCGCGGATTGTCGGTCATGCCGCCGTCGACGGCCACATATTTACGGATTCCCGGGATGTCTTTGACCGAACCGACGGTGTAGAGGGTGACGCCTGCTTCGCCGACGATCGAGCGTCCGGGCTCGACGATGATCTTCGGCAGAGGCAGGTTGTTGGCGGTAGCCGCTTCCCGAACCGTTTTGGTCATGAGGGCAACGAGCTCGCCGATCGGCTGGGGTGAGTCGCCTTCGGTGTAGTAGATTCCCAGGCCGCCGCCGAGGTTAAGTTCCTCGCAGGCGTAGCCGGTTTTGGTTTTGATCTCTTTTACGAAGGCCATCATGGTGGCGGCCGCTTCTTTGTAGGAATTAAGGTCGAATATCTGCGAACCGATATGGCAGTGGATGCCTTTAAACTCAAGGTTTTTCATACCGAGAGCCTTTTCGGCGCCCATCAGCGCCTGGCCGTTGGCGATAGCAAGACCGAATTTGGAGTCGATCATGCCGGTTTTGATGTAATGATGGGTGTGAGCATCTATACCGGGCGATACCCTGATGAGTATTTTGGCTTTGGTTTTACGCTGGCGGGCCAGTTCGTTCAGGAGATCAAGCTCCGAAAAGTTGTCGACGACATAGCGGCCGACGCGGGCTTCGAGGGCCATTTCCAGTTCCTCGGGCGATTTATTGTTGCCGTGAAAGTAGATGCGGTTCGCCGGGAATCCGCTGGCCAGGGCGGTGTAAAGTTCGCCGCCGGAGACAACGTCGAGACCCATGCCTTCTTCGGCCACCAGCCTGCACATTGCCATGGTGGAAAAGACTTTACTGGCGTATATAACTTCCGCGTTAGGGTAGTGCTTCTGAAACGATTCAACGTAAGCGCGGCAGTTTTCGCGCAACAGGGCCTCATCCATGACATAGAGGGGAGTTCCGAACTGACGGGCAAGTTCAACTGTGTCGCAGCCGCCGATTTCCAGATGGCCGGCCTGGTTGATGCGCATGGTGCCGTGAAGGTTCATGAGGTATCTCCTTTCGGTGTTGACGGAATTTCGGATACAAAATACAAAAGCGGCTGTAAGCTACCTCACAGCCGCGCGTCTTCCGAATAAAGACAATATTGCCGGTGAGATAGCGCTCCACCCGGCGCGGATACGCCGGATGACAGTCTTGCGCTTGTTCAGCTACAAGCCCAACCGGGTTTTTGGCCAAAAAACACGGCTTCGGCGGGTATTCCTTTCCCTGCGGTTCATCGCTTCGGCCAGCTCTCCGCAAGTACTGATAACAGCCCGCACCTCTATACAACACGGGTATTTGATTGGTTTAATTTTAGTATATACGCCGGACGGTGTCAATATCCCCGGACGAAGAATAAAGTCTCCGTCCGGCGTACAAGCTATGGAGAAAAGGAGGGTTGCATTTGCGGCATTTTAAGACATTGGCCGCCAGAGTCGTTTCCGCGCTTTTGCTCGGGGCCGTTCTGGCAGGCTGCGGACTGGCGGGGCCGGCGAAAAAGCCGGATATCGGCCCGGCCGGCAAACCGGAAGACGTCAAGCCCAACCCGCCCGTAATGGAGCGCTTCGTCTCCGCCCCTGCCCTGCTTTACGATCTGGAAGCGATCGCCGGCACGGTGTTTGAGGGAATAAACAAAGAAAACTGGCAGGAGGCGGAGTCCGGGCTTTACAATCTCCAGGCTGCCTGGCAGCAAACCAAAGCGGCGGTAGGCGACAAAAAGGGCGTTAAGGACGCCGATGAGGCGATCGGCAAACTGGTGACAAGCATCATGGACAAGAAGATAACGGCCTCGTACGAGAACCTGAACAAGTTCATGGGCAGCGTTAGCGAAGTAGGCAAGTCGTATAAACTATCCCCGGTCGCCGATTTGATCGCCGTAGGCAACGCCGTCCGCAGCGTAAGCTTTTACGTGGCGGACAAGAACTGGAGCAAGGCTGCGTCTAAGGTCAAAGGTCTCGAGGATACCTGGAACAAAGCCAAGCCTACGATGGAAAAATTGGGTGTCCTAGGCCCGGTTACGATCACCCATTCGCATGTTAAGCAGCTCAAGGACGCTGTCAATGCCGAAAGCCAGGGATCTGCCGAGGAGCAGGTAACCAGCCTGAATACAAGTCTGGGCAAAATCCGCGAGTATTATCGCGGCAAGTGAAAACCCGCCAATGGCGGGTTTTTTCTAGTCTTCGTCCCTGTTCTTTCGTTTTGCGCCGCTTCGTCGCCCGGTCCGGTTGTCTTCGAGGCGGTCAGGGTCTTGGGGCTTAAGGATTGCCGGCCGCATCAGCTTGCTGGGGAGCGGCAAGCGGAATATGACGTCCTTCATCGCTTTGTAGTTAAACGGCACGGCCGGCCATAGATAGGGAACACCGAAGGATTTGGTCGTCGCCGCGATAAGCAGGATGATGACGAGGCCGCCTAATAGGCCGGGGAGTTTAAAGGCGATAACGAGCAGGAGGAGGAAGATGCGGAACAGCCTGACGGCCATGGCCAGTTCGAAGCTGGGGGTGGCGAATGTGCCGACGGTGGCGACGGCGATGTAAAAGATGGCTTCGTTGCCGAACAGTCCGACGCGGCTGGCGAATTCGCCGAGCATGAAGGCGCCGATGAAGCCCAGAGCGGTTGCCTGGGCGGAGGGAACGTGGACGGTGGCCATGCGGACCATCTCGACGCCAAATTCGGCCAGCAGGAACTGGATGCCTAGAGGAATGATGCCGGGGTCGCGTGGTCCCAGGAAAGAGAGGGTTTCCGGCAACAGCCGCGGCTGCAGGGCGAAGGAGAGCCAGAGAGGCGGCAGCAGCAGTGAGAGCAGTACCGCCCCCAGACGCACAATGCGCAAGAATGTGCCTGCGGTCATGTTCTGGCGGAATTCTTCGGCGTGCTGGACGTGGTGCCAGAAGGTGGTAGGCAGGATTATGATACTGGGAGAGGTGTCCACAATCAGGCATACGTGGCCTTCGAGCATATGGACTGCGGCGACGTCGGGGCGTTCGGTGTAGCGGACCTTGGGCAAGGGATTCCACTTGCTGCCGTGGACGATGAATTCCTCGACTGCTTTCTCCGCCATCGGCACGCCGTCGATGGCGATCGCGTTGAGCCTTTCCTTGACAGTGTCGACCAGTCCGGGATTGGTGATGTCCTTGATATAGCAGATGGCGACGTCGGTTTTTGACCTGGCGCCAATTTTGACGATTTCAAAGCGGAGGTTGGCGTCGCGGAGGCGGCGGCGGATGAGGGCGGTGTTGAACGGGATTGTTTCGACGAAGGAGTCGCGTGAGCCTCTGGTCACTTTCTCGATGTTGGATTCCGACGGCGAGCGCGCTGGATAGGACCGGGCGTCGATTACGACGACTTGTTCCTCGCCTTCGATGAAAAGCAGCATTTCTCCCGAGAGGAGGCTGACAAGGCTGTCGTTCATGTTGTCGAGCAGCTTTACCTGCGAATGGGGCAGGCGCTGGTAAAAGACTTTATTGAGGGTATTGATGCTGAGTTCCTCAGGGTGACAGGTCAAAATTGCTTGGTAAACGTTGCTGAGAACTACGTCATTGGTCATTCCGTTTATGGAGAAGGTGGCCGCCCGCCGACGGCCGATCTTGAACTCGCGGAATACGATGTCGAAGGTTTCGCCGACGCCGAGAAGGTCTTTGAGATAATTGATGTTTTTATCGATGTCGCCGTCGATTTTACGGCTTTCCTGCATAACTGACGCCGCTCCGTTTTAAAATTTCCTCGATGGCTTTTCGCGTCACCGGGGCGCCGCGGCGGATGTCGTCCGCCTTGTCCATCTTGCCGATGTCGCCTACGCCGATGATGACAGGCACATCAACCGCGTTGAGTACGTCGACGGTGTCGCCGTTGATGATCGTGCGATCACGGCCAGTCGTTTTTTCCTGACCGTATTTATCGACGGCATTGTCGACCACCACCCCTTCGCCGCTGACGCTGGCATCGGCGGCGACGCCCCGGATGCCGGTGGTGTTGGAGGCTACAGCCACCGCCCCGAGGACTTCTATGTCAGGGTGGGAGGCGACATACTCCATGGCTGTTTCCCCCTTGCCTTTGTCGCGTCGTCCGCGGTCATCGAACATGACCAGCACCGGATCATGGGGAACGGTTTTGACCAGTTCGACGATTTCCTGCCCGCTGATCGGGGTCGGGTTGCCTGCTGAGGCGGAGATGCACCGCAGGCCAAGATCGGTGGCGATGTTTTCCACGACATGCTGGGCGCAGCGGTCGCCGTCGGTTACGATTATAATTCTGACTTTAGCTGCCAATATTTCACCTCATGTTCCTTGTGAGTCGTTTTCCTGACCGAGCAGGTTGCTGATTCTATCGGCCAGTTTTTCGCTCTCGCTGATGACTTGCTTGAGTTTGTTCAGGCTGGCTTCAAGCTCGTTGGCTAATTCGTACTGGGCTTGGGCGAGCGCCTGCGCGGCCGTCTGGGCCGAAGAGGTTTTTTCGCCGCCGGCCGACTGCCCGCCCGCTTGTCTGTCGCTGTTTTGCCCGACCTGCTCGCTGCCGTCGCCTGTTTTTTTACCGGTCAGCAGACTGCTGAAAAGGGTGCTAAGCTCCTCTTGTTGCCCGCTTTGCTTCTGGCCGGCGCTTTGCTGTTGATTCCCCTGGCCCTGCCCCGCGCTTTGTTGTATCT
The DNA here is from genome assembly GCA_032334055.1 of Selenomonadales bacterium 4137-cl. Classification (NCBI taxonomy): domain Bacteria; kingdom Bacillati; phylum Bacillota; class Negativicutes; family Acetonemataceae; genus Anaeroselena; species Anaeroselena agilis. Next base: position 1,452,071 of record JAUOZS010000001.1, on the reverse strand, counting down.
GCTGATTCCCCTGGCCCTGCCCTGCGCCTTGCTGAATCGACCGACTTCCCTGGCTGTGCCCCTGGCTTTGCTGCATTTGCTGGCAGGATTGGCCTTGCTGCGCTCCTTGCTGGCCGTCGGCCGATTTTTGCAATTGCGAGAGCTGGTCGCTGATTTTTGACAGCATGGCGAGCATCTCCCGGTTTGGTCCGCCGTCAGGGGAACCGGCAAACTTGGCCTGGGCCTCAACGAACCCTTTAGCCATGTCGGCTATCAGGTTGTCGGCGTTCTTACCCCGGCTCGAATCCTGCCTGGGGTCTTCTTGATCTTGTGCGTATTCTTCATCACGCCGGCGTCCATACTGACCGCCGGACCTCCGTGCCGAACTTCTCATCATTGCATCTCCCCGCATTCAGATAAACTGCCAGAGGGCTACGATGGCTGAGAGGACCGCGAGCCGCAGGTTTATTACAGCGAAGGGCTGCTTTAGCACCGCTCCGGGGTTGAGCAGCCGGGAGTTCTTTTCCCACGCCGCTCCGGCAAAGCTGGCGCCGACAAGGTAGTTTACCAACGACCCGCCCAGGGCCACCATTACGGCCGGCACGCCTGCCTTGACGCCGCTTACGGACGCTGTGCCAAAAGCGCCGGCGGCGATAACGGAATCGACGCGCCCCTGAAACACGAGGGCGGTGAGTACAGCCCCCAGATCGTGGATAACGGCGGCGCCGAGGACACAGAGCGGGTAACGAAGACCAGTTAGGCAGACGGTAAGTATCAAGCCGGCGAAATCTACGGACAGCATTGCCTTCTCCTATCCCCGGGGGTTGAAGGTTACGGCGGCCAGCAGTCCAAAGACTACGGCCGCAGTTATTCCAAAGGCCGAGGCTTTCAGGGCGCCGCTGAAGACGCCAGTCAGACCGGATTTATTGATTTCTTCGACGGTGCCGCTGACCAAAGCATGGCCGAAACCCGGCAAGGGAACGGTCGCCCCGGCTCCCCCCATTTCGACGAGAGGCTGATAAAGGCCGAGGCCGCTCATTATACCGCCGATCACGACGAATAATACGAGAACATGAGCAGGGGTAAGCGGGGTGAGATCCATCAGAAGCTGGCCGATTACGCAAATCAAGCCGCCGATGACAAAGGCCATTACATATGCCTGCAATTTTTCTCCTCCTCTATGCTTCTATGGCCACGGCATGGGCGATGGCTGGGAGTGTTTCCTTCTGCTGGTATGAGGTGGGGCTGTGAAGACTGCCTGTGCCGATGAGCAGGATGCGTTTCAGCCGCCCGGCGACGAGCAGCGGAAAAGCATGGCCGCACAAAACGAGCGCTGAACTGGCGCACCCGCTGGCGCCGGCGTGAGGGTCCTGTTCCTCTTTGTAGATCATCAGCCCGCAGTCTTCGTAATTCGCGGCGATGTCAACGCCCTTTTCCTGCATAAGCTGGATGAGCAGGGTTTTGCCGATTTGGCCGAGATCGCCGGTCAGGATGATGTCGTAGTAATTGGGCTGTCTGCCGGTGTCCTGCAGATGCTGCCAGAGCGTGTCGGCGGCGGCGGGCGCCATAGCCGGTCCCATGGCGTTCGGATCCTTCAGCCCGGCGTCCACCACTTTGCCGACAGTTGCTGCCGTGACTCTCGGACCGTTGCCTTCCCGCGAGAGGACGACAGCCCCGGCGCCGGTCACCGTCCACTGCGCCGCCGGAGGACGCTGCACCCCGAGCTCGGTGGGATAGCGGTACTGCCGTTCGGCGGCGTCGTGATGGCTCGATACCGCTGCCGCGACCATGGAAGCGAAACCGCCGTCGACGAGCACCGCGCCGAGCAGCATACTCTCGGCCATTGTCGAACAGGCGCCGTACAGGCCGAGGAAAGGGCGGCCCAGGCTGCGAGCGGCGAAGTGGGACGACATGAGCTGATTGAGAAGGTCGCCGGCAAGAATAAAGTCGATGTCGTCCAAGGCGCCGCCCATTTTGTTGACAGCCGTGTTTAAAGCCAATTCCAGCATCAGGGATTCGGTTTTTTCCCAGCTATCCTGACCGGCAAGATTGTCCTCAAGGATTCTGTCATACTGTCCGCCCAGCAGCCCCTGCTCTTCCATCGGTCCGGCGACTGCGGCCGCCGAGACCAGAAAGGGCGGGGCGGCGTAGGCTATCGTCTGCTTGCCGCTCTTCTTGTTCAAGTATTGCCCTCCCTAGTGAAATGCCCAGTATATCAGTCCTACGACGACGGCCGTTAAGAGACCGTAGACGATCACCGGCCCGGCAATGGTGAACATTTTCGCCCCGACACCGAATACATAGCCTTCCCGCTTGTACTCCATGGCGGGGGCGACGATCGAATTGGCGAAGCCGGTGATGGGAACTATCGAACCCGCGCCCGCTTTTCGGCCCAACTCATCGTAGATGCCAAGACCGGTAAAGAGGGCCGCCAGGAAGATAAGCACAGCTGATGTAGGCCCCGCCGCTTCTTTCTGCGATAAGCCGAGGCCGATGAAGTAGGTCTGGATGACTTGTCCCAGGGTACAAATAAGGCCGCCTACCACGAATGCCCACAGGGCGTTTTTGAGAATGGGCGGCTTGGGCTTGACCTGATTGTAGCGGTCCTGGTACCATTTCTGAAATTCCTGCTGTCCCTGCCTGCCGTCGCTGACGGGCACGTCGCTCACCTCCTGATATATTCTTGCCGGCAATAGGGCAATTAATGCGTTCCGCCAAAAATGAAAGAGTGCCTTGCGGCACCCTTCAGATATGCGATTAGTGGACGTGGAAGGCGATTTTTACATCTGCTTTGTATTCGGCGATGCGGCCGCTATCGATGTTGGCGGTGAAATTGGTCACTTCTACGCCCAGTATGTCGTCGATGGTTTTCGACGCCTCGCTGACGGCGTTGTCGACAGCGTCAGTCCAATTCTGACGTGAAGTGCCGACGAGCTCGATGACTTTTACGACACCCATTATTTTGCCTCCTTGTTGTTTGATTGTGTGCTACGGTCCATAGTCTGCTCCCTTTTCTCCGTTTTATGCCTCAATGTTTAAGGTTTCGATGGATTTGGACGAAGTAACCAGCATGATCCATGATCATGACTTGGCGGGCTCGCGCCGGCGTCCGGGGTAAAGGTCGAAAGTGGTATACCCACGCCGCTGCGCTTCCGGCCGCGAGCAGCGCAACCACCAGCAGGGCGACCCACCATCGCTTGGCGCTGACCATGCTCTTCACCTCTTGGTTAGTATGCCGCGTCCAGGCAAAAAAATAAGACCTCCATTTATCAGGAAGTCTGGAGGTATTCTTTGATTAATCTAAGGGCCTGCTTTTCTATCCGTGATACCTGTACCTGGGAAAGACCGATAAGGCGGGCGATTTCCGACTGGGTCTTATCTTCAAAGAATCTCATCCTGATTACCGTGCGTTCGCGCGGCGGCAGCCGGGACAATATTTCCCTCAACGCCAGATTATCGATCGCTACGACATCGTGGCCGGGGTCGGAACCGATCTGATCCATGCGCCGGATGGGGTCGCCGCCTTCGAAAAAGGTCTGATCGTAAAGAGAGGCGGGCGGCTGAACGGCTTCGAGCGCTTCGGCGATCTCCTGGGGCGAAAGGGCGAGCTCTTCGGCCACTTCTATGATGGTCGGCTCGCGGCCGAGATTTCCCTGCAGCTTCTCCTGGACACGGTGGACCCGATAGGCAAGCTCTTTGAGCGGCCGGCTTACTTTAACCGGGCTGTCGTCACGGATGAAGCGGCGAATTTCGCCGATAATCATCGGCACTGCGTAGGTGGAGAACTTGACGCCAAAGGCCGGATCAAAGCGCTCGACAGCTTTGATAAGTCCGATGCAGCCGATTTGGAAAAGATCGTCCCATTCGTACCCGCGCCCGGTGAAACGATGGACGATGCTGCGCACGAGGTTGAGGTTCTTTTCGACGATCAGTTCTTTGGCGCCCTGGTCGCCTGCCTGGGCTTTCTCTAACAGAACGCCGATCTCCTTGTCGTCAAACATGGTCGCCCGCCTAATGAGCCGGCTGGGCGGCTAATCTTTTTACCATCCTGACGGTTGTGCCTGTGCCGACGGCTGATTCGACAACTACTTCGTCCATAAAAGATTCCATGAAGACGAAACCGAGGCCCATTCTGTCCGGATCGGTGGAAAATGAGGGCTGCCTGGCCTGTTCGATGTCGGCGATACCCTTGCCGTGGTCGGCAACGACAAATTCCAGCCGGTCGCCGTCAAGCATGAGGGTGAATTCTATCTCCCCCTCCCCGGCCCCATAGCCGTGGATGACGGCATTGGTTATCGCTTCGGAAACAGCGACCTTAATTTCCTCGATATCGCTTATGGTCAGATCGAGCTGCGAGGCAAAAGCGGCGGCGGTTATCCGGGCAATGCCGACGTTTTCGCTGTTACTGGGGAACGACATTCTGATCTCGTTCTTGCTCGCCATGGTTGCCCTCCTCACAGACTATTCAGGGCTTCGGCCTCGGTGCCGAATGTCCTGATTATCTTCAGCAACCCTGACAACTCAAAGACCCTGTTGACCTGGGGCCTTACGTTGGCCGCCAGCAGTAGCCCGCCGTTGGCGCTGATTTTCTTATAGCGGCCGAGGATGGCTCCCAAGCCGGAACTATCGACAAAGGTCACCCCTTTGAGGCTGAGGACGACGTGGCGTACGTCGCCGGCGTCAAGGGCTTCGTCGATCTTCTGCCGGAACTCGCCGGCGACATGCATGTCAAGCTCTCCTTCTACCCTTACGACGAGAATGCCTTGTTTTACTTGAGTGCTGATATTCAAATTCCTACCTCCCGCTTGCCACATTCATATCGATAATTCGCTATTAGGAAAAATTTTCCTGCAAAGGTCGTGAATTTTACCGATAGTTTATCAGGACAAAAAAAACGCGGGCACACGGCCCGCATAGCTGGGAAGCTTTATTTCGCGAGGTTGAACAGGGTGTCGAACATATCCTGCATTATCCGGAAGAAACCGGCTTTGGCGACCGCCTTTTCGGCGACGAGGTCGACTTTGCCAATCTCTTTGCCGTCTTTGAGAACCACCAATTCGCCGCATTTCTGCCCGGCCTCCACCGGCGCCTTGAGGCTGCCGTCGCTGAGAACCTGCTTCTGGAGGTTTTTCTGCTGTCCTTTGGGCAATGTGAGGTTAAGTTCTTCTTTTGCGACCAGGGAAACCTCGCGCTCAGTGCCCTTGCTTACCCGCAGACGATCGACAGCCGCGCCTTTGTCAACAATCGGTACGGCGCTGTAATTGGCGAAGCCCCAATCCATTAATTTCATGCTTTCCCGCAGATGCGAGCGGGGTTCGGGAGTGGCGAATACGACGCCGATTAGGCGGAGGCTGTCGCGCTTTGCGGTACCCACAAAACAGTATTTGGCTTCTTCCGTCCACCCTGTTTTGAGTCCGTCGCCGCCTTTATACCACCACAACAGCTTGTTGGTATTCACGAGCCAGTTCTTGCCGTCGCGCAGCCAGTATTCCTTGATGCCGCAAAATTCCAAGTAAAGCGGATGCTTGACGGCTTCCACGGCGATTACGGCGGCGTCGTGCGCACTCATGTAGTGGCCGGGGGCCGGCAGTCCGTTGACGTTTGCGAAGCGGGTATTCTTGAGACCGAGTTCCTCGGCCCGGCGGTTCATGGCGTCTACGGCGGCTGCTTCGCTGCCGTAGATGTGCTCCATAAGGGCTACGGCCGCATCGTTGGCGCTCACGACCGCCACGGCGATGAGGATTTCTTTGGCGGTCATCGCTTCCCCGGGCTCAAGCCAGATCTGCGAGCCCCCCTGGCGCCAGGCGTTTTCACTCGTGTGAATCTGGTCGGTAAGCTTGAGGCGACCCTGTTCTACTGCTTCGATTCCCAATAATAAGGTCATTATTTTGGTTACGCTGGCCGGCGGCAACTGCTTGTGTGGGTCTTTTTCGTAGAGGATGTTGCCGTTGGCGTCCATGAGAATTGCCGATACCGCCGTGGTTTCCACCGGGGCGCGGGACGGTGCCTTGGGCGCGGGGGCGGCTGCCGCTTGACAGGGGCCTAAGATAATGGCAGCTATGAATAACAGGAGGGTTAAAATGGCCGCAGGTCGCTGTCGCCTCATAGAATGTACACCCCTTTTTCGCTTTTGTTGCTAGCGTGTCCAGGAGAATTTGCCCTTACACTTGGTAATTGAAAGCATCACGCGTCGTCAGCCGGCGCTGTTGTGCTTAAGCAGACGAAAAGCGACGAGTATTTTCAGCAGATTTTCACCGATCAGCGGCACCATTTTTATGTCCGTTGCTCTGATGCCGCCCACGGTTAACATGAACAGGCCGTAAACTCCGATGCCGACGACGATGGCGGCCGCCGTGGCCAGTGAGTTGCTGTGCGCCGCAGCGGCCAGGAAGCGATGGGTCCCATATACGGCCGTTCCCATCGCGGCGGCCGAGAGTACGCTTTTCAGCAAAGCCCTGAGGTCGAGGCTGAAGCCGGTATACAGCCTGATAAAGTACATGTTAAGCAATGCCGCGAGGATTGTATCGGCCACCGTCGCCCAGGCCGCTCCGGTGATCCCAAGACCGGGCACGGCGGTGAGGGTCCAGTTCAGGCCAACCTTGATAGTGGCCGCGATAACCATGTTGACGGCGGGAATAAGGGTGCGTCCCATCCCTTGTAATATCCCGGTGGACACCTGGTGGATGCCGAGAAAGAGGATACTGAAGGCGAGTGTCTCGACCGCCGCCGCGGCCCCCGGCGCGTGATACAGCATCGTGGTCAGCGGCTCGGCAAGTATGTATACGCCTGCCGCGGCCGGGACCGTGACGGTGTTGGCGAGGCGGAAGGCTGCTGCGGTGCGCCTGCGCAACCGGTCGCTGTCCCGGCGGGCGCAGGCATCGGAAATGGCCGGGACGATGCTGGTGGCGAGAGCGCCGGTTAGCACGGTGGCTAGGCCGGCAAGCGGCACGGCCATGCCGGTAAGGTAGCCGAACTGTTCCGTGGCCGCCGCCACTGAGTAGCCGGCCGCCTCCAGCCTTCTGGGAACGATAAGGAGATCAAGGTTGGCAACCACCGGCAGCATGAGGCCGGAGGCGGAAATAGGCAGCGACAGAGCGAGGATGCGGCGGATTATCCCGGCAACCGGGATCGTCTTTTCCGTGCATACAGTAGCCTCCTGTGAAAGCTTCGCGCGATGCCGCCAGTAAAAAAATAGCATGACGATCAGGCCGGCCAGCGCCCCCGGCGTAGCGCCGAAGGTGGCCCCGGCGGCGGCGTACTCCACTCCCCGCGGTGCGAGGAAGGTGGCGAAGGCCAGCATGGTGACGACCCTAAGCACCTGTTCGCCGACCTGGGACAGGGCGGTCGGGGTCATGATCTGCCAGCCCTGGAGATAGCCGCGAAAGGCGGCGAGGAGGGTGACCAGCCAAATGGCTGGAGCCAGGGCGACGAGCGAATAGTAAGCCCGGGCGTCACGGATGTATCGCTCCTCTATCAACCAGGCGGCGCTAAAATACATCAGCAGGCTGAAAAGGGCGCCGGTCGCTGCAAGCAACCAGGCCGCCACCCGGAAAATACGCCGGGCGCCCCGGTAGTCAAGTTCGGCGACCCGCTCGGCGGTGATTATCGATACGGCCACGGGGATGCCGGCGGAGGATACGCTCAACGCCAGGAGATATAGCGGGTAGGCCATTTGATAAAGGCCCATACCTTCGCCGCCGAGGACGCGTGAGAGAATGACCCAGTTGAGTGAGCCGATGATTTTCACAATGATGCCCGCCGTTGTCAGCATGAGCGTGCCTTTTAGAATAACCTGCCCCGACCGTTTGTGGGCCATGCTTTCCCGCCCTCCAAAATGGCTTTGCTTGTACACTGGTACCTACCCTGCGCTGTCTGGTGTTAGGATAACCGGAAAATGGCTGAATATCGCCAGGCGGCTTCGCCCGAGGCAAGGCGCAAAAAAACCGCCGCTATCTTCAAGCGACGGCTTCGGCAGGCTTTTGTCGTTTTCACATTTATACCATGTTTATACCGGCGGCGGTGACAGTACCGAGGATAAGCTCCGGTCTGGCGGCCTTGTCCGGCCCGATGGTAATCGCGGCGGAGATGGCGGCCTCGGCTGACGGTATTTTGGTCGGGTCTGCGGTGTAGAGGGTGGCCAGCGGCTGGCCTAGCGCGAGCTTGTCGCCGAGGCGGCAGTGCATGACTAGCCCTGCTCCGAGGTCGATTTGCTGGCCCTTGTACTCGCGGCCCGCGCCGAGGATCATAGCGGCATAGCCGATGCGGGCGGCATCGACGGACTGCACGAAGCCGCCCGCCGGACTCGCGACAATGTGGCGGATGGCGGCCAGCGGCAGGAGGGCACGGTTGGCGACGACGTCGGGGTTGCCTCCCTGGGCGGCCACGAGGGCGGCGAATTTCGCCAGCGCCTCCTTGCCGTCGAGAAGCTCTTGCAGCTTGCGGTAGCCGGCGGCGAAGTCGGCGGCTTTCCCGGCCATTACGAGCATATGGGCGCCAAGGGTCAGGCATATCTCCCGCAGTTCGGGAGCGCCGCCGGCACCGCTCAAGATGTCGATGGCTTCGGCGACTTCCAGGCTGTTGCCGACCGCAAGGCCCAGCGGCTCGTGCATCGTGGAGATGACGGCCATGGTTTCGCGGCCGACCAGCGTCCCGATGCCGACCATGGTTTCCGCCAGTTTGAAGGCTTGTTCGGGCGTCTTCATGAAGGCGCCGCTGCCGGTTTTTACGTCGAGGAGTATCTTGTCGGCGCCGGCGGCGATCTTTTTGCTCATGACCGATGAAGCAATTAGGGGTATGCTTTCGATGGTGGCGGTGACGTCACGGAGGGCGTAAAGCTTGCCGTCGGCCGGGGCGATGTCGGCGGTCTGGCCGGTGATGGCCACGCCGATGCGGCCAAGGTTGGCGAGAAATTCCTCGCTGCTGAGGGCGGTGCGGAAACCGGGGATAGCCTCAAGTTTGTCGATGGTTCCGCCGGTGAAACCGAGGCCGCGCCCGGACATTTTCGCCACCGGCACGCCGGCGGCCGCCACCAGCGGCGCAAGCACAAGGGTGGTGGTGTCCGCGACCCCGCCCGTGCTGTGTTTGTCGACCTTGACGCCGGGCACGGCGCCGAGGTCGACGGTGGCCCCGGATTTGGCCATGGCGAGCGTGAGGGCTGCGGTTTCCGCCGCGGTCATGCCGCGAAAGTATACGGCCATCAGGAAGGCGGCCATTTGGTAATCGGGTATCTCTCCGGCGGTGTATGAGGCGATCAGCTCGTTTATCACCGCGGCGGACAACTCGCGGCCGTCGCGTTTATCAAGGATGGTATCTACGATGCGCACGTATGGTCACCCCGTTATCTCGCCCAAAAAGCTCGTGCCGTACGGCAGAGGCTTAAGGGCAAAGTTCTCCGCCACCGTCGCCGCCAGATCGGCGAAGGTGGCCCTGACACCGAGACTGCGGCCGGGCCGTCCACTGGCATAGGCGAGGAGCGGCACGTACTCGCGGGTATGGTCGGTGCCGGCGACCGTCGGGTCGCAGCCATGGTCGGCGGTAATTACCAACAGGTCGCGGTCGTCCAGAAGCGGTAGCAGGAGGGCAAGCTGTCCGTCCAGCCTCTCGAGGGCACGGGCGTACCCGTGGCAGTCGTTACGGTGGCCGTAGACACTATCGAATTCGACCAGGTTGGCGAAGATAAGCCCTTCGCGCCGTTCTTGGCGCACTAGGGTTTCAAGAGTGGCCATGCCATGGTCGTTCGATTTCGTGGGGTGGGAGTCGGTGAGGCCGCGACCGGCGAAGATGTCGCCGATTTTTCCGACTCCGATCGTCATGCGGCCGGCTGCCTTCAGGCGGTCGAGCACTGTCGGCGCAGGCGGCTCCAGGCTGTAGTCGTGGCGGTTGGCGGTGCGCACGAAGCGGCCCGGGACGCCGATAAAGGGCCGGATGATAACCCGGCCTACGGCGTGTTCGCCGCGGCAGATTTCGTCCCTGATACGACGAGCAATCGCCCCCAGCTTGTCCACCGGCACGATGTCTTCGTGGGCGGCTATCTGTAGAACGCTGTCAGCCGAGGTATAGACGATGAGAGCGCCTGTCTTTAGGTGTTCTTCGCCCAGCTCGGCGATGATTTCTGTACCGGAGGCGGCCTTGTTGCCGATGACCTTGCGTCCGGTAAGGGCTTCGATGGAATCGACGACCTCGGCCGGGAAACCGTGAGGGTAAACAGGGAAGGGCCGGAAAAGCGGACAACCGGCCATCTCCCAGTGGCCACTGGTGGTATCCTTGCCTTTCGATACCTCGGCCATCTTGCCGTAGCTGGCCAACGGCCGGCCGGCAGGTTCAACCCCGTCCAGGGGATGTATGCAACCAAGCCCTAACGAAGCCAGGGTCGGCAAAAAAAGCCCGCCGTGACAGCGGGCTATGTTACCCAGGGTATCGGCCCCGAGGTCACCGTATTCTGCGGCGTCAGGCAACGCGCCGGCGCCGACACTGTCCATTACGACGATAATGATGCGTACAAACAACTCTGTATCCCCACCTTAGGCTTTGATTTTATCATGCGCGGGGGTGAGCCTTGTCATACACTTCTTTGAGGCGGTTCTTAGTGACATGGGTGTAAATCTGGGTTGTGGAGATGTCGGCGTGGCCGAGCATCTCCTGCACCGAACGCAGGTCGGCGCCGTTCTCCAGCAGATGGGTGGCAAAGGAGTGCCGCAGGGTGTGCGGGGTGATCTCCTTGTTGATCGTTGCTTCCTGAGCGTATTTTTTGATTATCTTCCAGAAGCCCTGCCGGGTCAATCTGTTGCCGTGGTGGTTGACGAACAGGGCGGCCTCCTCGTACGTACGGACCAACTTGGGCCGGCCCTTGCTTATGTACTCCTGAACGCATTTGGCGGCGATGGAGCCGAGCGGCACGATCCGCTCCTTGGCGCCTTTGCCGTAGCACTTGATATACCCCATGTCCAGGTTTATGTCGGAGATATTCAGCGAGATGAGCTCGGAAACCCTGATGCCGGTAGCGTAGAGAAGCTCCAGCATGGCCTTGTCCCTCAGCCCGGTGGGCAGGAAGGTGTTGGGCTGCTTGAGAAGTTCTTCCACCTCGGAAATGGATAGAATTTTGGGGAGTTTTTTCTCTAATTTAGGCGACTCGAGATGGGCGGCGGGATCCTTCTCGAGGTAGCGCTCCCTGACAAGATACTGGTAAAAGGATTTGATGGCGGCGAGATTGCGCGAAATAGTCGAAACAGCCCTGCCCTTTGTTTGCAGGTTGTTCAGATAGGCGAGAATGGTGCTACGGTTTGAGTCCTTTATAAAGTCCAGCTGCCCGTTGTGCAGGTAGGCCTGAAACTGCCGGAGGTCTCGGCCGTAAGACTCCAGGGTGTTCTGGGCCAGCCCCCTTTCCACCGCCAGATATTGAATAAACTCGTTTACGTAACCTTCCATTCCAATCACCTTTTTCTCTTGGCAAAATTTCCGATCCTGACGCGCAATCTAACAGTGGGTGGTATTATTCAACATCAGATGCCCGTTTTCCTTTCTTTTCCTGTCGAAAATAATAGATTTTCTTATTTTTTTCGTAAACTAAATTACCTTAACATAATCTGATATTACCCGCAGCGGTTTTTCCAAATAATGGTCATCCCGTATCTTGGGTAGCGGCTGGTTAAATTGCCACAAAAACCCCAATAGCTTCGACAACACATAAAAAACCATGACTACCAGGGCCATCGCCTTTAGCGCAGCCTTAACGCGCCGGGAGACGATGCGCCACGAGATGCCGACAATCATCTCCCCCACCTCTTTCCGCGGCTTAACTTAATATCATACTTATTCACATTTGGTTTTGGATATTCCCGACAATGTAAATTAATAACGGCGGAAAAACAAAACCGCCGGGCGGGCCGACGGCGCGGAGGAGGCATTCTTATTCGCCGGAGCGACTATTGTTTCAGCAGCAGCCCGGCGACAAGCTTCATGAAAACCGGCGAAATGTATACTTCGATTACGGCGGCTGCCAGCATCAGCGCGAGCATTAACAGGCAGAAAACGGTGTAACCCACCGATTCGTACAGGATATTGACCTTGGCCCGCTGCTTCCGCCTCACCAGCATCATGGAGAAGGAGGTCGCCGCAACACCCGCGGCCAACAGGGCGGGAACGGCGAAGAAGTTGTGCGGCAATACTGACGCCAAGGCGAATGCCAGGCCTTTCATGATGTATTCGTTGATGAGGAAGCCGACGGTAAAGCCGATAACGAAGCCGCGGGTGAAAATGATGAACAGGACGAAGGGTATGCCGACAACCGTGAAGCCAAGCAGCCAGATAAGGCCGATGGTCTTGACGCTGCTCAGGGCAACGGTGCTGAACAGGGCGGGCGTGTCGACCACGCCCGGGCTCTGAACAAGGCCCTGGAAGAATACTTTCAGGTAGCCGATGAGCTCCAGCTTCTGGTCTTCAGGCAGCGCTTTGACGGCCAACGCGCCGACAGCGACGCCGATAACGAAAATCAGGATCATGAAAAAGTAGGCGACGATGTTGGCGCGGAAATACTCATTCATATTCTGACGGAAATTTCCCACCATGCGCCTTCCTCCCGACTACACCTGCTAAAATGTATGCCAGGCAGGGGAGCGTTATACCCTCTGTCCCACTAATTTTTCGTCAGCTTGCCGTATATGCCGCCGCCACCGGCGGTTATGGCCGCTTCGCCGGCGCGGGCGGCGATAATGGCGGCGGCAGCCTTGGCGCCTACCACTTCCCTGAGCGCGGCGGCGTCCACGTTGTGGAGCACGTTCATTTCCGACCCGAAGGCGGCCAGCAGTTTGTCGAGCGCTTTGCCGCCCACGCCGGGGATAAAGCTTAGGGGTACCTGGTGGCGGTAAGGAGGCCGATGGTCCGGGTGACGGGGTTCGGGCCAGTCGGCGATGTCGTCGATGCGGTCGAAGACGCCACGGACGATTTTGCTGCTGCCGCAGCGCGGACAAGCGTCGGTGAACGGAGCTCCGGCCGGGTCGAAATAATCGCAGTGGCCGCAGAATGTCCGGTGGTATTTTCCCAGGCGCGGGTCAAGACCGAAGTTGGCCGCCACCGCCCTGCCCTCACGACGGGCGAAAGCCCAGGCGCATTCCTGGAAGGTGGCTGCTCCGAGAGTGAGCAGGTTGTATTCGCGGGCGATTTTGTCGAGGGAATGGGCGTCGGAATTGGTTATAAAGGTAAAAGACGCCAGCTCGCCGATGCGGTCGGCGAGTGAGCTGTCTGCGCTCAGGCCGAGTTCGACCGCGCCGATCGCCGCCATCTCCCGTTCACCGAGGATATTGGCCATGCGGGCGGTGCAGCTGCCGTACAGGCCCTTGTGGGGCGTAAAGGCGTGGGCGACGACGATGAGCGCGCCAAAGGGCGCGGCGATGCGCACGAGCTCGGCCAGGGGCATGTGGGCGTTCTGTGAACTCATGTGAATGTTGCGGATGTGCCGGCTCATCGTAGCGGAAAAGTCGGCCATCAGTCCGATGTCGGGCAGGAAAACGAGCGTATGGGCCGAGCCGCCGTCAGGCTCGCTTGTCTCGATTTCCGCCCCGAGCAGGAGGGTAAGCCGATCATCGTAACGATAGCCGCCCTGACTGTCGAGGACGAGCAGGCCTTCTGCGGAAAGCAGGGCGAAATCGTCGCGGACGAGCGGCGAAAGGGCGTCAACGACGCCGACGATTTGCAGACCTTTGCGTTCCGCCGCCTCGGCGAGGATGTTGCGGAGGGTCAGACGAGCCGAAGTGGGGATTTTGACCCAGCGGCCGCTTTCGCTGAGGCCCACGTGGACATGGAAATCCGCGAAGAAATTTTTCATCGCCCGAGACCGGCCATCAGAAGGCCGATTATGGTTTTGGCATCGATTATCTCTTTATCGGCGAGGAGTTTTTTTACCTGTGAGGCTGTGTAGTATTCGATGTCGATGAATTCGTCGCCGTCGGTGTTTTGCGCCGTCGGGCTAAGGTCGCGCGCCAGGTAGAGATGCATGATTTCGTCGGTAAAGCCGGGAGCGGTATAAAAAGTGGCCAGGTGCTCCAAGCGGCCGGCGCGGTAGCCTGTCTCCTCCTCAAGCTCGCGGCGGGCGCAATCCTCGGGCTGTTCTCCTTTGTCCAGTTTGCCGGCCGGCACCTCTAGAAGCTCCTTGGCGACGGGATAGCGGTACTGGCGGACGAGAACAATCTCGCCGGTCGCGGTAATGGGCACAACGGCCACCGCCCCGGGGTGCCCGACGACATCGCGGGTGGCTTCCCGGCCGTCCGGCAGGCGGACACGGTCGTGGCGAACCGTCAATATTTTTCCGTTATAAACGATTTCGGACGCTAACCGGTGTTCGGTAAGTCTGGACATGAATACCTCCAAGCATTATTCTCCCTCCCTAGGCATATATTACGCCAAAGGGAGGGACAGCCATGCATATCGTTATAACCGTGAACGGTCTTTATTTTTCCGGCAAGGTGGGTGATTTCCGCCGTTTCCTGGCGCTGCTTGCCTCGCACCCGCCGGTCGGGTACCGAAGAGACAGCCTGCGGTAAAGGAATGACGCAGATGGCTTTTTACTCCATCCAGGGGTAATGGGTGTACGGCTTGAGCACGAATAACGGGTAATCAGTTTTCACTTCGTCGGCGAGCCATTCGGGGGCTACCACCCATTTGATCGGCACGCCGATGATGCCCGCGGCTTCTTCGGCGACGGCCAGACCTTCGCGGATTTGGGCGACAGTGGTTTCGCCGGCAAGATTGGTGTTGCTGACGATGCCCGACACCGTCAGCCGCGAGACCTGCTCGATGCGGCGGCAAACGTCCACAACGGCGGTGGCTGTGTTGGTGAACGGACGGCGGGTATTGACGACCAGCCACGCCTGATAGGGATTATCGTTGAATTTCCGGTTGAGTTGACCAAGAACGATGGCCGATTCGCCACCGCCGACATCCATCACGACCTGGTATTCTTGTTGGTAAAGAACCCTTGTAAGGTCTTCCGGCATTATCGGCAAGTCGGAGTGGGCCAGTCTGCGGTCGGGGGCGACGACGGTCACGCCGCGTTCCTCGAGCAGGGCGCGGTTTTCGCGGGTCCGAAAATAGGGTTTGACGAGATCGATGTCGACCACGGCCGTCTGATGCCCGAGCTGCCTAAGCTGGATGGCGTAGTTAACCGCCAGCTCCGTCTTGCCGCTGCCGAATTCGCCGACGAATACTTTTATCCTCGGTCCTTGCGCCAGAAGTTCGGTGTTAGTCTGCATCTTCAGCTCCGTTCTGCCCGCGGAAACGCCGCGGACGGTTGTTCACATAGTTTATTCCTTTCCAGGATGAAAAATCCTGCCTGAAAAATATAAACCCCGCGCTTCGTATCGAAGGAAGCACGGGGCGTATACTATGCGCGTCACGCACGCATCTCCATCCGGAGTTTGTCGGCGATCATCGCCATAAATTCGGAGTTGGTGGGTTTGCCTTTCTCGAGTTTGACGGTATAACCGAACAGGCGGTTGATCATATCCATGTTGCCGCGGCTCCAGGCGACTTCGATGGCGTGGCGGATAGCCCGCTCCACCCTGCTGGGGGTGGTGGAATACTTCTCGGCGATCATCGGGTAGAGGACTTTGGTGACCGCGCCGAGAAGTTCTATCTCGTTGATGATCATCATTATGGCGTCGCGGAGATACTGGTAGCCTTTTATATGGGCCGGGATGCCGATTTCGCGGATAATGTTGGTTACCTCGACGTCTAGAGGCCGCGCCTTGATCGACTGGGTGGCGGCGGGACGCTGGGAGGTGATGGCGTTGGCCAGTTGGCGGACACGGTTGATCAGTACGTCCATATTGAACGGCTTCAAAATGTAGTAATCGGCGCCCAGCTCAACCACCCGCTGGGTTATGTTCTCCTGGCCAAGTGCCGTCAGCATAATTACCTTGGGACGTTTGCCACTCATAGTGCTGATGCGTTCCAGCACGCCGATGCCGTCGAGGTGTGGCATAATGATGTCCAGAATAACGACATCAGGCTTTTTCTCGTCAATAAGAGCCAGGACTTCCTCCCCGTTGTATGCGACCCCAACAAGGTTAATATCCTGCTGTTGACTCAGGCATTCCTGCATAATGTCGGCGAAATCGCGGTTGTCATCAGCGATAGCCACCTTTATTGCCTCTCTTATCATCAACAAATCCTCCCTGCCCAGTTTTCTGGAAAATACAATTCGACATATCTGCGGCATATCCTTCCTTGACTGGAAATAAAATCCAAATTTTTGAGATTTTTTATGCGGATATCGGAAAAAAACTTATTATTGACGGACCGGAGAACGAAAAACGGCCAGAAAGCGTGAATAGCTTTCTGGCCGTCTGCTTTTCCCGACGTGGAATGAGGCCGCTCTCCATCAGCATCCAGTCGACGAAGCACCCATAACCGCGCGTCGGATCGTGGACGAAGACGTGCGTAACGGCGCCGATGATTTTGCCATTCTGGAGGATCGGACTGCCGCTCATGCCCTGGACAATGCCGCCTGTTCGCTCAAGTAAGCGGGGGTCGGTGACCTTTATGACAAGACCTTTGCCTTCTGGAGTTTCCTGGAGGTTAATTTTCTGGATTTCGATGGCAAACTGCTCGATCTTCTGGCCGTCGATGACGGTTAGCAGTTCCGCCGCCCCCAGTCGAACCTGGCTCATGGAAGCGACGGGAATACCGTTTCCGTACTTCTCCTGCGGCGGGTACGCTGATAATTGTCCGTAAATGCCGAAAGGGGTATTTTTCTCGATGGTGCCGAGTATCTGGTCTTCTTCGATAAAGACGCCGATTTTTTCACCCGGGTGGCCCCGCCGCCCGTGTTGTATTCCTGATACCGTGGCTAGGACGATTTTTCCCTGGTTGCAGTCAATGGGCTGGTTGGTGTCGCTGTCGGTGATGACGTGGCCGAGGGCGCCGTAGGTATTGGTCTGCGGCTCATAGAAGGTAAGCGTGCCGACGCCGGCAGCGCTGTCGCGCACGAACAGGCCGATGCGATATCGTCGGGTGTCCTGGCAAAAAACCGGCCGAAGCGATATTTCGAAACTAGCAGCGCCGCGCTTTACCAGGAGACTGACCGCCCGGTTCTCGCGGCCGCTGGCGTCGATAACCTCCGCCAACTGACTGTCGCTTTGTACGGGAGTGCCGTTAATACTGAGGATGACATCGCCGATCGCGATTCCCGCTTCTTTCGCGGGGGAGCGGCTGCCGTCCGGCCCGGCTACGGGTGAATGTCCGACGATGATGACGCCCTGTGAATGGAGGACTACGCCGATGGAGTGGCCTCCTGGCACCAGTTTGATCGGCGGTAGTACGTCGACCTGCACTGTACGGACCGGAATCAGCCCCAGCAGCTTGAATTCGAGCGTCGCCTTGCCCAGACTCACCGGCTCCAGCGCTACCGGGCGGGAGAAACCGTGGGTGGAACGGACCCTTACGGCCTGCTCCTGGTTGACCGTCATTGTCCATGGAAAGGCGACATTGAGGCTGGCGGTCTCTCCTTCGATAATGCGCATATGTGGCGGAAGTTGGTAGATATCGCGAAACGGGGGCGAAAAGGAGAATGCGACAATCAGCACGGCAAGCAGCAAGCCGAACGCAGAACGGCGATTTTTGCCTGACATCTTCCGTCATCACCCCGAATCTTTTTATTTCGGGAGCAACTTTACCCGCACTGTAAAGTTACCCGATTTTTTCGGGGATTATTCCGGAATATGTAGCATATATTGTCTTATTGAGTCATAATTAATCGTTTATTAAAAATAAATCGCGCAAGCTTACGCTTGCGCTTTATTTTTCCATATTTCTTTACGATACTTCGCTGCCGTTATCATTTCCGCGGCATTATCCAGAGCCGCCCTGGTTATATTGTCGCCGGAGATCATCCGGGTTACCTCCTGGAGATGGGCGTCATCGTCAAGTATTCTGATAACTGTGTTCGTGCGGTCGCCATTGACCATCTTCGCGACTGCCAAATGCCGGTCGGCCATTGCGGCAACCTGGGGAAGATGAGTGACGCAGAGGACTTGCTTGTCGCCGGCGACGAGGGCGATCTTCTCGGCGACCATTCTGGCAGTCTGACCGCCGATGCCGGCGTCTACTTCGTCGAAGATCATCGTGCCGACGCCGTCCGCACTGGCGGCAACCGTCTTAAACGCCAGAGCGATGCGGGAAAGTTCGCCTCCCGAGGCTACCTTAGCCAACGGTTTGGGCTCTTCGCCGGGATTGGCCGAAAACAGTACGGCAACCTCGTTGATGCCGGTGGGTGTAAAGCGCGCCGCCGTCCTGACTTCAATGGCGAGAGCAGCTTGGGGCATGCCAAGATCGACAAGATGGTCGCGGACCTTGCCGGCGATCTCGGCGGCAGCTTCGCGGCGCAGCCTGTCGAGTTCTGCGGCTGCCTGAGCCAGTTCCTGTTCCGCGGCGGCCCGCTGGGCGCCGAGCGCGGCAAGGCGTTCCTCATAGTTGGCGATGTCGGCCAGCTCGGCCGTCGCCTGGCGGTAGTATTCAAGGATAGCGGCGATACTGGCGCCGTATTTCCGTTTCAGGGTGTGAATGGCGTCCATCCGCTCCTGCAGCCTGGTCAGACGTCCCGGATCGAAGTCGACGCTTTCCCGGTAGTCGCGCAGTTCCGCGGCGATGTCTTCGAGTTGGTAGATAGCCTCGCTGATCGTTTCCAGTCTCGCGGCCAGCGCGGGGTCGAAGCGGGCAGCGGATTCTAGTTCCTTGCGGCACTCGGCGAGGTCCGACAGGGCGCCGCCCGATCCTCTTCCTCCTTCGGAAAGCAGGCCGTAAGCCCGACTTACGGCGCCGATTATCTTCTCGGCGTTGCCTAGCAGCCTGATTTCGCGGGCAAGTTCTTCTTCTTCGCCGTCCTTGAGAGCGGCGGCGGCTATTTCCTGGGTCTGCCAGGTTAGCATGTCGAGGCGCTGGGCGCGTTCGCGCGAATCGGTCTCAGTGCGGGCGAGCGCGGCGCCGAGTTCGCTCCAGGCATCGTACAGACCGCGGTAGTGAGCGAGCTTTTCCCGGCCGCCGGGCAGGAAAGAGTCGACTAACGCCAGATGGGCCTCGGGCCTGAGTAGGGCCTGGTGTTCGTGCTGTCCGTGCATATCGACGAGTTCGTCGCCGAGACGGCGCAACACACCAACGGTGACGTGGCAGCCATTCGCAAGGATGGCGGTTTTTCCTTGCCGCGAAAGATAGCGACTGATTATCAGGGTGGAGCCGTCCTCCAGAGGTATGCCTTGATCGTCGAGGATGGCGCGGACATTGGCGTTGGCGGCCACGTCGAAGACGGCCTCGACTCTGAAGGAGTCGCAGCCGCTGCGTATGGCGTCACGCTCCGCCCTGCTGCCGAGCAGGGTGCTGAGGGCGTCTACGAGGATGGATTTGCCGGCCCCCGTTTCGCCGGTGAGGATGTTGAGCCCGCCGGCGAATTCGACGCTGGCCTGCTCGATGAGAGCAAAATTGGTAACCGAAAGGGTTTTCAGCATGAAGAGCCTCCTCCCCTGTCATGTCTTCAGAGCAGGGCGCGGAACCTGGCCAGAACGCCGGCCGCCGCTTCCGGGGGCTTGACGACGATGAACACTGTGTCGTCGCCGCCCACCGTGCCGATGATTTCCGGCCACTTGGTGCTGTCGACCGCGAATGCGACCGCCTGGGCGAGTCCGGGCACCGTTTTGATGACAATAATGTTCAGGCTGTGGTCCATGCCGACGACCGAATCCTGGAAGGCGCGCTCAAGGCGGGCCTGGGAAAAGACGAGGTTCTGTTCGGGCGGGAAAGCGTAACGGTATTGACCGTCGCCGGTGGGGACTTTGATGAGCATCAGTTCCTTGATATCGCGGGATACGGTGGCCTGGGTCACCTCGATGCCCTTTTTTCGTAACGCTTCGGCCAATTCTTCCTGGGTCTCGATAACCTGGTTATCGATGATCTCTTTTATGCGGGCGTGACGCGCAGCCTTCATACCGACTCACTTCCTTTCTTCCCGATTATGTACAGGATGGGCGGCCGGTTACGCTGGTTGAGCATCCTCCAGGCGGCCGCCGTGAAAACTGCCTGGGGAAGGGCGGCCAGAAAATCGGCCACAGCGGTGTTTTCCTGTTCGCCGGCGCCGTGACCGGGGTAAGCGACGATTGTTACAATGCCGCCGGTCGCCAGAAGGCTTGTTATCGAACCGAGGGCGGCGACGGTTGTTTCGGCGCGGGTGGTGAAGCCGTGGTCGCCGCCCGGGCGGTAGCCGAGGTTGAACATGGCGGCGTCGATCGGGCCAGTCACGTAGTCGGCTACCCGGCTGTGGCAGTCGCGGATTAAGTGGCACTTGCCGGTCATCCCGTGTTCGGTCAGGCGCCGGGCGGTGGCGTCAAGCGCTTCCTGCTGGAGGTCGAAGGCCCAGACAACCGCGTCGGCAGGAGTGTTTGCCGCCAGGAAAAGGGTATCGCGCCCGTTGCCGGCGGTGGCGTCCACCACCGTCCGCGCGGCGGACAGCTTGTCCTGCAACAGCTGGCGGGCCATGGATAACGCGTTAGCAATTGTCATTGTCGTCGTCCCGCCAGAGCTTGCTGCGCAGCGTCTGGGAATAGCTCTGGCCGCCGAGACGGGCGAATCTCGCCCGGCAGGGGGCGCGCCTGACAATAACGACGTCGTCGGTCCTCAGGTCGTAGACCGTCTGGCCGTCGGCGGTCAGGACGATGTCGTCGTGGGTAGCCTGCATGGCGATTTTAATCTCTTCCTTTTCCGATACGACCAGCGAGCGGGCATGGAGGGTGTGGGGGCAGATGGGGGTCAGAAGAATGACCTTGAGGTTGGGATTGACCACCGGGCCGCCGGCCGACAGCGAGTAGCCGGTGGAACCGGTCGGGGTGGCGACAATCAGACCGTCGGCCGGGTAACGGGCGGTAAGGGCGTTGTCGAGATAGACTTTCAGCCTGACAAGACGGGAAAAGCCGCCTTTGGTGACAACGATGTCGTTGACAGCCGAGGAGATGAACAGATCCTGGCCATCGCGGCGGACGATGGCGTCCAGCATCAGGCGTTCTTCGACGAAATAGTCGCCGCGGATGAGGCGATCGATAGCCGGGGCGAGATCAGGCAGCTCGACTTCGGTTAGAAAGCCCAGTTGGCCCAGGTTGACGCCGCAGACCGGGACGCCGGCCGGAGCGACTTCGCGGGCGGCGCTGATGAGCGTGCCGTCGCCTCCCAGAGCGATGGCGAGGTCGATCTGTTCCTTAAACTCCTCTTTCCCGCAGCCGAACTCGGGACAATTCATCTCCCGGGCCGCGTCCGTGGGCAGAAGGGTGCGGATGTTGCTTTCCTTGAAGTGCCGGACCAGCCAGTCGAGCACGGTGCCGACGCTTTCCTTCCTGGTGTTCGGGAATATGCCGACAGTCAGCACGGCCTTCCCCTCCCTATTTATCCGCGCAAAACGGCGTGGGCCTCGGCCACCGTCTCGTCGACGGCGTCGTCGCTTATCCCTGCGCCTTCGGCGGCAGTTTTCAAGTATAAGAGATATTCAATGTTGCCTTCCGGCCCCTTTACCGGCGAATAGGTCAGACCGGCGGGAAGAAAGCCGAGATCGCGGGCAACGGCGATAATACGCGATATGACTTCGCGGTGGACGGCGGCATCTTTGACGACACCGCGCTTGCCGACTTTTTCCCGCCCGGCCTCGAATTGCGGCTTGACGAGCGTTATCGCCTCGCCCGCCGGCGCGAGCAGCGTCCTTAAAACCGGCAATACTTTGTCGAGCGAGATAAAGGCTACGTCGACGGCGGCGAACGTCAGCGGCTCACCGATGTCCGCCGGCGTTACGTCGCGGATGTTGGTGCGCTCCATGTTGACGACCCGCGGGTCGGTTCTGAGTGACCAGGCCAATTGGCCATAACCCACGTCGATGGCGTAAACCCTGGCCGCCCCGTTCTGGAGGGCGCAGTCGGTGAAACCGCCGGTGGAAGCGCCGATGTCGGCCATGATTCTGCCGGTAAGCTCGATGCCGAAAACTTCGAGCGCTTTGGCGAGTTTCAGCCCGCCGCGGCTTACGTAGGCGAGGTCGCGCCCGCTGACGGTTACGACCGCGGCCTCCGGCACGAGCGTGCCCGCCTTGTCGGTTTTCCTGCCATCGACATAAACCTGCCCGGCCATTATCATGGCTTTGGCCCGTTCCCGGCTGGCTGCCAGGCCTTTTTGCACGACAAGGGCATCGAGGCGCTCCTTGCCCATCATCGCACCCCGAACCGTTGCATATATTGGGCGACGACCGCGGCGATACCTTCGCCGGTGAGGCCGTATTTTGCGAGGAGTTGGGCGCGTGAGCCGTGTTCGATGAACTTGTCGGGGAGGCCCACCCGGAATACTTTTACCCAGTTAAGGTTTTCGGCGTTAACGTATTCGAGTACGGCGGAGCCGAAGCCGCCGGCTAGAATATTGTCTTCAACGGTCACGATGACCCCTACTTCACGCGCCAGCTTGCGGATAAGCTGCTCATCGAGGGGCTTGATGTAGCGGGCGTTGACAACGCCGGCCCGGATGCCGTGCCGCGCCAGGAGGTCGCTGGCCGCCAGGCAGGGTGCGGCCATAACACCGGCCGCCAGCAGAACGACATCTTTCCCGGCGCGCAGTTCTTCAGCGCGGCCAAGGTCGAGCTTGCGGTATGGCTCGGTTGTGTCGACGCCGAGGCCGCTGCCGCGCGGGTAGCGGATGACGACCGGCGCGGACATGTTTACGGCGGTATAAAGCATATGGCGCAGCTCGTTTTCATCCTTGGGAGCCATGACGGTAAGGTTGGGGATGTGGCGAAGGAATGAGTAGTCGAAAACGCCCTGATGGGTGGGGCCGTCCTCGCCGACGATGCCGGCTCGGTCGATGGCGAGCACCACTGGCAGCTTCTGCAGGCAGATGTCGTGAATCACCTGGTCGTACGCTCGTTGGACAAATGTGGAGTAAATGGCCACGACCGGCTTTTTGCCTTCGGCGGCAAGGCCGGCGGCCATGGTCACGGCATGCGGCTCGGCAATGCCTACGTCAAAGAAGCGGCCCGGGAAGCGGGCGGCGAATTTTTTAAGGCCGGTCCCTTCAGGCATGGCGGCGGTTATGGCGACAATGTCCTGGTCGCTTTCAGCGATTTCAACCAGGGCATCGCCGAAAACGGCCGTGTAGGCGGGGTTGCAGCCGTTCTTGATGACTTCCCCCGATTCGACGCAGAAGGGGCCGACGCCATGAAACTTGTCGGCGTTGCACTCCGCCGGGGCATAGCCTTTGCCTTTGCGAGTTATGACATGAATGAGCACCGGGCCCTTCATGTGCTTGCTCTTTTGCAGCACATCGGTCAGCGAGACGAGGTCGTGCCCGTCGATCGGCCCGATATAGGTGAAGCCAAGTTCCTCGAAGAGCATTCCCGGCACAACAAGGTATTTGAGACCGTCTTTGAGCCTTTCGACCGTATTGGCGACCCTTTCGCCGATTGCGGGAATGCGCTTGAGGAGATATTCGACGTCGTGCTTCATACGATAGTATGTCGGGTCGGTGCGGAGCTTGGATAAATATCCGGACATCGCGCCGACGTTGCGGTCGATGGACATTTCATTGTCATTTAAGATTACGGTCAGGTCACGTTCGAGATGACCGGCGTAATTGAGGGCCTCATAAGCTTGCCCGCCGGTGAGCGAGCCGTCGCCGATGACGGCCACGACATTGTAATGCTCCTTGTTGATGTCCCTGGCGAGCGCCACGCCGAGAGCGGCGGAAATCGAAGTAGACGAGTGGCCGGTGCCAAAAATATCGTGTTCGTTCTCCTCCCTTTTCGGGAAGCCGCTGATGCCGCCCATCTGGCGGAGGCTGCCGAACCGCTGCCGACGACCGGTGAGGATTTTATGGACATACGCCTGATGGCCGACGTCCCATATTATCTTGTCCCGCGGGCTGTCGAACACCTGATGGAGAGCGAGGGTAAGTTCGACGACGCCGAGATTGGGCGCCAGGTGCCCTCCGGTCTGGGCGACTGTATGTATAAGAAGCCCGCGGATTTCTCCGGCGAGCTTTTCCAGTTGCGGCAATGTAAGTCTTTTCAGATCTGCGGGCCCGCCTATCGTGTCAAGTATGCCGTCCAACCGCAGTACCTCTCTTTCCGAATAAACGCGCATAATTAATCATGCCACTTTATTATTATAACATAAAATGACATGTTGGCATCAGAAAAATCTGTGGAAAAGGAAGGCGACGAAAAAGCCGAGGAACGCGCCGGCCATTACTTCGAGCGGCGTATGGCCGAGGAGTTCCTTCAAGCGCGTCTCTTTAATCGTATGCTCAACCCGCATCTCGCGGACGAGTTTATTGATTACCTTCGCCTGCTTGCCGGCGGCCCGGCGCACGCCGGCGGCATCGTACATGACGATGCCCGCCAGCACAATGCTGACGGCGAACAGGGCCGACGTGACGCCGTCGTGCAGCGCCACCGCCGAAGCCAGCCCGACGACAAGCGAAGTATGGGAACTCGGCATCCCGCCGGCGCCGACCAGTCTTTCCGCTCTGAACCTACGATGTTTCCAGTACGAGGTGAGGGTTTTCAGCACCTGGGCCAAAAACCAGGCGGTCAGGGCCGACATCAGAACGACGTTTTTCCCCACCGCTGCGAGCAATTCTGCCATAGCACCACCTTAACTGTCCCTGGTAAGAAGATAGTTGACGAACTCCCTCAGCACCGCGGCCTCGCTCCCGAAGCCCTCCAGGGAGGCAAGCGCGGCCGAAACGGCGGCTGCGGCCATATCCCGGGCGCCGGCAAGCGAGTAGAGCGAGACATAAGTCGATTTGCAGTTCTTCTCGTCGCTGCCCACCGGTTTGCCGATCTTGGCCTCGTCGCCGGTCACGTCGAGGATGTCGTCGGTTATCTGGAAGGCGAGCCCGAACTGTTCGGCATACTCCGTCAACGCGGCGAGCTTATCCCCGGGCGCGCCGGCCAGGACAGCGCCGGAACGGATGGCGGCCCGGAAGAGCGCCCCCGTTTTGGCTCGATGCATGTACCTGAGCGTTTCGCCGTCGACCTCCCGCCCGGCTGCCTGAAGGTCCACCGCCTGACCGCCGACCATGCCGGCGGCGCCTGCGGCCACAGCCACTTCACGCACGACAGTCACCAAGGCCGCGGGATCGACCCCGGGTTGGGCCAGCATGGTTTCGAAGGCGGCGGTCAGGAGGCCGTCGCCGGCAAGAATGGCCATGCCGTCGCCGAACACTTTGTGGTTGGTGAGTTTTCCCCGGCGGTAGTCGTCGTTGTCCATCGCCGGCAGATCGTCGTGGATGAGCGAATATGTATGGATCATTTCCAATCCGCCGGCGACGTGGAGGTATTTCCGCCCATCGCCCCCGGCCGCGTCGGCCGCCGCCATCAGGAGGATGGGGCGCAGCCTCTTGCCGCCGGCAAACAGGCTGTAGCGCATAGCCTCGTATATGGCGGGCGGGTATGCCTGGGGGAGCATCCCGTCGAGGGCCCGGTCGATCAGCTCGATTTGGCGGCGACAGTACTCCTTCAGCATTTCTCGCCCTCCTCCACCTTGAGCGGATATTCGTTTAGCTGTCCTTTTTCCTCGCGGACGATTTTATCGACAGCCTGTTCGGCGGCGTTGAGCTTGGTCAGACATATCTGCGACAGGCCGACCCCCTCGGCGAACATGCCCAGGGCATCTTCCAGCGGCAACTCCCCTTTTTCCAGTTCTTTCACTATTGATTCTAATTTGCCTAACGCATCCTCAAAACATACGTCCTGTTCGCGGGCCTTTTTTCGCACCGTCGTATTCCTCCTCAGCCCATATTACTTGCACGTCCAGCCGCCCAAGGCCCAGCACCACCTCAAGAAACTGGCCGGCCTCGACCGAATCAGCCCGGCGCACCACCTGGCCTTCGGGAGTGCGGGTGATGCTGTAGCCACGGGCCAGCACCGCCAGCGGGTTGAGCATCGTCAGTTTCTCCGCCGCCACCTTGAGGTCGTGCTGTTTTGTCGTCACTATCGTTTTAAGCGCTTGCTGGAGGCGCTGGATTAATATATCGATCGTCTGCCGCTTTTCGGCGAAAAGACGCTCGGGGCGTTCGAACAATCTGCTGGCCAGGCACAGGTCGAGACGGCGCCGCCTTCCGGCCACCAGGGCGCGGGCGTGGGTCTCGAGCATGGCCCTGAGCGTTCTCACATACTTGTCCAATTCCCGGACGTCGGGCACCACCAGTTCGGCCGCTTGTGAAGGCGTGGCCGCCCGCCGGTCGGCGGCGAAGTCGGCGAGGGTGTAATCCGTCTGGTGGCCGACCGCCGATACCACCGGCAGTTCGGAGGCGGCAATCGCCCTTACGACGCTTTCGTCGTTAAACGCCCACAGCTCCTCAATACTGCCGCCGCCGCGGCCGACAACGATGACCTCGGTCTGCCGCAGCCTGTTCAGTATTTCTATCGCCCGGGCGATCTGGGCCGGAGCCTCCGGTCCCTGGACCTGAACCGGCACCAGGATGAGCCTGACACCGGGATGCCGGCGTTTTGCCACGGTTATAATGTCGCGCACCGCCGCCCCTGTCGGCGAAGTTACGATGCCCACGGTCCGCGGCAACAGCGGGAGCGGCCGCTTGCGGCTTTCTTCGAACAGCCCTTCGGCGGCGAGCTTGTCCTTAAGCTGGGCAAAGGCGAGGCTCAACTCGCCTACTCCCTCGGGAATAAGCTGATCCACATAAAGCTGGTATTGGCCGTCCCGCTCGAAGACCGATATCTGCCCGCCGGCAATGACCTTAAGCCCGTCCTTGGGCTCGAACCGCAGCAATTGGGCTCGGCCGCGGAACATAACCGCCCGCAGGGTCGCGTCGCTGTCCTTGAGGGTAAAGTAACAATGACCGGAATAGTGGCGCTTGAAATTTGATATTTCGCCGCGCACCATCACGTTCGCGAGCGTACCGTCCTGCTCGAACAGCGCCTTTATGTAGCGGGTGACCGCCCCTACGCTGAGTATATTCAACAACATCACCCTGCCAGTCTTTATGCCTTGAGAAATTAACTAAATATAAATTTAGCCGCGCAAAAAAAAATGCCTGGCGCGGACCGTCAGAATCTGCGGCCCCAGTACCGCTGCACGAGTGCGCCGCTGACAGCGCCGACCGCGAACCAGAATATCGAACCCGGCGGGACCAAGTGACCGATGACCGCCCCGATAACCGCGCCACCGATGATGTAGACCAGCATCGCCGCCACCTCCGCATATGTTAGTTTATCATATGCCGCGTCGGCGAAAGTGGTGCTAGCGAAACCTGGCCCGGCAAGCCGCGCCGACGGCGTTGTCGCCGCTGTAGCGCGGTTCGGGGAAGTACAGGCTGAGGCCGGCCGCTCCCAGGACTGTTGTTATACGGCCACGGATGAAGGCGTTCGCCAGTACGCCGCCGACGAACAGGACGGCGCCGGCGCCGGTGGCGTCAACCGCCGCCCGGCACAGCCCGAGCAGCGATTCAGCGACGCAGGCCTGGATACCGGCGGCGACGGCGGCCGGGGCTTCCCCCCTGGCAAGCAGCCGCTGCGCGTGGGTTTCGGGGCCGGCAAAGCTCAGCCTCAGGCCCCTGGCCGCCACCGGCAGGGAAGCCGGCGCAGCCTGACCCTCCAGGGCGAGCTCTTCGAGGCGGGGGCCGGCCGGAAACGGCAGGCCGAGAGCCACGCCGACGCGGTCGATTAACTGCCCGGCGGCGATGTCGCACGTGCCGCCGAGAGCTTCAACCTTTAGCCCGGCTGCCTCGCGCACTACGAGCACGATCTCGGTCGTGCCGCCAGACGCGTGGACAGCCAGGTACCGCTCCTCGGACGGTCCGCCGGCGGACCAGGCGCCGGCTAGGATGTGTCCCTCCTGATGGCTCAGAGAAATAAAAGGCACGGCCTGTGCCGCGGCGACGACCCGGGCATAGCCCGCCCCTACAAGAAAAGCCGGCATATATGATTCAGGAAGCGACCGGGGCAGAGTGGATGCGGCGACGGCCGTCAATTTTAGCGGACCGCCGGCTTTGGCGGCGGCTGCTGCGAAAAGCTCGGGCAGACGCCGGGTATGCTGATAAACCATTTCCGACTGCGCCAGCCCCCGGCCCCCGGCTCTGACGCTCAACAGGCGGCGCTCGTCGGCCACCAGGCAGCCGTCTTCGCCCATCAGGGCTACGGACGTCGTGTAGCAGCTGGTGTCGATACCGAGCACGAGCTTCATGTCGCACCCTTTTTCTTGACCAGCGAACCGAGAATGCCATTGACGAAACGACTGGATTCCTCGGTGCCGAAAGTCTTGGCAAGCTCCACCGCCTCGTTGATGACGACGTTTGGGGTAAGCGGCTCGCTGCCGAACCGCATCTCGTAAATGGCGATGCGGGCGATGTTACGGTCGACACTGGCCATCCGGTCAAGCTTCCATTCGGTCGACGCGCCGGCGATTATCTCGTCAATGGCGGTCCTGTTGGCATTCGCGCCGCTAACCAGCGCCCAGGCGTAATCCATGGTTTTGGCGTCCGGCTCGCCAGCCTCTTCGACGGCAGTGGCAAGCGCCTGTTCCGGTTCAGTGGCGTTGAAATCTAGTTGATATAGTGTCTGCAGGGCCATTTCCCTGGCCTTCCTGCGGCTCATGCTTCGTCCCCCGCTTCTTTTACCTGTGGTATCCCGGCGGTAATAGCTTGTCCAATATGTCCATGATATCTTCTTTTTCATCAATGCGTTTGCCGACTATGTAGCCGGCGGTCACGCACAGCAGGACAAAGATAGTCTGAAAGAAACCGAAAATGATTATCAGGACGCCAAGGGCGAAGCCAATCGTCGAACCGACGACCTTCCCGCTGTGATGCTGCCAGATTTCCTCAATCAGCTTGCGGTCCATCAAGCCCGCCCCCTATTCCACCCGATGCTTGGATTTGAAGTCATTGGATATGTTTTCGACGAAAATGTGCATGTCAGCCAAATCCACGCCGACAGTTCGCTTGATATAGTCGCTCACCCGTTGCTGGATCTCGGCGGTAACGCTCGGAATATTGCCCTCGGGGCTGATGACGGCTTTAATCCGTAGCTTGAGCCCCCCCGCCGAGTGATTGGCCACCACTTTGACGCCTCTGACGCCGCGCACCTGGCGGGCCGCCTTTTCGACCAAGTTTTCCACCGCTTTGAGCGCGATATGGATATCGCCCATTTCGTTGTGGTGGATGATGGTGTTGCCTCTGCCGCGTGAGCGCAACCCTGCCAGCAGCAGCCTAATGCTGACCAGCAGGAAAACGGCGGCCACCATTCCGGCCTCCCACTGACCGTAGATGAGCGAAATGCTTGTCCATAACTGCTCCAAAGAAACGAGACGGAGCGAAATGATGATCACGCCCAGCGACAGGAAGGCGAGCAGCAAGGTGTAGATGGAAAGGATGATCCGGTCAAAGATCCCCATAATTACTCCTTTCTAGCGGACGCGGACGTCTTCGTCCTTGACGTCCGGGGCGAACCCGACCCCCTGAACGTGGATGTTGACCTCCACGACATCGAGTCCGGTCATCGATTCTATGGCCCGTTTCACGTTTTCCTGAACCTGGAGAGCCACATCGGGAATTCGCACCCCGTACTCAACGATTATGAACAGGTCTACGGCGGCTTCGCGTTCGCCTACTTCCACCTTGACGCCTTTTGACAGGTTGCGTTTGCCGAGCATTTCGGCGATGCCGCCCACCAGGCCGCCGCTCATGCCAGCCACTCCGGGAACTTCCGTCGCCGCCATGCCGGCGATTATGCCCACGACCTCGTCGGCGATCCGTATCGAGCCGACGTCGTTATGCTCAGTCCTCTCGAGCTTCTTTTCCATCGCCGCTCTCCCTTTCTCCCTTATTACAACAATTATATTGGTTTTCACGACGCATTATAACTGTGAATTATTATACCAGACTTTTCCGCTTCTTAGCAAATATATGTGCGCGGAAAGGACTTAGCGAAACCCGGAAAACAATACGCACAAAAGCTGTCCCGGCGGGACAGCTTCTGGATCACGGTTTAGCGCTTATTGTTATGTCTTCCGGCTTCGCGCCGCTCACGCGGCCAATCACGTCAGCTACCTGCATCACTTCATCACGGTTGAGCGTGTGGGTCTTGACCACTGCGCTGACGGCGTTGTCGCGGACAAAAACCAACGCGTCGGCAAAGCCTTTAGCTTTAATGAGATTCTCCATCTCCGACTCCCGTTGCTTTTCCAGCACAAGCTTAAGTACGGCGTCCTGAGCTTTTTGCCGCGACTCTTCCGTTTTGGCGTTTTTCAGCGCCTCGCGCAACAGGTCGGAACGTTCGCTCCTCACCCGGTCGCGCTCCAGGCGGTATTCGGTGTAAAAATCGCTTACGGCGGGGGCGATCTGTTCGGGGACCGGCCTGATAACCTGCATGGCGTTGGAACGGTCGACCCTGGCGCTGCGGTATTCCCGCCCGTAGGCAAACATCGCGGCTACGACCGCCAGGACGACTACGACGCCGACAACCGCCGTCAACAGGCGCCCCGCTTTCCTGACCAGCAATACTCTCATAGAGGCCTCACCTCACTTTCTCTGCGGCAGTACGGTAATCTTATAGGACGGAAGACCGAGGCCGGCTTCCACCGCTTTGGTAAGATTGGCTTTCACCAGCGAGTCGCCCGCTCCCTCGGCGATAACCAGCACCCCCTTCACCGCCGGCTTCGTTTCCCGCACCATCACCGGACGGTCGACGCCGTTGTCGCGGCCGAGCAGCACCTGATTGCTTTCCTTGCTTTCGGTCGTCGTACGTACGCCTCCCGAATTATCGCGTTCCTGGACGGTTCGGCTTTCCCGGACGGTGTTGCGGGCGTATTCCTGGGTAATGCCGCTTTCCAGCGTAACGCTGACGGCGACCGCGCCGGCGCCCTTGACCTGAGAGAGCAGGTTGGCGAGTTTGGCTTCCAACGCTTCTTCGTAGCTGCGGGGCACCATGACGCTCCTTGCCGGTTCGGTCGGGACAGCCTGCCTGGGCTTTGCCGGCTGAGCTTCGTAGAGGCTGCCGAAAGCCAGGAGAAGTACGCCGATAACTCCGAGCAGCAGCAGGCGGGGGCTCAGGACCCCCTCCCTCACCAACCTGGCCGGCCATATTCTCTTCGTAGTCGTTACGAATTCTCCTATAACGCTCATCGTCAGGCCTCCCTCCTAATTCATCTTCGTTACATCGATATGCGACACCGGCAGTTGATAAAGCTCCGACACTGTGCGGACGATTCTTTCGCGCAAAGCCGGTCTAAGCTCGCCCATATGCGCCCCGTCTTCTTTCCCGACGGTAATTTTCGCCACTTTCCGGTCGGCGGAGGTCAATCCGGGTGATACGAAGATTCTAACTTTGCCAAGGGCTCCGGCCCGCCCTCCCTCGCCCTGCTCAAGCTCGACCGCCACCCGTGCGTCGGCGACGCCGTCGATGCCGGCCACCACCGCCCGGATCTGCCGGGCCAGGTCCTTACGATAGTATTCTGCCGCCAGCCGGTCGCGGGCGCGGACGACGGCTTCCGCACCGCTAGTGACCCGGTCGGCGGCCGGGTCGCTTTGTCCGGCGAACGCAGGCATTTCCGGAGTGATGCGGCTTTGGAGGATATCGACGGCCGGACCGAGGATGGCAAGCAGGATGAGCATCCCCATTATTACCCGCACGAACCGCTGCATGCCGCTCGACGGCAGGAGCAGTTCGAGGAAGGTGGCGAACAGGACGACCATGATGATGTTTCTGACCCAGTCGGTTAGTGCAGACAGCAAGGTTATACCCCTTTCCTTACCTCAGCATCATCGTGACGCTGCCAACGCCGACGATCATCGTGATCGTCAGGAAAAACATTACCGCTACCGCCAGCACGCCGCCGAAAACAAGCATCAGGTTATCGCCCATGCCGTCGAGGCATTTGGCCATTTTTTCGTCGCCCATCGGCTGGACAAGCGCCCCGGCCAGCTTTATAACAACGATCAGCGACACCAGTTTTATCAGCGGCAGGGCGCAAAGGGTCAACACGGTCGCTATACCGAACAGGCCGATAGCGTTCTTCAGCAGCAAGGACGCCCCCATGACCAATTCCACCGTGTCAGCGAACATTTTGCCGACAACCGGGATGAAGGTAGCGGTCGCGTATTTGGCGGTGCGCAGGGCAACGCCGTCGGCGACGCCGCCGGCGACGCCCTGCACGGTGATGACGCCGACGAAAACGACAAGAGTGAGCCCCAGCACCGCCATGCCGCCTTGACGGAAGAGGCCGCACAGATTGGTGACCTGGTACTTGTTAGAAAGAAAGTTGACGCATTGGAGCACGGCTGCCAGAAAAAAAAGCGGCAAGACCACATCTTTTACGACGATGCTGACCGTGCCCACGACGAACAGCATCAGGGGGGTGAACAGCGCCGCGGTGGTAACGGCGCCGACCCCGGCCAGCAGTGAAATGAGCAGGGGCAGGAGCGCTTCCATGAAGCCGACCATATTGCCTACCGTGTCCCGCGCCAGCGTTATGGCGTTATAGAAGGCGGTCAGGGCGATGACAGCCAGAAAGATATAGCAGATACTGTAGGCGAGCAGTGAAACGGTCGAGTGCTCGAACGAGTTCTGCAGGTTCTGCAGAAGGGCGCAGAGCACGGCTAGAAAGAGCAATTTGCCCATCAGGTGGGCGTTGGCGGCCAGTTCCTTGAAAAGGCGCGCCGCGACCGCCCGCTTGATGCTCTCCCAGTCCAATGAGAAGCCGCGGGCGGCGATCCCGCGGATCGTTTCCCCGGTCAGGAGCGGGATATCCTCGTTTAGCTCGCGGTTGATTTTCACGATGAAGCGATTGACATCGTCGAGGGACAGGGCTTCGGCCAATTCCCCGGCGGCGTCCCCGGGGGCGGCAAAGACCGGCGACGTAAGGAAAAGCAATATGAGCGCCACCGTCAATAAGCTTCTCATCGCAGCCACCTCAGGGAATGAGTCGGACAATCGTTTCCAGCACCAGGGCTATGATAGGAACGGCCAGGACCATGACAAGCACCTTGCCGGCGAATTCGATCTTGCCTGCCACCGCCCCTTCGCCCGCGTCGCGGCATACCTGGGCGCCGAATTCGGTTATATAGGCGATGCCGATAATTTTCAGGATTGTGTTGAGGTACATCTGGCTTACGCTGGCCTTGTCAGCCAGGTCGCGGAAAAGGTTGAGCACAACTTCGATTTTGGCCAGCACAAGGAGAAAAATGACCGTCGCCAGGGTGATGCTGATCTGCACGGCTATCTCCGGCCGCTGGCCGCGGATAATCAGAATAAGGAGGGTGACGATGAAGCCCAGGCCGACGATCTGGATTATTTCCATGCCAGCCTCCTAGAAAAGCTTGAACACGGTCTGCACGGTGGTGAACAGCTGGCCGAGAAGCTGGACCACCCAGAATAGCACGATCGTAAAACCAGCCAGGGTGCAGAGATGGGCCATGTCCTCCTTGCCCGCCTGCTTGAGGGCGGTATGGAAGACGGAAATGAGTATCCCCACCCCCGCTATCTTGAACAATAGATCGAGATTCATCGCCGATGCTCCTTTCTCAGACGAGCAGTATCGCCGTGGCGAGTCCGCCGCAGATACCCAGGTACCGGTACATTTTTACGTTCTGATCCCTCGACCGCAGAGCCTCGTGCTCGATTCTCCGCAGTTCTTCCAGCACCATCGCCAGGTATTTCTGCTGTTCCTCGCGACCGGTTGCGCCGAGGTTGGCGCCGAAGAGCAGCAGCGTCTCCCGTTCAGGCCGCTCCCAGGCAAGCCGGCGCCCTTCCTCGGCCAGCGCCTCCTCCAGTGCTTCGCGCGGCGAAAGCCAGTTGCGGGCTGCCATGTTAGCCGCTGTACGCCGCAGAAAATCCCCCACCGGGCTGTTCAGTCCGCCGGCGGCGCGGGACAGAGCCTCTGCCAGCGGCAAGGCTGCGTAATTGACATACGAGCTCAGAGCGGTCAGGCAACTTATCAGATGCCCGATCTGCCGCGGCCGCTCGCTGTAGCGCCAGGCCGCGGCGAAGCCAATGCCGGTACCGGCGACGATAACCATAGCGCTTCCCAGCAGCTTTACCCACATGCCTTAATACCTCCGGACCGGCGATAAATTACCTCTCCGCCGCCGGCGGCAATCTCTTGAATAACGCCGACAGCGGGCTTGTCGCCGAGAACTATGTAACGGTCGAAAACCCGGCCGGCAATCAGCTCGCCGACGAAAGGGCGAGCGGCGATGTCGGCTACATCCTTGCCATGCGCGCTGGCGATGACGGCCACGCCGGCGCGTCCGGCCTCGAGCACGGCGGCGGCGTCTGCCTCACGGCCGAGTTCGTCGGTGATTATGACCTGCGGCGCCATCGACCGGATAAGCATCAGCATCCCCACCGCTTTCGGGCAGCCGTCGAGCACATCGATCCGCGGACCAAGATCGGCCGTTGGCACGCCATCCCGACATGCCGCCAGCTCCGAGCGTTCGTCGACAATCCCGACCTGTACGCCGGCGAAGCCGAGGCTGGCAACGCCGGCGCTCAATTGCCTGGCCATATCCCTGAGCAGGGTGGTTTTCCCGCACCGGGGCGGCGAAATCACAAGGCTGCTCATAACGCGGCGGGGCCCGGAAACCGCGTATGGCATCACGGCGTCGGCTGCGCCGCGCACTTCCCTGGACAGGCGGATATTGAGGGAGCCGATGTTCTTAAGGGACTTCAGTTCCCCCTCTGTCATCACGGCCTGACCCGCGATGCCGATGCGATGGCCTCCGGCCACCGTAATGAACCCCTGGCGCAGTTCCTCTTCACAGGCGTACAGCGAGTTGCGGCTGACAATCTGCAAGGTTTTGGCCACGTCCTCGCCGCTGACGATGTACGCTTTCGCCGGCTGGGACGGCCGGCCGGCTGCGTCGAGAAAAACGTCTCCGTCGCCCGTAACGACGAGCAGCGGCTTACCGGCCCTGACACGCACTTCGCCGGCCTTGTCCAGCAGCGCCGGCGAAACGGCGCGGAGAACGGCGGCCACCGTTGGGGCGAGCATCGGAAAGAGGGTTTTGGCAAGTACTGCGCAATAGGACATATCTTTGTCCCGCCTTTCTCTTTACATAGATATTGGCGGTAAAACTACTTTATGCCATAAAAGCAAAAATCCCGGTCAGCCGGGATTTTTTGTCTTTATCGGTTGTTACACGCCAGGATGGATGCTTCGCCGGTAGACGATGTCCTCTTCCGCGGCGTCGGCAAACTCGAGCGTATTGTCGTAAACCACCTCGCCACAGTTGGGACAGGTGACCTCGACCATATCGTCCTCGTTGAGAAGGTCCGATTCGAAGGCCACGGTCTCATGGCAGTTGGGGCAATCCACTTCCACAGTCTCGATATCGTGGATGTCCTCGAATACCTCCTCTTCGAGGTCGGTAAGGTCTTCGTCGATGGTTTCTACGTAATTTTCCAGGTCCTCCTGCCCGGAGTGCAGGCAATCGATTTCCTCAGCCATGTCTTGCAGCACGTCGACCATGTTGAGCAGCAGTTTACCTTCCGAAGATTGGCCGCTGACGTTCAGTCCCTTGGTTAGTCCTTGCAAATAAGCAACTTTTTCCTTTATATTGCCCATGATTACCCCCCTCTTTTGGCTATTAACGGCGCTAGTGGTAGTATTGCCACTATCGCGCGAAAACATTACTTGGGGAGGTCGGGAGTACAAAATAACCGGAGGCTGCCAGAATGGCAGCCTCCGCCGTATTTAAGCGCGTTCTATGTAGTCGCCGGATCGGGTATCAATCCTGAGTACGTCGCCGATATTGATGAACAGCGGCACTTTTACGACATAGCCGGTCTCGAGTTTGGCGGGTTTGGTGCCGCCGGTAGCGGTGTCGCCGCGGATGCCGGGGTCGGTCTCGACCACTTCCAGTTCGACCGAGTTGGGCATGTCGATACCGATGACGACGCCCTGGAAAAAGAGGACACCTATGCTCATGTTTTCCTTAAGGAAACGCGTGGCGTCGCCCAGTTGTTCGTTGCTGAGGGCGATCTGCTCGTAGGTTTCGTTGTCCATGAAGTTGTAGGACCCGTCGCTTTCGTAGAGGTACTGCATCTGGCGCTGGTCAAGATGGGCGCGGGGCACTTTCTCCCCGGCGTTGAAGGTGCGTTCTACGACGGCGCCCGTTTTGACGTTTTTAAGCTTGGTGCGGACAAAAGCCGAGCCCTTGCCGGGTTTGACATGCTGGAAGTCGACGACTTGCCAGACGCCGCCCTCAAGTTCGATGGTCACGCCGGTACGGAAATCGTTGCTCGAAATCATTGCATAACCTCCAATATACTAGTCTTCGGTCCACTAGCTTATCTGTATGAATTCCTTGCTGCTCGCCGTCAGCACCTGCGCGCCGCCGGCGGTAACAACCACAGTGTCTTCGATCCTGACGCCGCCCCAGTCGGGGAAGTATACTCCCGGCTCGACCGTGACCGTCATGTTGGCGGCCAACACCTCGCCGCCGGATGGCGACAAGCGCGGTTCCTCGTGGATTTCGAGCCCCACGCCGTGACCGAGGCCGTGGCCGAATTTATCCGCAAAACCAGCGTCACCGATAACTTTGCGAGCTACGGCGTCCACTTCGCGACCGGTCTTGCCGGCGGTCACGGCGTCAAGCCCGGCCAGTTGGGCGGCAAGCACAAGATCGTATATTTCACGCTGCCTTGCCGACGCTTTGCCGACAACTACAGTGCGGGTGATGTCGGAATGATAGCCCTGATACACAGCTCCGAAGTCCATGGTGACGAAATCGCCGGCGGCAATCGTCCGGTCGCTGGCCCGCCCGTGGGGCAGGGCTGATCGCGGCCCGGAGGCGACAATTGTATCGAAGGCGACCTTTTCAGCGCCGTTTTTCCGCATGAAGAACTCCAGCTCGAGGGCAACGTCACGTTCACTGATTCCCGGCCGAAGATAGCCGAGGATGTTGTCGAAGGCGTCGTCGGCCAGACTGACCGCTATACGGAGCGCGGCCAGTTCGGCTTCGTCCTTAACCATCCGCAGCTTGTCCAGTCGCACCGGGGTCGGCTGGGCTATGATCCCGTTCAGTTTCTGGCAGACGTCCCAGGTGGTGAAGTCGCTTTCGAAGCCGACCTTTCCGTCGCCTAAACTTTTTATTTCCGCGGCCAGCGTTTCATAAAGGTCGCTGCCGTGGCGGACGACGGCAAAGTCGGGCGCCTCGCGCCCGGCCTGCACGATATAGCGAAAGTCGGTTATCAACTTGGCTGCGTCAGCGCTGACGAGCAGCAGGCCGGACGAACCGGTGAAGCCGCTGAAATAGCGCCTATTTTCCGGTTTGGCGACGATAACCGCCGCCAAGCCCTCCGTGGCGATATAAGTGCGTAAAGAATGCAGACGATTGGTCATTTCTCTTCGCCAGCCATCGCGGCGACAGCTTCCAGCGCGAGCAGGTAGCCCAGCGGCCCCAGGCCGCTGATCTGCCCGTCCACTACCGGGGCGACGACCGAATGACGGCGAAACTCCTCCCTGGTGTAGATGTTGGATAAATGAACCTCTACGGACGGCACGGATACGGCCGCGAGCGCGTCGCGGACGGCTATGCTGTAGTGGGTGAAAGCGGCGGGGTTGATAACGATGCCGGCATAACCCTGCATGGCTTTCTGGATGGTCTCGACCATGACACCCTCGTGATTGGTCTGAACGATCTCCAGATCAAGGCCGAGCGCGCCCGCCTTTTCCCGCAGGCGACGGTCGATTTCGTCCAGCGACAGCGAGCCGTAGACGTTGGGTTCTCGGCGACCGAGCAGATTGAGGTTGGGCCCATGGATGACGAGCACCCGCGGTCTGACGTTATTCATACATCAATCCTCCGTCCGCTATGCATGCTAACTCAGATATTTTACCACAATTATCCGAACTTGCCTAGCTTTTGCTCGGCGCTCAAGCTCCGCTGATGGTTATTTTGTCAATTCTTAGCGTCGGAGCCCCCTGGGAACCGAAAAACCGCAAATCGTCGCCGACGGCATCCACCTCGCCGAGGAAGTCGAGAATATTGCCGGCGATCGCCACCCCCCGCACCGGCTGCGTAAACTGTCCGTCCCTGATCCATACGCCGGCCGCGCCCACCGAGAAATCGCCGGAGATCGGGTTGGCGGTGTGCATGCCCATCACGCTGGTGATGTAAAGCCCTTCCTTAACGCCGCCGATCAATTCGTCACGAGGGGTTTCACCCTTGGCGAAAAAGATATTGGTCGGGCCGACCTCCGGCATCCCCCTGAACGAATGGCGGACGCCGTTGCCGGTGCTGGCGGCGCCGACCCGCCCGGCGGTGTAAGTGTTATGGAGAAACCCCTGCAGAACGCCGCTTGTGATAAGTTCGGTCCTCCCGGTCAGCACCCCCTCGCCGTCGACCGGCGAAGTGGCGACACCGCCGTCCAGCCTTCCGTCGTCCACAAGGGTGATGAAGGGCGAGGCCACTTTTTTGCCGACGCTGTCGCGAAAGAGCGAACGTCCCTTCTGCACGGCGTCCGCGCTCAGGGCGGGAACAAGAACCGCGAGGAAATTGGTGGCCACATATGGCGGCAGGACAATGGCAGCCTTGACTGTGCCGATTTCTTTCGCCCCCAGAAGGAGACAGGCCTCACGGGCTGCCTCCCGGCCAACTTCTTCAGGGTCGAGAGCGGCGAAGTCCCGGGAATAGCTCAGCCCCATGCCAGTCTGCACGTCGCCGCCGTCTTCCGCCAGGACCACGCCGTACAACCCGCAGTAGCCGGAGCGATAGGAAACGGCCAGTTCATTCGAGTTGGCGAGGGCAACGCCGTATTCGGCATCCTCGTAAACGCAGCGTTCCGTGCGCTTCACCCGGCCGTCCCTCCGGCGAGCAGCAGCCTCCACCCCTTTGGCGAGTTCGATTTTCCGCTCGACCGCGGCGGCGCCGATCGCCGGGTCGAGAAGACGCAACGACGGTATATTGCCGGCAGACGCCGGCAGCGTATTGTATGTGTCCGGAAAGGTGATGCGGCTGTTGGCGATCGCCTGCCTAGCCGTCTCAGCCAGCGACGCTGTCGAGATGTCGGTGGCGAAGGCGAAGCCCACCCGGCCGTCGCGGGCGAAGACTCGCACGCCAAGACCGGTGTCGTTGGCGAATTTAAGGGTTTCGACCGCCTGGTCGGCGACTTCGACGAGCAGTGATTGGGAGTCGAGCAGGTATGCTTCGGCGGCGTGCGCGCCCTGCCTGATGGCCTCGCGCACCGCTTGACGGGCTTGCTCCAGATTATCCACGGTAACCTCCGTTAACCTTATTATCCGCTTTCCGCAGGACGGCATACACGGTCAGCCGCCTGCCAGAATCCGCGCGGTTATCTCCCGGAAGATGGGAGCGGCGACGTCGCCGCCCGACATGCCATCTTCTACAAATACTACCACGACATACCGGGGATTATCAAGAGGCGCGTACCCTGCAAACCAGGCGTGGTTGACGCTCCTGCCGGCCGGGCCAGAACGGCCCGTTTCCGCCGTCCCCGTCTTGCCCGCGCTGCCGAACCCTTCGACATATGCCTCCTGCCCCGTACCGACGCGCGTGACGGCTTGCATCATCGTCCGCAGTTGGCCTGCCGTCCGCCGGGAAAGTACGCGATGGCCGCGCGAAGCGGGAAAACTTTTGACGATCGTGCCGTCGGCGGCTGTCAGCCGACTGACAATATACGGATCGACAGCGACGCCGTCGTTGACGATGGTGGCTACCATGCAGGCTATTTGCAGCGGCGTGGCTTCGAGCGTCCCCTGCCCAATGGCGAGGTTGGCGAGGTCGCCCGGATAAACGCTGTCCGGAGTTGGCAGGTTGCCGTCCGCTTCGCCGTCGAACTCCAGTTTCGTTTTGTGTCCGAACCCGAGCCTGTCGGCATAATCAATCAGCTTGGCCGCCCCAAGCTTTGTCCCGACCTGGATCAGCACTGGATTGCTGGAATAAGCCATCGCTTCGGCAAAAGATAGTTTACCGCGTCCGCCCTGCTCGAAGTCCCAGCCCTTGAACCTCAGGCCGTTAATATCGATATATCCGGGATCATAGAATTGATCGTTCGGGCTAACGACCCCCTCCTCGAGAGCGGCTGAAGCCACCACGAGCTTGAACACCGAGCCCGGCTGATAGGCCGCCACCGCTCTGTTCAAAAGCGGCGCCGTCCCCCTGCCGAGGTATTCGCCGAGGTTGTTGGCGTCGAAACCGGGCCTGGAGGCCATCGCCAGTAGCTCGCCCGTCCCCGGACGCATGACGACTACCGCCCCTTTAACGATATTTTCGTCCATCACTTTCTCGACGATTTTTTGCGTCCTGCTATCGATGGTGAGAACAACGTGACTGGGTCCCCCGCCGTCCGCCAGCCTCAACCTTTTATAGCCGAGACCGGGAATCAACTGCTGGCCGGCGTCGACTACCGCAACCAGATAAGTGGGCTGACCGCCGCGGAGAATATCGTCGTACATGCCTTCGATGCCGCTGACGCCGCGATTGTCCGCAGCGTTTATATAACCGACCACATGCGCGGCCAGCGAGCTGTAACCATAGCGAACCTTCTCGGCAACCGCCATCACGCCGGGTATATGGCGGGCATTGACCTTCCTGGCGCTCATGGCGTCCATATCGGTTTTCAGCTTGAACGGCCGCCCGTCGCGATCGATACGGGCTGCGATTTTCGCGGCGTCGAAGCCGGTCAGTTCGGCTAGTTCTGCCGTTGCCCGCCGAACATCGGCTATATGGGTAGGAAACACCGCCAGGCTGAAATGCTGGGCGGTGTTGGTAAGCGGTACGCCGTTGCGGTCTAGGATCTCACCCCGGTCCACATCGACCGGCACCTCCTGGATGCGGCTGCCGAGGCTTTGGATAGCCAGGCGCGGACCGGCGACAAGGTGAAGATAGACGAGGCGGCCTGCAAGCAGGCAACAAATGATCGAAAACATAACTGCGAGGCCAAAAATCCTTTTGCTGGATATCATGAGCCACCTCGAAAGTTGATCTGCTTTTAGTTTCTCCATTTGTTGCCTGCTTAAAACGTCCCCGCGGCAGAGGACCGACTCGGCGCAACAAATCCCCCGGCAATGCGCCGGGGGACTTGTTGCATTTATTGGAATTATTCGGGCTTTTCGAGGAATTCGACCAGGACCGGCAGGCGTCCGAGGATAGCCCGCGCCGCCGCCGCGGTATCGGTGGTGGCCCGCACGGCCAAGATACCGCGCGCTTTGTCGACCGTCGTTACGACGCCGAGATATTCGTGCCCCTCCATTATCCGGTTGACGAAGTTAACGTCACGCGGCTCGACGCGGATGTAAATCGTCCCGGCGTCAAACATCCCCTCTCCCCTTTCGCCGCAGCATAGCGAACTCTACCACCGGTCGCTCCGCAGGGATGTAGACAAGCTGCTGCGGGTGGGGAGCAACCTCGATCGGATTGCCCTCGGCGTCGAACATGGCGTCGATATGCTGCCGGAAGCTTTTTCCCTGAGGCAAAAGAACCTCGATCTCTTCGCCCACCTTCATGTTGTTGCGCTGCTCCACCGCCGCCAGACCGCGGACCGGATCATACCCCCTCACCAGCCCCACGAAATCGTGGCTCTGTTTATAGGTGCCGCCGCCATATAGCTGATCCCCGGGGCCAGTTTTTCCGAACGCAAAACCGGTGGTGTACGGCCGGTGGGATATGGCGGCAAGCTCAGCCAGCCATTCCTCCCGTACATCGTAGCGCCGTGGGTCGGCGGCATAGGCGTCGAGGGCCTCGCGGTATACCTTGACGACGGTCGCGACATAGTGGACGCTTTTCATCCTGCCTTCGATCTTGAAGCTGCTCAGCCCGCTGTCAATCATTGCGGGGATGTGAGGCAGCAGGCACAGGTCGCGGGAGTTAAACAAATAAGTGCCGCGTTCGTCCTCGGTGACCGGGAAATACTGGCCCGGGCGCGTTTCCTCGACCACATGGTAGCGCCAGCGGCAGGCCTGGGCGCATTCGCCCCGGTTAGCGTCGCGGCCGGTGAAATAGTTGCTCAACAGGCAACGGCCCGAATATGAAATGCACATGGCGCCGTGGACGAAGGCTTCCAGTTCAATAGCGGTCCGTTCACGGATCAGCCTGACATCGGCCAGGGATACTTCGCGGGCCAGCACGATCCTGCGGGCGCCCAACTCCTGCCAGAACAAGGCTGCCGACCAATTGGTAGTGTTGGCCTGAGTGCTGATGTGGATTGGAAGTTCGGGAGCGACCTGGCGGACGATCCGGTAAACGCCCGGATCGGATACTATCACCGCGTCGGCGCCGATGTCCCTCAGCAGCGCTATATAGACGGGCAGGGCCGGCAGGTCCTCGTTATGGGGAAAAATGTTGACGGTAACATACGCCTTTTTGCCGGCTTCATGGGCGACGGCCACGGCGGCCGCCAATTCCTCGTCGCCGAAGTTGTCGGAAAACGCCCTGAGGCCAAAGCTTTTGCCGCCGAAATATACGGCGTCGGCGCCATAGGCAAGGGCGACGCGGAGCTTCTCCAGATTGCCGGCGGGTGCTAAAAGTTCAGGAATGCGCATTGGTGTCGTCCCCCTGAAAGCGGGAAATGGCGATGCCGTCGCCGATCGGATGAACGGTCGTAGCAAACCGGGCATCGCTGTTTACGAAATCAAGATAAGCCCGCATCCTCTTTACGAGCGTCCGCATGCGGCGCGGCGGCCGCTCGGCCGTCACCAGGCCGTAGAAATAAACGTTGTCGGCGAAAACGACCGCTCCGGGCCGGAGCTTGTCCATTGCCTTGGCCAGGTAATCGAGATAATGGGCTTTGGCGGCGTCGATGAACAGAAAATCGTATGTCCCTCCCAGCACGGGAAGGATAGCGGCCGCATCGCCCACCAGCAGATCGATACGGCCGGCGTGGCGGGAGCGGCGGAAAAAAGCCGCCGCAGCGGCAGCCCGTTCGGCATCGACTTCGATGGTGGTGATCACCGCATCGTTCGGCGCGCGCTCAGCCATCAGCAGTGTCGAATAGCCGATGGCTGTGCCGATCTCGAGGATTGTCCTCGGGCCGGCTTCCGCCACCGTGGCGGCCAGCAGCGCCGCGCCGTCGCGCCCGATGACCGGGATGGTCCGCAAAGCGGCGTATTCCTCCATAGACCGTAGCAGGTCGTCCACCTAAGAGTCGTCCCGGTTGATGGCCGCCAGGTGCTCTTCGTACGTTCGGCTGAATACGTGGCTGCCGTCTTTATTCGCGAAAAAGTACAGATACTCGGTATCGGCCGGATAAAGCACCGCCTTTATGGACGCCAGCCCCGGGCTGGCAATCGGACCGGGCGGCAGGCCCATGTTCTGGTAGGTATTGTAAGGAGAGGGAATTTCGGTATCCTGCACCGTCAACTCGGGCTTCGGGTAACCGAGGATATACTGGATGGTGGCGCACGACTGCAGCGGCATTCCGAGCTTCAGCCGCCGGAGAAACACGCCGGCGATGACCGGCCGTTCCGCAGCCAGCTGAGCTTCCTTTTCGACCAAAGAGGCCAAAATGACCACTTCCCGCACCGACAGTCCTAGCTCAGCCGCGCGCTCACGCATAGTCGGCGTGAACTGGCTGTCGAACTGGGACATCATCATCTTGACCAACTGTGCTTCGCTGGTGCCGGCCGCGACGCGGTAGGTATCGGGGAATACGAACCCTTCGGCCTGATACTTCACGTTCGCGGCCGGGCGTATATAATCATACGGAGCGTAGCCGGCGGCAACAGCCTTGTATTTGGCCGCCGACGCCAGTTTGTTTTTTTCCAGAAGGGCGGCGATTTGGTCGATGGTGAACCCTTCGGGAATGGTGAACTGTCTATACGCGGTTTCGCCCCGCACCAGCTTGCCGATGATTTCCCTGACCGTCATCGCCTTGCTAAAGGAGTACTCCCCCGCCTGAAGGCTGCCTTCCATTCCTTCCATTTTGGCCATGACCCGGAAAATCAGCACATTCTTTATCAGCCCTTTGTC
Organism: Selenomonadales bacterium 4137-cl; assembly: GCA_032334055.1. Taxonomy (NCBI): domain Bacteria; kingdom Bacillati; phylum Bacillota; class Negativicutes; family Acetonemataceae; genus Anaeroselena; species Anaeroselena agilis. The sequence continues at coordinate 1,408,151 of JAUOZS010000001.1, read as the reverse complement.
GTGTAAAAGCTCGCCAATGGCCTGGGTAGCCATCCCCGGCTTGACGACGACCATTATGGCGTCGCCGGCGGAGGCGTTAACCGGCCTGGCGAGGCTGTAAACGGCGCTACCGGCCGCCAGGACGAACACGCCGGCAATAACAATTGCTATAAGCCACTTGTGTATCTGCTTGTCCAACTGCAGCATTTAAGATCACCTCACTTGCAAGGTATATTATACACAGCAGGGCAAAAAAAATGAAGCCGTTTATGGCTCCATTGCAGCAGGTCAGTTCGATTATGCTTCGTCTTCCTCTTCCGCCAGCAGGTCTTCGTAAGCCTGACGGACTTCGTCGAATTCTGCGTCGGTGGGATCGACGTAAATTTCCTCGCCGTTCTCGTCAATATCGATACGGGCGATATAAACGTCGGTTTCCTCATCCTCGCAGCAGCAGCCGCAGCCGCACTCTTCTTCCTCGTCCTCGTCGATGCTGATCGGCACCAGGATGGCGAACTTTTTGTCGCCCACGGGGATGATTACTTCTTCGCGGTAATAATATTCATTGCCCTCTTCGTCGGTCATCACGACTACGGGTTCTTCTTCCATTTCCATGTCGTCATTTTCAAAATCAGCCATTTCGTCACCTCATTTCCTTATGTCACTGTAATTGTAGCCCAGAAGAAATAGCCTGTCAAGGAAGTTTCTGGGCCGGCTTACTGTCGAGATAACCCTGGAGAATAAACACCGCCGCCATCTTGTCAATCACCTCGCGCCGCCGGCGGCGGCTGACGTCGGCCTCGATCAGCGACCGTTCCGCCGCCACCGTCGACAGGCGCTCATCCCACAGCTTGACACCGCATGACGGAAAAGCGGCCGCTATTTCGGCGGCGAAGCGCTGGGTCGACTCGCCCCGCGGTCCAATTGTGCCGTTCATATTCTTTGGCAAACCGATGAGGAAGGTATCGACCTTGTAAGCGGCGACAAGTTCGGCGAGGCGGCGGAAGTCGGCCGCGGGTGAAGTGCGCCGGATGACCTCCAGCCCCTGGGCGGTAAGCCCCAGTTCGTCGCTCACGGCCACGCCGATCGTCCTTTCGCCGACATCAAGTGCTAGTATGCGCATAATGGCTCCCAATTATCTATTCTATATTATTTTTAAACAAAACTCGGGACAGTGTGCTCCGCAATAGCCGCAACAAAGGCATTTCGCCGGGTCGACCGCGATCCGACCGTCCCTGAGGCGCAAAGCGCCGGCCGGACACTTGTCCGCGCACCGCCCGCAGCCTGCGCACCAGTCTTCGATCAACAGCCGCCGCGTGCGTCCCGCAAGGCGACCAGCGATTTCCCGGTCAGGACTTGTCCCCTTGACCAACGCACAGTTATACGCCACCTCATCGGTCGACTGCATCCCCACCGCTACGGAACAAACGCCTGGAGAAGCGAGCACCCAGGAAAGCGCCGCCGCCGCGTCCTTGATGAGGTGGCCTCCGCCCAGCGCTTTCATGGTGTAGACGCCTTTGCCGGCCGCAGCCGCGGCGGCGACAGCGGCGGCCATGTCTTCCGCCGTGCCGTCCATTATCCCGACGCCGCGCCTATTGAACAAAGGGTGGATGACGTCGACCGCGGCCATTTCCGCCGCCGCCCGCGCTACCTCGACAGTATGGGTGGAAACTCCCGCCGCTCTTATCGTCCCCTGACGCTTGGCGTCCGTCAGGTAGGCCAGGGCATCGGCATGGCCTTTTAAAGTCAGGCGGCTGGGCTGCTCGTGCAGCAGGAAAATGTCGATATAGTCGCGGCCGATCGCCCGGCAGGCCTCTTCCACGCTGCGACGCATGTCGTCATAGGTGTAGGCGTAGGATTTTGAAGCCACGATAACGTCGGTCGCGCCGCGAATAGCGGCCTTGATATAAGGGTAGGTGCCGTAGAGTTCGGCGGTGTCAATAAAATTAACCCCTGCGTCCAGGGCCGCCCGGATAACGGCGGCGCCGCTCTGCAGAGGCAATTTTGCCTGCAATGGACCGATGGTCAGCGCCCCGAAGCACAGACGCGACACCAAAAGGCCCGTGTTGCCGAGAACGCGGTACTCCATCTACTTCTTTTCCAGGTAGGCCTTGACCAGTTCTTCGAGCAATTCGTCCCGCTCGAGCTTACGGATCAGCGTGCGGGCATTCTTGTAGCTGGTTATGTAGGTCGGGTCTCCTGACAGAAGGTATCCTACCAGTTGGTTGATCGGGTTGTAACCTTTCTCCCTCAACGCCTCGTATACGGAGTTGATGATGACGGCAGCGTTTTTCTCCTCGCTGTCGACTTTGAACATCATCGTCTGCTCAGACGGATTGGCCATGGGACACCCTCCTCCCCATTAGTATTTCCCGTGCTATACCATTATATTCTACTCTGCCTATTTATTTCCTGTGTGGGCGGAAAATAAATCACGGGCGGGCCTATCCCTGCGGCCCGCCCCTGAAAGCTTATTTTTTAATCTGGCCTTCGAGCGCAGTTTCGGCGGCTTTCAGCGCATCCGCCAGTTTCTCGGGCAGCTTGCCGCCGGCCTGGGCCATGTCCGGGCGACCGCCGCCGCCGCCGCCGGCCACCGCCGCCGCCGCCTTTACGATGTTGCCGGCGTGTGCGCCAAGACCGACAGCCTGGGGAGTGGCCGTAGCCACGAGACTCACCTTGTCGCCTTGTTTGGCGCCGAGCACGATTACGCCCGCCTTGCCGGCCAGCTTGTCGCGCAGCATGTCGGCGAGGTTGCGCAGGCCTTCGATGTCGGGAATGGCAACCTCGGCGCTGATTACCTGGCAGCCGCCGATCGTGACCGGATTATCCGCCAGACGCTGGACTTCTCCCTTCGCCTTCTCAACGTTGGCCTTGGCAAGTTCGCGTTCCACTTCCTTGATTTCCGCGGCCAGAGCCTCCACCTTGCCGGCCAGCTCCTCCGGCCTGGTTTTGAGGGCTGCCGCAGCAGCGGTGAGAATGCGTTCGCGGCTGTTGATGTATTCAAGCGCGCCGCCGCCGGTAACCGCCTCGATACGACGCAGGCCGGAGCCGACGCTGGCTTCGCTGACGATCTTGAACAGGGCTATTTCTGCCGTGCTGCCCACGTGACTGCCGCCGCACAGTTCCTTGCTGAAGTCGCCGGCGACGACTACCCTCACCTTATGGCCGTATTTTTCGCCGAACAGCGCCACCGCCCCCATGTCCCTGGCTAGGTCCTGGGTGGTTTCGATGGCCGCGACCGGGATGTTGTCGAGGATGGCCTGGTTGACCAGCCTTTCGACCTCGGCAAGTTCCGGTTCAGTTACCGGGGCGAAATGGGTAAAATCGAACCGCAGTCTGTCGGAACCAACCAACGAACCGGCCTGGTTCACGTGACTGCCGACGACCTGCTTGAGGGCGGCGTGGAGAAGATGGGTCGCGGTATGGTTGCGGGCGGTTGCAAGGTGGCGGGGCATTTCAACCGCTACCTTTACGGTATCGCCTGTCTTGAGCGTTCCTTCCTCGATATAGCCGACATGGTAGACGGTGCCGTCAGGCAGCTTCTGGGCCGTGCTGACCCGCATCTTTCCCAAGGGTCCGGCGACAACGCCGGCGTCGCCGACCTGGCCGCCGCTTTCGGCGTAGAAGGGGGTGACGTTCAAGATAACGGCCGCCTCTTCGCCGTCGTTAGCTTCGGCGAGGACCTTGCCGTCCTTGAGGATGACGACGATCTTGGCAGTATCGGCGCACGGGTCTTGGACCACGGGCGCGTTGATTACGCCGGTCAGATCGGGCAGGTCGATACGGGCGTTTTCGCTGCGGGCGGCGCGGGCCCGCTCCCGCTGCTGGTTCATAGCGTCATCGAAAGCGGTCTTGTCCATCGACATGCCGTTTTCGGACAGGATTTCCTCGGTCAGCTCCCACGGGAAGCCGAAGGTATCGTAGAGACGAAAGGCCGACGCGCCGTCGAGAGTTTTACCGCCGGCCGCCTTCAGCTCATCGATGTGCTTGTTGAGAAGGTCGAGTCCCTGGAGAAGGGTGGCGCCGAAGCGGTCTTCCTCCATCTGGATGACTTTCTTGATATAGGCCCGCTTTTCGCCAATATCGGGATAAGGCTCGGCGAAAATATCCGCCACGACATCGACGATCGCGGTGAGAAAGGGTTTGTCGACCCCCATCAGGCGTCCGTGGCGGACGGCCCGGCGGAGGATGCGGCGAAGCACGTAGCCGCGGCCTTCGTTGGCAGGCAGGATGCCGTCGCCGATCATGACCACCATGCTGCGGCCGTGGTCGGCGATGACCTTGAGGGATACGTCGGTATGCGCCGAGGCGCCGTACTTGACACCGGCTACTTTTTCCATGTGCTCAATGATCGGGAAAAGCAGATCGGTCTCGAAATTGGACTTTTTATTCTGCAGCACCGACGCGATGCGTTCGAGGCCGGCGCCGGTATCGATGTTTTTCTTGGCGAGCGGCGTGTAGTTGCCGGCTTCGTCGCGGTCGAACTGGGTGAAGACAAGATTCCAGATTTCCAGGTAACGGTCGCAGTTGCAGCCGACGGCGCAATCCGGCTTGCCGCAGCCGCGTTCCGGCCCGAGGTCTACGTAAATCTCCGAGCAGGGACCGCAGGGGCCGGGGCCGATTTCCCAGAAGTTGTCCTCCATGCGGACAATGCGCTCAACCGGCACGCTGATATCGTCGCGCCAGATTTCGAAGGCTTCATCGTCCTTGGTGTGGATGGTGACCCACAGCTTGTCGGGGTGAAGGCCGAGTTCCTTGGTTACGAACTCCCACCCCCAGGCGATAGCGTCCTTCTTGAAGTAGTCGCCGAAGGAGAAATTGCCGAGCATTTCGAAGAAGGTGTGATGCCTGGCGGTACGGCCGACATTTTCTATATCGCCGGTACGCACGCACTTCTGGCTGGTGGCGATCCGCAGGTGGGGAGGCTTCATCTTGCCGGTGAAGAAGGGCTTGAACGGCGCCATGCCGGCGCCGATTAACAGCAGAGTCGGGTCGTTCTCGGGAACGAGCGGGTAGCTGGGAAGAACGAGATGATCTTTACTGGCGAAAAACTGCAGGAATTTCTTGCGCAGTTCATTTCCGGTCAAGTTTATCAACCTCCACAATTAGGCAAACATTCTCTTGGAATTATACATAATTTGGACTTTAATGTCAATGAATCCGTCTACGATGCCGACAGTCGCCATTAGACGGCGGAACGGATTGCCAAATACTACCCAGGAGGAACAGGATGCTGAATCGTAGGCTACGCAGCAGCCAATCTTCCCCTGTTCTCATATCAGGATACGAAACAGATGGCTTAGCAGCACCTTTCCCACCGCTCCGGCCGGCACGCCTAGCAGCATGCCCATCAGCCCGCCCAACTCCTCGCCGATAAAGAGGAACATGATCACAGACAGGGGGTGGAGCCCGATGTTGTCGCCAAGGATTTTAGGGCCGATGACCGTCCCCTCCAACTGATGGATGACGAAAAAGAGCAGCCCGACTTTGAAGGCCAGCAGCGGCGATGTCAGCAGCGCCACGGTGACCGCCGGGGTGGCGCCGATGAAGGCTCCGAAATAAGGGATTATATCGAGCGCGCCGGCGAGGATGCCGATGATGAGGGCGTAACGGACATCGAGGAGATAGAGCCCCGTGCTGACGAGAATACCGACGATGATAGCTACCGTCACCTGGCCACGGATTACTCCCGACAGCACGCCGTCTACGTCACGGAGGATGAGGACAGTTTCGTGACGCCACCGGGCAGGCAGCGTGCGGAGTACGGCCGCGCTCAGCTCATGCCAGTCGTGGAGGAGATAAAAAGCGAGTACCGGGCTTATCGCCAGACCGATGAAGTGAGTTAGCATATGCATGATGCCGCCGACAATGCCGGCGACGAACGACTGCAGCGACGCCTGGAGGGTGGTGAGGCCGTTGTCGAGAGCGGCGCGCAGCGAGTGGGGCAGCGCGGACTGCTGATATTGCGACTGAAGGGCGACGACCAGTTCTTCACCCTTGGCTATCATCGCGGGCAATTCCTGGCCAAAACCTTCCAATTCACGAATCAGCACCGGGATTAGCCAGCTACCGACCACAAACAGGCACGCGAACAGCAGGACGTACACCCAGGCGATTGCCCAAACCCGCTTTATGCCTTTGCCCTCAAGGTACCCCACCGCCGGGTTGAGCAAATAGGCAAGAAAAAATGCAATAATGAAAGGATAAAGGCCGCCGCGCACCAACCATAGGAAATATGCGGCCAGCAGGGCGAAAAACAGTAGCAGTGCGGCCCGTATCGTCGTCCGCGTTATCACCACTTGTCTCACCTCATAGTGAAGGGGAGACCGGGCGGTCTCCCCTTCACTTAATCAAGTTTCTTCATAATCCTTTTTCTGGCCCGACGGGCTTCCCGCATCAGATCACGCGTAGTGTGCCCGAGAGCCTCGGCGCTCCGTTCCATCAGCGGTTTCCTCTGCGGTCTCAACATGGGACTCATGATGGCGCCTAGTACGGTTCCGACAACGCTACCCCAGATTAACCCGTGCATGAATTTGCTGCGCATCATATCCCCCCTCTTGCATCACTAAATTTACGCCCCCGGCCGAGGGGTCGGCGTACAGTGTCAGACTGCCGTCAGGCTCGACGTTGAAGATAGTCACGCGGGGACCACGGACGACAAACTCCACGCAACAGTCCCAGCAGTAGTACTGATCTGCTCCGACCTTGCCGACCGCGCGCTTGGCGCACACAGGGCAAGTCACCATTAACACACACCACCCGGATCGTGATTTGCTGTCTGGAGCAGCTCGATCATCGCTTCCGGCACGATCAGCCTGTCCTTGCCTACCACCTGGGCCGGCGGCAGCGGCATAATCAAACGACCGCAGAGGAAATCGGTGATAAGTCCGTCCGACAGCTCATAGAAGCGGATTTCCCCCGTCGCCGGCTCCCAGGAAACATCGGTCATCACTCCGAGATAGTCCCCCGTCTCGGTGTAGATTTCCTTATCGCATAACACCGATAACGTGTTAACCTCGGCGACGGCCATGGCAGCGGAAAAATCCCGCACCGCAGCCGCGCTCCTGACGGTCACGGCGTCGCGCCCGATGCTGTAAAGGTCGGCGAAGAAGATGCCTCTTTCGTGGCTGAACCAGGTCGGCTCGGCGATCACTATCCCGGTGACGGCCGCCTGCCCGATATTCAGGACCACTTCCTGGACTTCGCCAATCTGGGTGCCATTTTCGATCTCCAGCACCGGCAGGCCGAGCAATCGCCGCAGTTTCTGCATACAGGCCAGCCTTTCCGTCGAAACAGATTGCACTAGTATTATGGCCGGATTCGCCGCCTTTTATTTAAGAAGGCCGCGGAAAAGTTCCGGCGAACTTTTCCGCGGCCTGCAGAGCAACACTGTTAGTTTGGTTTTTCCTTATAGAGGCATATTGTCCGAATATCCCGTTTTTTATCCCATTACCCCACAACTTTGCCGATAATGCCGCCGCCCAAAACGATGTCCCCGTCGTAAAAAACGACCGACTGTCCGGGGGTTATGGCCCGCTGGGGAGTTTCGAACCGAATCCGCACCTGGCCGTCGGTGAACGGCGTAATAATCGCCGGAGCCTCGCGGGCGCTGTAACGAATCTTGACCGCCGCCGCCAGCGGGGCGGATAAGTCGTCGAAGGCGATGTAGTTTAGATCGCCGGCGATCAGTTCACTGGCGAAAACGTCGTCGTCATCGCCGACGATTACCTGGTTTCGGTCTGTATCGAGAGCGACGACGTAAAGCGGTCGGCCGGCCGCAATGCCCAAGCCCTTGCGCTGGCCGACGGTGTATAACGGCAGGCCTTTGTGCCGGCCAAGAATCCGGCCGTGCGTGTCAACAATATCCCCGGGCCTGAGGCTGCCGGGAGCTTTCTCGGCGAGAAACCGCTGATAATCGTCGTCAGGTACGAAACAGATCTCCTGGCTGTCAGGCTTGTCGGCGACGGCGAGGCCGATCTCGCGGGCCATCCGGCGGGTTTCCACCTTGGTATATTCACCCAACGGCATGAGGAAATGCCTGAGAGTATGCTGGTTGAGGTGATAAAGCGCATAAGACTGGTCCTTGGTCGAGTCCACGCCCTTGCGAAGCAGAAACCGCTTCCTTGTTCCGTCGTAGCCGATACGGGCGTAATGGCCGGTGGCGACATACTCCGCCCCCAAGGCCAGCGCCTTTTTCAGCAGGCCTTCGAACTTGACGTAACGGTTGCAGGCGATGCAGGGGTTAGGAGTGCGGCCGGCGGCGTATTCGGCGATAAAATAGTCGACAACCGTCTCCTGGAAAAGGGCGCGAAAATTGAGCACATAATAAGGAATGCCCAGCCTGTCGGCGACCCGACGCGCATCAGCCACCGCCGACAGCGAACAGCAGCCCCGTTCGTCGGCGTCTTCGCGCTCATTGTCCCAAATCTGCATAGTTGCGCCGATTACGTCGTAGCCCTGGTGCACGAGAAGGGCGGCAGTCAAAGAACTGTCCACCCCTCCGCTCATGGCGACGACCACTTTCGGTTTAGCCGTCACACTATCACTTTCCTTTTTTGTCGATGTAATCCTTAATGGCGTGGTGCAGGGCATCGGCCGCCAGATTTGAACAGTGCATCTTGGCCGGCGGCAATCCGCCCAGGGCCTCGGCGACCGCCTGGTTGGATATCTCCAGGGCCTCGGAAAGCTTTTTGCCTTTCACCATCTCGGTGACCATGCTGCTGGTGGCAATCGCCGCGCCGCAGCCGAAGGTCTTGAATTTGACGTCGGTGATGACGTCGTTGTCATCGACCTTCAGGTATATGCGCATGATGTCGCCGCATTTGGCGTTGCCCACTTCGCCGATTCCGCTGGCTTCCTTGATTTCGCCGACGTTGCGCGGATTGGTGAAATGGTCCATAACTTTTTCCGTATACATGGTATCTCCCCTATCTTATCATTAATGCATGTGGCATTCGTTGCACGGATTGTTGACCACCGTTTTGGCGCTCTCGCCGAACAGCGGCGACATGGCGCGCAGCCTGTCGATTATTTCCGGCAGTACCTGGAGGAAGTATTCCACCTCTTCGGCGGTGTTGCCGCGGCCAAGGGTAACGCGCAACGACCCGTGGGCCACCTCGTGGGTAAGTCCCATCGCCAAAAGCACGTGCGACGGGTCGAGCGACCCGGAGGTACAGGCCGAACCGCTGGAGGCGGCGATGCCTTTGAGGTCAAGGTTAAGAAGCAACGATTCACCCTCGATAAAGAGGAAGCTGAAGTTGACATTGCCGGGAAGACGCTCAGTCGGGTGGCCGTTCAGCTTGACATGGGGAACCTTCGTCATGACCTCGTTGATTATCCTATCGCGAAGTTTGGCAAGATAAGTGACCTTCTGGGCCATATCCCGCTTGGCAATTTCCGCTGCTTTGCCGAGGCCGACGATGCCGGGGACATTTTCGGTGCCCGCCCGCATGTTGCGCTCGTGGCCGCCGCCGTGCTGAACCGCCTCGATGCGTACCCCTTTCCTGATATAAAGGGCGCCGATGCCTTTGGGGGCATGGAATTTATGGCCGGACAGCGCCAACATGTCGATGTTCATTTCTTGGACGTTTATAGGATAATTACCTACCGCCTGCACGGCGTCGGTATGAAAGTAAATGCCTTTTTCGCGAGCGATCCTGCCAATTTCCTGCACCGGCTGGATGGTGCCGACTTCGTTATTGGCCATCATGATGGAAATAAGGATGGTTTTGTCGGTGATGGCTTTCTGAAGCTCTTCGACACTCACCATGCCGTATTCGTCCACTGGCAGGTAGGTCACCGTAAAGCCGTGCTTCTCGAGATACTCGCAGGTATGGAGCACCGCGTGATGCTCGATAGCCGAGGTGATTATATGATTGCCTTTCTTGCGGTTGGCGAACGCAACACCTTTGATGGCGAGGTTGTCGGCCTCGGTGCCGCCGCTGGTGAAGAAGATTTCGTTGGCGGTCGCCCCGATGAGTTTGGCCACCTTTTCGCGAGCCTCATCCACCGCTTTGCGGGCTTCGCGGCCGAAACTATGAATGCTCGATGCGTTGCCGAATTTTTCGGTCATGTATTCCAGCACCGCCGCTGCCGCTTCCTTGTCGACGGGGGTTGTGGCCGAATGATCGAAGTAAATGCGTTTCATGCTATCACTCCTATGCTTTGTCTTCATTCGCCAAGTCGGCGAGGGTAATCGAATCTAGCACCGCATCGATGCTGTCGCGCACTTTCGCCCAAACGCCCCGCGTCACGCAGTTCCCGGCTCGGGCACAATATTTATTGTCAGCGGTGTCGGCCAGCAGGCAGTCGACCGGTGCGGTCGGCCCCTCCATTATCCTGATGATATCGCCCACGGTAATCTCTTCCGGAGACTTTGTCAGAGTATAGCCCCCCTGGGCGCCGCGCACGCTTTTGACATAGCCGGCCTTTCGCAACGTTCCCATAAGCTGTTCGAGATAGTGCTCGGAAATCCCCTGGCGCTGAGCGACGCTTTTAAGGGAAATCGGCCCCTGTCCGTGGTGAAGAGCCAAATCGAACATAGCGGATACGCCATAACGCCCTTTGGTGGACAGCTTCACTTTGAATCACCCGCTTTTCCGAGTATTACGATAGGATTTGTTTAGATTCAATATACCAGAAAAAGGTCGGGTTGTAAAGACGATGCGCTATTATTTTTGACCCGCCGACTCGGATTTATTCCGGACGCAAAAAGCCCTTCTCGACCACGGCGGCCTTGTCATTTCGCCGGCCGCGCATTGCCCCGCTCGCGCAGCCTGCGCGCGATCTCGGCCTCAAATCCCTGGTCGGTCGGCCGGTAATAAACGTATTCTTTCAATTCGTCCGGAAGATACTGCTGAGACACGTAAGCGCCGGGAAAATTGTGCGGATATTTATAGTCCTGGCCGTGCCCCCACAGCTTGGCGCCTTTATAACTGGCGTCCCGCAGGTGAAGCGGCACGCGGCCGCCTTCTTTTTCCCGCACGTCGGCCATTGCCTGGTCGACAGCCACATACGCGGCATTGCTTTTGGGGGCGGCGGCTATATAGACTACCGCCTGTGCGAGGGGAATGCGGGCTTCGGGCAGGCCGATGAACTGCACGGCGTGCATGGCCGCGGTCGCCACCACCAGTGCCTGCGGATCGGCGTTGCCGACATCCTCGGCAGCACAGATGACAATCCGGCGGGCAATGAACTTCACATCCTCACCGGCTTCGAGCATGCGGGCGAGATAATGAAGGGCGGCGTCGGGGTCGGAACCGCGCATGCTCTTTATAAAAGCCGACGCCACGTCGTAATGCGTGTCGCCTTTCTTGTCATAGCCGATGACCCGCTCGCCGGCGATTGACTTGAGGAGCTCCAGGGTTATTTCCCGCGGGCCGTCGCCAGTCGCCATCGCCGCAGCCTGCTCCAGCAGGTTGAGGGCTACACGGGCGTCGCCGCCGGTGAAATCGGCGATGGCGGCTAAAACAGCCGGAGCGCAAGTGATGCCCGTTCCGCCCAGGCCGCGTTCCTCGTCAGCCAGCGCGGCGGCGAGGATAGCGACCACCTCGTCGGGGCCGAGCGGCAGGAGGCGAAACACCCTTGCCCGCGACAACAGCGGCGAATTCACTTCAAAATACGGATTCTCGGTCGTGGCGCCGATCAGCGTGACGGTGCCGTTCTCCACAAAAGGCAACAGAACATCCTGCTGCGATTTGGAAAAGCGGTGAATCTCGTCGACGAACAGGATGGTGCGCTGCCGCAGCAGCCGCAACCTTTTCTGGGCAGCGTCGATAATCCTGCGGATGTCGGCCACCCCCGCCGAGACAGCGTTGAGCTGCTCGAACTGGGCGTCCGTCTCGCGGGCGATGATATGAGCTAGGGTGGTTTTGCCCGTGCCCGGCGGCCCGAAGAGGATCATGGACGGCACGGTGTCGGCATCGATCATGCGGCGAAGAAACCGCCCGGGGGCGATAAGATCGGCCTGGCCGACGAATTCCGCCAGCGTAAGCGGGCGCATCCTCACCGCCAGCGGCGCCGCAAGCTCCGGCCCGCTGTCCTGTTCCTCGAAAAGGCTCATAATGAAAAGTCCTTCTTTCAGCTACATTCTTGCTTCAGCTTGGCCAGAACATCGACGGTGTAATCGATATCGGCGCGGTCGACGCCGAAATGGGTAACCATCCGCACCCGCCGTTCGCCAAAGGCGTTGGCCTTTATGCCACGGTCCTTGAGCATGGCGACAAACGCGGGAGCATCGGTCTTGAGGCCGTCCGTCGAAAAAATAACGATATTGGTCTGCACCGTGCTCATATCGATCACATAGCCGCTGGCGGCGATCGCCTCGCCAAGCAACCGGGCGTTGGTATGATCCTCCGCAAGACGGTCGACCATCGTTTTCAGGGCGACGATGCCGGCCGCGGCGACGATACCGGCCTGACGCATGCCGCCGCCGAGCATCTTGCGGAAGCGGCGGGCCTTTTCGATGTAGGGGCGTGTACCGACCAGCAGCGACCCCACCGGCGCGGCCAGTCCCTTGGAAAGACAGAATTGCACGGTATCGGCATGTTGAGCGATCTCCGCGACGGCTACGCCCTGCGCGACCGCCGCGTTAAAGATGCGGGCCCCGTCCATATGTACCGGGATATGGAACTCGTCGGCCAGCCTGCGGATGGCGGCGAGTTCGCCCAGGGGGTAACAGGTGCCGCCGGCCCGGTTATGGGTATTTTCTACGCAGATAAGGGCGGTTTCGGGGGCGTGTATGTCGATGGGGCGGATGGCTCCGCGGATGGCTGCGGCGGTCATTACGCCGCGGTCGCCTATGACCGGACGAACCTGGGCGCCGGCGAGGCAGGCCAAACCGGCGACCTCGTAATAATAAATATGCGATTCCATCTCGCAGATTATCTCGTCGCTCTTCTTGGTGTGGGCCATCGCCGCCACCTGATTGCCCATCGTCCCGCTGGTGAGGAAAAGCCCGGCTTCCTTGCCCATCATCGCCGCTCCCAGTTCCTCCAAAGCCATTACGGTAGGGTCCTCGCGATATACGTCGTCGCCCACCTCGGCCCGGAACATGGCCTGTCTCATCTCCTCGGTCGGCATCGTCACGGTATCGCTGCGCAAATCGACTGTTCGCACGTGATCACTCCTACAAAACGTTATTCCTGTATTAATTCTGGTCGAAAGGCAAAAATCCTATGACAGCCAAACAAAAAACGCCGCCAGTAAGGCGGCGCCTGCTTGCGACGGCAACGGTCGTTATCTCAACAACAGCGGAACCAGGACTAAGAGTGCCACCAGCACCCACATCAGTATTCAGGGACTGCAGAGGCTGCGCAGAAAATCCTTCATCGGCTTCCCTCCCTTTTACCGAACGGATTCCCCGTCGCCCCGGGCTTTTCCTGCCTGCGAAAACAAAAAGCCCGCACATTAGTGCCGGCTGAGCATAATAATCCCCACCATGCCGTTTCGCCCCTGTTTTGAACCTGCCTCAGCAGGTGGGTGCCCTCCTGCCTGCTTTATGTGTCCCCAAACGATCAGGGGCATACACGCCACAAACAGAGTCCGGGCTCCCGCAGTAAATGTGTTGGCTCAAAACATAGGCTTTCCACGCACACAGCAGGGCTTATTACACAATAATTTTTTGACTTTTCCGTTATTAGCGGATTCCGTCTTTATATTAGCAAACTTGCCGGCGAAAAGCAAGGGAAAAGCGGCCGGGATATTCTGCCAGTGATGGCGATCATTGCCGTCGCCCTGGGTTATCCGAGCCGCTTCGCTTTATTTCTTTATCACCGTGTCCAGCTTGATGGCGAGGTCCTTGAGCTGCCGGGGCGAAACCGCCGAAGGCGCCTGGGACATGAGGTCGGTCGCGCTTTGTGTCTTGGGAAAAGCGATGACGTCGCGGATCGAAGGCCGTCCCGCCATCAGCATCACCATCCGGTCGAGGCCGAAGGCGATGCCGCCGTGGGGAGGCGTGCCGTATTCGAACGCTTCCAATAAAAAGCCGAACTGCTCCGTCGCTTCCTCGTCCGAAAGGCCGATAGCCTTGAAGACCTTTTCCTGCAGATCGCGCTGGTAGATACGGATGCTGCCGCCGCCCAGCTCGGTGCCGTTGAGGACCATATCGTAAGCCTTGGCCCTGATGCGGCCGGGATCGCTGGCGAGATAATCGACATCCTCGTCGCGGGGCGAGGTAAACGGGTGGTGCATGGCCACCCACCGCTTTTCTTCCGGGTCGTATTCAAACATCGGGAAATCGATGACCCAGGCGAAGGCCAGTTTGTTGGCGTCGATGAGATTTTGCCGGCGAGCCATCTCAAGCCGGAGCTGACCGAGCGCGGGATTGAGAACCGCGGGCGCATCGGCCATGATGAGCAGCAGGTCGCCCTCCTCGGCGCCGGCTGCGGCCGTGACCTTGGCGATCGTCGTTTCGCTGAAGAATTTGGTGATCTGCGACTTTATGCCCTCGCCCGTATAACACATCCAGGCCAGCCCTTTGCCGCCGTACTGGCCGACGTATTCGACCAGGCCGTCAAGCTCGCGGCGCGCAATGGCGGCGTAGCCCTTCACGTTGATAGCTTTAACCTTGCCGCCGGCGGCGAGGACGTTCTCGAACACCTTGAAATCAGAACCGCGCACCGCGTCGGTGAGGTCGATCATTTCCATGCCGAATCTCAGATCAGGCTTGTCCGAACCGTACTTGTCCATCGCTTCGTCGTAGCCGAGCCGCGGGAAAGGGGTCGGCACGTCGGCCCCGATGGCTTCCCTGAAAAGATAGGCGACCATGTTCTCCATCGTGGTCAGCACTTCCTCGCGATCGACGAAGGACATCTCGATGTCGAGCTGCGTAAACTCCGGCTGACGGTCGGCGCGCAGATCCTCGTCGCGGAAGCAGCGGGCGATCTGAAAATAACGTTCGAAGCCAGACACCATCAAGATTTGCTTGAATATCTGCGGCGACTGAGGCAGGGCGTAGAACTTGCCGGGGTTGACCCGGCTGGGCACCAGGTAATCCCGCGCGCCCTCCGGGGTGCTTTTAGTCAGCATCGGCGTCTCGACCTCGATAAAGCCCTGCCGATCGAGGAAGTCGCGCATCAGCTTGGCGACGCGGTGGCGGAGGATGAGATTGCGCTGCATCTCCGGCCGGCGCAGGTCGAGGTAACGGTATTTTAGCTTAAGGACCTCGTCCACGTCGACATCGTCCTGAATATAGAACGGCGGCGTCTTGGCGGCGTTGAGGATACGCAGTTCGGCGCCTGCTATTTCGATTTCGCCGGTGGCCATGTTGGCGTTAACGGTGTCGGCATCGCGCATGCGAACGGTGCCGCGAACGGCCAGCACGTACTCGGTGCGCACGGTCTCAGCCTTGCGGAAAGCGGCAGGCTCGGTGTCGGGCGAAAAAACCAGTTGCACCATGCCCGAGCGATCCCTGAGGTCGACGAAAATCAGGCCGCCGTGGTCGCGGCGGCGGGCCATCCAGCCGCATAGCACGACCTCCTGGCCGGCGTGTTGCTTTGTCAGTTCACCACAGCTATGGGTGCGTTTCAATCCAAGAAGCGAGTCCATGTTAATCCTCCATCTCCGCGCGTATCTTCTGTTCCACCTGACCGGCGTCGACAAGTTGCTGCTCGCCGGTCTGCATGTTCTTTAGCGCGACTTTGTTCTGGGCCGCCTCTTCTTCGCCGATGATGGCCACGAAGCGGGCCGGATAACGGTTGGCCTGTTTTAGCTGGGCCTTGAGGCCGCGCCCGAGGTAGTCCATCTCGCAGGCAAGGCCGGCCTTCCTGAGCTCGGCAGCCAATTTGAAAGCCTGCACGCGCGTCTTGTCGTCGAACGCCGCCACGAAAACGGCGATTCCCGTCTCGGTTGACGGCAGCAAGCCCTGCTTTTCCAAGGCCAGGATCACCCTCTCCAGACCGATGGCATAGCCGATGGCGGGGGTTGGGCTGCCGCCGATCTCCTCGATCAGCCCGTCGTAGCGGCCGCCGCCGCACACGGCGCTCTGGGCGCCCAGCGGCGGGTACTGGATTTCAAAGGCCGTCTTGGTGTAGTAGTCGAGGCCGCGCACCAACCGCGGGTTGAGCTGATAATCGACACCTGCGGCGGTCAGCACCGTCTGGAGGCCGGCGAAGTGGTCGCGGCACTCGTCGCACAGGCAGTCGGCCAGCCGGGGCGCGTCCTTGGAAAGCTGCTGGCACTTTTCGTTCTTGCAGTCGAGAATGCGCATCGGATTGCGGTCGAAACGGGAGCGGCAGTCCTCGCAGAACTCGCCGAGGCTCCCCCTCAAAGCATCCTGGATTTTGGCGCGGTAGACCGGGCGGCATTTGGGGCAGCCGACCGAATTGATAAACAGATTAAGATCCTTGAGGCCCAGCCGGGTGAAAAACTCGACCGCCGCCAGGATAATCTCGGCATCGACGATCGGGCCGGGGGAGCCGATCGCCTCAATGCCGAACTGGTGAAACTGGCGGAAACGGCCGGCCTGGGGCTTGTCATAGCGGAACATCGGGCCGATATAGTACAGCTTGGACGGCTGGCTTTCGCCGTAAAGCTTGTGTTCAAGGTAGGCGCGGACAGTGCCGGCGGTGTTCTCCGGCCGCAGGGTGATGCTCCGGCCGCCCTTGTCGGTGAAGGTGTACATTTCCTTCTGAACAATGTCGGTCGTCTCGCCGATGCCCCGCAGAAATAGCTCGGTATGCTCGAATACCGGCGTACGGATCTCGCGGTAGCCATAAGCCCGGCACACTTCGCGGGCCGTCCTCTCCACGTACTGCCAGTGGCTGCTGCTGTCCGGCATTATATCTTTCGTGCCCCGCGGCGCGGAAATCTCCATGTTGTCCTTTCCTCCTTAGCGGCTGAACAGCGCGGCGAGGAGTTCCTCCCGCCGCCGTATGTAGTGGTCGATGTTGGCGATATAGGTAGCGACGTCTTTGGGATTGTAGCAGCTGTCGAGGCGGTAGTCGGCGGCGACGGCCTTGGTGGCGGCCGCCGGTCCTACGCCGATGATCGTCTGCCGCTCCTCGATTATCTGGATGTTGTAGATGCATTCGGCGCCCGGGAGGGCGTAGCCCACGTTTTCCAGGTTGCCGGTCATATATTTCTGGCGGTAAAGGTAATAAGGTAACTGCCCCATGGCCCGGGCCCCATCGGCGGCGATGGCCATCATGGCGGCGGTGGTGCGCTCGTCCGGCAGCGCCACACCGTCGCAGCCGGCGGCAAGACGCGAGCCCCGCTTGATCGCCAAAGTGTGGACCGTGATGTTGTCGGGCGCCAGCGCGGCAATGTCCGCCATGGTCGCGGCCATATCCCGCTCTGTTTCTTCCGGCAGGCCGGCGATTATGTCCATGTTAATAATCGGGATGCCCGCAGAGCGTATTTTCCTAAACATTACTATTATATCGCGGACGGTATGGTTTCGTCCAATAAGTTTTAAGGTTTTTTCCTGCATCGTCTGCGGATTGACGCTTACCCGCGTAACCCCCGACGTAGCCATGGCAGAAACCTTGTTGTCGGTGATGCAGTCGGGGCGCCCGGCCTCAACCGTAAACTCGCGCGTGGCGGCGCTTACGAACGCTCCGCGCACCTTCTCTAGCAGCCGGGCGAAGTCGGCGTCGCCGAGGCTGGTCGGAGTGCCGCCGCCGATATACACCGTCTCGGCCGCCAGTCCCCGGCGGGCGATAAGATCAGCGGCGGCCGCGATATCGGTCTCCAGGGCACTTAAAAAAGCCGCCACCTTTGCATGGTCGGCAGGCAATACGTTAGCGGGAAAGGAACAGTACAGACACCGCGATGGGCAGTAGGGTACACCGACGTATACGCTCACCAGCCGCCGGCCTTCCCGGCCCGAATGCAGGAAGGGGCGCTGTCTAAGGCCGATCGCGGCGATAAGACGGGCCTTGTCCGGCTCGACGGCGTAGTCGGCCGCCAGCCGGTCGGCGGCTTGCCCGAGGCTGAGTCCGTTGTCCAGCAGGCGATGGACGATCTTTATCGGCCGCACGCCGCGGAGGATGCCCCAAGGACCCGGGTTGCGCCCGGTAATTAGCTTCAGGATAGCGAGCAGATTAAGGCGGACGAGTCGCTGGGCGGCCGCCGCCGCCTCCTCGTCCCCCTCCCTCGCCCGCCTGGTGTGGCAGCCCAGGGCACCGTCTTCGCGCCGGAAAAACACCTCGGTAACGACTGCCTTGTCCGCACCGCCTGTCACCGTGTTACGGATAAATACGGCGTCCGCGGGAAGAAGGGCGTCAATATCGCCGCCGGCCAAAACGCCGGCGGCGGGAATGGAGAACAGCGTGGCGGCGTCGGCCACCGCGCCCGCCAGACCGTCATCGGCAGCCGGCAAGTAATACCCGTTAACCTTCACGTCTCTTTTGGCACTCCTGACAATAGCCGTAGAATTTCAGCTGATGGTCGACGATGGCAAATTTGCTTCGTTTGGCGATCGCCGATTCCAGCGTCTCCAGCAAGTCGTCGCCGAATTCCTTCACCTTGCCGCAGCTGAGGCAAATAAGATGATGGTGGTGATGGGGGGTGCTCGTCTCGTTAATCTCATAGCGCTGCCGGCCATCGCCGAAATCGAGCCGCTGGACTATATCGAGCTCGTTGAACAGTTCCAGGGTGCGGTAAACGGTCGCCAGGCCGATTTCCGGCGACTGCTTGCGGACGATGGTATAAACGTCCTCGGCCGATAGGTGACGGTCGGGATGGTCCAGAAAAGCCTGAAGGATGGTCTGGCGCTGCGATGTCAGTTTGTACTGGCGGTCGCGGAACTTCTGCCTGAGCTCGGCCATGGTTATGCTCATAAGATCAACCCCTTCCCCCTTCACTCATACCGCCACAGATGCCTGTAGAGCACTTTCAGCAGCGCCGCCGCCGGGACCGCCAGGATCATGCCCACGACCCCCATGAGCTGGCCGCCGATAAGCAGACTGATAATGACCGTCACCGGGTGCAGATCGATCGACTTGCCCATTATCTTGGGAACGATGATGTGATTTTCGAGTTGGTGGATCACCAGGAAAAAGATGATAACCTTCGCCGCCAGTTCGGGAGTGGCGAGATAGGCCAGAAATACCGCCGGGGCGGCGCCGATAATCGGACCGACGATCGGGATAGTTTCGGTGAGCGCGGCCAGCAGCCCGAAAACGAGCGGATAGTCGACCCCAAGGAAGTACATGCCGACGAAGGCGAGAAAGCCCATCAAAACGCTGACGACGGCCTGCCCGCGAATATAGCCGCTTACCGTCGCCCCCATCTCCTCGATGATTACGCGGCCCCTGTCGCGCCAATCGGGCGGCAGTGCTTCGATCGCCGATGATTTGAGCGCGCGCCAGTCCTTGAGGAAATAATAAGTAAGCACCGGAACAACCACCAGTTCCACCACCTTGGACGCGAAGCCTACGGTGGCACCCAGGACGCGCCGTCCCAGCGTGACGGCGTAAGAGGCCGCGCTCGACAATATCTGGTCGATAATCAGCCTGATGTTGGCGGGCAGACTTATCGAGTTGGCCTGTTCCTCAAGCCGCCCGGTGAGCGCCTGGATTTTCTGAATCAGCGCAGGCAAATTGACGATCAGGCGGTTGAACTCGCTCACGAACGGGGAAAAGATAAAGCTTATCACCGCCGTCAGCACGCCGATGGCGACGGCGATAGCCAAAGCTACCGCCAGGCCGTGCGGCATAAGGAAACGGCTGCCGGCCCGCAGGCGCGCTAGGCGGCTGGCCAGCGGATTGATAATAAACGCGAACACAATGGCGAGGATAATCGGCAGGTATATTGGCGTGACCTTGCTTAGTAGATAGAAGGCCGCCAGTACAACGACTAACTTTAGCCAGATGAAGTACGGTTTGGACACAAGGAATCACTCCAAGCCGCTCTTTTTCGGGTGTCCGAAAAGCCCAACTGCGGCGATGCTCTTCGGATGCTGCGCTCGGCGTACGTGCGAAGCGCGCCTGCGCGCATCCTCTGGCCTTGCATTCGGGGTACCTTGGGCACCCGCATCTCCAAAATCGTTATTGGATAAAGGGATTCATCTTCCGCTCCCGACCGATGCTCGTCTCCGGCCCGTGGCCGGGATAAACTTTTACGCTGTCGTCGAGAATAAGGAGCTTTTCCTTGACGTTGTTGATCAGCTGGCTGTAAGAGCCGCCGGGGAAATCGGTACGGCCGATCGACTCGGCGAACAGTGTGTCGCCGCTGAACAGAACACCGTCGGTCTTCAGGCAGATGCAGCCCGGCGTATGGCCGGGAGTGTG
The DNA here is from genome assembly GCA_032334055.1 of Selenomonadales bacterium 4137-cl. NCBI lineage: Bacteria > Bacillati > Bacillota > Negativicutes > Acetonemataceae > Anaeroselena > Anaeroselena agilis. The sequence continues at coordinate 1,387,944 of JAUOZS010000001.1, read as the reverse complement.
AATGACGGCCAGTTCGAGGCCCTGGCCGACTTTTATGACGTCGCCTTCCTTGAGCAGGGTGTCGGCGGGGCCGCAGGACACGCTGCCGCCTATCCAGGCCGATAAATTGAGCTGCCCGCTTGTCAGCATATCGGCATCAGCCTCATGGATGAGGATGGGAGCGCCGGTCGCCTCTTTCAGGCGCATGTTACCGAGAACGTGATCGGCATGGCCATGGGTATTGATAATATACTTGACAGTAAGCTTCTCCTTCCCGACGACGCCGAGAATCTCCGCCACACTGCCGCCGGGATCGATTACCGCCGCTTCCCTGGTTTCCTCGGTGAATACGATGTAGCAGTTTGTGCCGAGGCTGCCGACTTCCAGTTTGACAATCTTCATGTTATTCCTCCTCCTTAAAACAGACGGCTGCTGTCTAACAGCATAGTAACCGGCCCATGGTTTTCAAGTTTAACGACCATGTCGGCCTGGAACTGGCCGCTCGCGGTTTTGATGCCGGCCTCCCGGCAGACGGCGATGAATCTTTCATACAGCTCCTGGGCGACGGCCGGCGGCGCGGCGGCGTCGAACCCAGGCCGCCGTCCTTTGCGGCAGTCGCCGTAAAGAGTGAACTGCGAAATGACCAGCAGTTCACCGCCCACATCGCGGAGAGATAGATTCATTTTACCCTGATCGTCGGGAAAAATGCGCAAATTTACAATTTTTTCCGCCAGGTAGCGGGCGTCCGTTTCACCGTCGCCGCCGCCGACGCCGAGAAATACTGTGAGGCCGCGGCCCGCGGCTCCTACCTGACGGCCGTCGACCGTCACCGACGCAGCGTCGGTGCGCTGCACGACCGCCCTCACGGCGCCCCTCCAGCTATCGGGGCGGCGCGCTGGACGCTGTAAACATCCTTGACCTTGCGCATCTTGTTCATTATATTCTCCAACTGGCTGAGGCTGCCAATCTCCAAACTGAGATAAATGGTGGCCAGCTTGTTCTTGTGGGTTTTGGCGTTGACCGAGCTGACGTTGATTTTGGCTTCGGACGTCATCATCAGTATCTCGGACAAGACTCCGGCGCGGTCGACGCAGGAGATCTCCACCGGCACGCGATAGAGGCTGTCGGGAACGATGTCCCATTCAACCTCGATCATCCGCTCGAATTCCTCGCGGCTGCCGAGGAGGTTGGGACAATCGGTGCGGTGCACGGACACGCCTCGGCCGCGGGTGATGTAGCCGACGATCTCGTCGCCCGGCACGGGGTTGCAGCAGCGGGCCAGCCGCACCATCACCCCGGCCTCGCCCTTGACGAGGATGCCGTGGCTCGACTTGCTCTTGGTCTTTTTCGGTTTTACCTCGGCGACGATCGTGGCTAGGTCGGCGGGGGCGGCGGACCGCTGTGCCTTGCGGTAAGCCTCGACAAGCTTGGTCATTACCCCCGGCAGCGATTGCCCGCCGTAGCCGAGGGCGGCCACCAGATCTTCCGCGCTGCCCCAGTTGAGCTTCCTGGCCAAATCCTCAAGCCGGTCGCTTTTAGTCAACTCGGATATTTCGTAACCCAGCCGCTTGCTCTCTCTTTCGAGCATTTCGCGGCCCTTGGCGATGTTCTCCTCGCGCTTTTCCTTCTTGAACCACTGGCGGATTTTGTTTTTCGTGTCCGAGGAGGCGACGATATTCAGCCAGTCGCGGCTGGGGCCGCCGGCCTGCTTGCTGGTGATGATCTCGACGATGTCGCCGTTGTTGAGCTTCGTCTCCAACGGCACCATCTTATTGTTGACCCGCGCACCGGTGCAGCGGTGGCCGACTTCGGTGTGGACGCGGTAGGCGAAATCGATGGGATTGGAGCCTGCCGGCAGATCGATGACGTCGCCCCGGGGAGTGAACACGAAGACTTCGTCGGTAAGGACATCGAGCCTGACGGTCTCCATGAATTCCCGCGGATCCCGCAGATCCTGCTGCCATTCGAGTAGCTGCCGCAGCCATGACAGCTTCTGTTCGTAATCCTTGTCGGCGCTTTTGCCGCCTTCCTTGTAGCGCCAGTGGGCGGCAATGCCGTATTCGGAGATACGGTGCATTTCCCAGGTCCTGATCTGGATTTCCAGCGGCTGCCCTGAAGGGCCGATGACGGTGGTATGCAGCGACTGGTAGAGGTTGGATTTGGGCATGGCGATGAAATCCTTGAACCGGTACGGCAGAGGCTTCCAAAGGGTATGGACGATGCCGAGGGCGCCGTAGCAGTCCTTGACGTTGTCGACGACGACGCGGACCGCCGACAGGTCGTATATTTCGCCGAGGTCTTTATGATCTTTCTGCATCTTTTTGAAGATGCTGTAAAAGTTCTTCGGCCGTCCCTGGATCTCGGCCTTGATCCCCATCGCTTCCAGGCGCTCGCGCAACAGCACGACAGCCTCGCCGATCATCTCCTCGCGTTCGGCCCGCTTCTGCTTGACTTCGTCGACAAGCTTGTAATAGTTATCCGGTTCAAGATAGCGGAAAGCCAGGTCCTCAAGCTCCCATTTGACGCGGAAAATACCCAGCCGGTGAGCCAGGGGGGCAAATATCTCCAGCGTCTCCCGGGCCGTTTCCCGCTGCTTCTCGGTCGGCATGAACTTAAGTGTCCGCATATTGTGCAGACGGTCGGCGAGTTTTATCAGCACCACGCGGATGTCCTTGGCCATAGCCAGGAACATCTTGCGGTAGTTTTCAAGTTGCTGTTCTTCCTTGGATTTGTACTCGATGCGACTCAGCTTGGTGACTCCGTCGACCAGCATGGCCACTTCCTTGCCGAACTGCTTTTCCAGCTCCTCGGCTGTCACCACGGTATCCTCGACGACATCGTGGAGAAGGGCGGCGCTGATGGTGACGGCGTCGAGCTGGAGGTCGGCAAGGATTTTAGCGACCCCCAGAGGATGGGAGATATATTCCTCCCCAGAGACCCGTTTCTGCCCCTCGTGGGCGGCCTGGGCGAAGCGATACGCCCGTTCGACCGGCGCAGCCGCTTCTTCCGGCAGATATGTCTTGATTTGGCCGATCAGATCCCTGATGCCGACCGCCGGTTCACTGCTCAAGAGTACACCTCCTCCCCGACACGTTGCTTGCTATAGATTATTCCCCGTCTGTCGCCAACTTCCACAGCTCCGTCAGCGGCGAGCCGAGCAGGCGGGCGACGAATGCGGCGTATTCCCGCCTGGCGGCGACCCCGGCGCGAAACGCGGCCGAGCATTCCAGGTCCAGCTTCCGATCCGGTACAGGCGACATAACAATCTTGCCCGCATTAGTACCATCGTACCGTGCCAGGCCTATTTCGGCAAGCACGGCTACACAGGCCTCAACCCCCGCCGGACTCGCGACCCTGCCGCTCCTCGCGGCGACGGCGCGGCCCAGCAGTCGCGGCGGCAAGCTTACGCGGCCATCCGGTCCGGCGGTCTCCCGCAGGGTAAGGTATACCCACCCGACCTGCTTGCGGTCTGGGAACAGTTCTTCCACCAAGGCACCTGAATCACGCCGGTCGGCGGCGCCATAGGCGAAATGCAGCCCGACCGGCCCGCTCTGGGCGGCGGCCAGACGGCAATAAGCGCCGAGCACCGCCTTCGTCAGCGGCGGCTTATAAAAGATTATGTCGGCGATACCGTCGTCTTCGCCGCCGTAATCCCCGGCCGCCACCAGCACCTGCAACCCGCCGGCTGCGAACCGGCGGCGCAGCCGCCCTTCACGGCCGGCTCCCATAGCCGGATGCCAGCAGCCCACGCCCGCGACGGCCGCCGACAGCCTGCTAAGCCTGCGGGCGAGCAACACCGCTTCGCGGCGGTCGTTTACCACTACCAATGTCTTCAAACTGTCCGGCAAAACCTTCGCCAGGTAAGCCTCCTTATCCTCACCGCGGGCGTCGATCAGCCTCACCTGCTCGGGCGCCGTCGGCCGCACGCGGACATCATTAGCTTTGAGCTGAATGGTGCGCTGCCCCCGCCATTCATTGAACTCGGGCACAAAGGCCAGGTCGATGGTCGCGTCGCCGTCGAGGCGGGCGGCAAGTCCACCCAAATCCCAGCCGATAACATCTCCGTTGACACGCTCCCGCCTGACCCTGAGCTTAAGGTGACGCCCCTCCTGCCCCACCGGCCGCACCTCCGTAACCGCAAGCTCCTCGCAGACGAAGACCGGGCTGGGATTGCCCGTCCCATGAGGGGCAAGGGCGGCCAACTGCTGCAGAAATGCGGCGTCGATCTCGGACAAAGCGACGCAGGCATCAATATCAAGCACCGGTTGATAATCGGCGGCGGTTAGAGTCGCCGCGGCGATATCAGAGAGCCTGTCCCTTAAAGCGTCAATATTAGCGGCCTCGATGGTGAGACCGGCCGCGAACTGATGACCGCCGAACTGAACGAGCAGATCGGCGCACTGTTCGAGGGCGCGGTAAATATCGAAACCGGGGATGCTGCGGCACGAACCCTTGCCAATCCCGTCACGGACGCTGATCATGACAACCGGGCGATAGTACCTATCCACCAGGCGTGAGGCCACAATGCCGATAACCCCGGAATGCCAGTTTTCGCCCGCCAGCACCAGCACCTTCTGCGCGGCGGGATCTGCGCCGGCCAGCACGCCTTCCGCCGCGGCCAGCAACTCCTTCTCCACCGCCTGGCGGCGGCTGTTCTCGGCGTCGAGCTCGGTAGCCAGCTCAGCCGCCCGGGCGCTGTCGTCAGTGATCAGCAGTTCCACCCCGGCCGCCGCGTGACCCAGGCGTCCTGCCGCGTTCAGGCGCGGCGCGATGCCGAATCCCACCCTGCCGGTATCCATTTTATCAGCCGGCAAACCGGCGACTGACATAATCGCCCGGAGGCCCACATTGGCCGTTACGGCCAGTTGGGACAGCCCCAGCTTTACCAGCACGCGATTCTCACCCGTCAGAGGCACGATATCGGCGACCGTACCGACCGCCACAAGGTCGAGATAACCGTCTAGCCCGGCCTCGTCGTCCTTATAACGCCGCCAGAGCCCCTGACAAAGCTTGAAGGCCACCCCCACCCCGGCCAAGTTCTTCTCAGGGTAAGGGCACCCTCTCTGTTTGGGATTAAGAACGGCGAGGGCCGGCGGCAAAACCTCCGGCGGCTGGTGATGGTCGGTGACGATGATATCCATTCTGCCGGCCAGCGCCGCCACCTCGGCTGCCGCGCTGATGCCGCAATCCACCGTGACCAAGAGCCTGGTGCCCGACTGGTACAACATCTCCAACGCCGTAGCGTTAAGGCCGTAACCCTCGTTCTGGCGTTCGGGAATATAATAATCCACCGCACCCCCCAGCCGCGTCAGTACGCGGTAAAGCAGCGCCGTGGCCGTCACCCCGTCCACATCGTAATCGCCGTAAACCGTTATCTTCTCGCCAGCGTCGACAGCAGCCCTTATCCGTACGACCGCCGCCTCCATTCCCAGCATGAGAAACGGATCAGGCAGCGTCTCGCGGCCGCCGCGCAAAAACAACCGGGCCTCGGCTTCATCGCTGATACCGCGGTTCACGAGCACCTGGGCGACCACCGGCGACACGCCGAGATTGCGCGCCAAACGCGCGGCCAACTCGTCGCGCGCCGGCACGACCCGCCATATCTTTCCTGGTTTCGCCATACTTCCTCCAACCGCACCGCCCGTTACGGCGGTAAACCGCTACATACCGCCCTTGCCTTCTCCTTCGGCCGACTCCTTGCCCGACTCCCGGTCCAGCCGTTCCTGCAGCGTTTTCGCCTCTGCCTCCAGTTCCCCCTGGCGATGCAGCGCCTTCGTTAAATCCCACCGAGCCCTGACCTGCATGGGTACAGCCAGCGAAACCACGGCCAGCGCCCCGAAGATCGCCGCCCCGAGGATAACAAGGACGAGTGAAGTCTGAAAACTCCAGGCAAGAAAAGCAACCGTAACCGGGAGGGAGTTCTGGATGGCAAACACTGCTACAAGTAAAGCAAAAACAAGCGCCAGTACCAAAGATAGCATTATTCCACCACCCCAGGTAAATTTACTTAGGTTCTATATTCTCGCCAACCAATGATAATACCTTTCAGTAGCGGAAAAAACAATAACGCGGGCCGCCCCGCGTTATCCCCCTTAAAATGCGCCGTAAGCGGCGCGGGCTGCCGACAGGCGCGTCACAGGACGCGACCCGCGCGTTCGCACCATGCCGCATTCACCATCGCATGCTTTTCGAGCTCCTCCATAACATACAGACTGCCCCCGGCCCGCTCGGCCAGCTGCGCGAGAAAGCTGCGGTGCGGTTTCAGGCCTATACAGGCAAAACCGTAGCCGGATTGCCTGATCGCTGCCGCCGCCTCCAAAGAATCGGCAAGCGGATCGCGGGAGTGATCAGCCACCGTAGGAATACCGTCGGTGATAAGAATAATCAACGGGTTACGCACATTGGCATCATGCAAGTAAGCGAGGCAAGCGGTCAGAGCGCCCGCCAGAGGCGTCGAACCGTAGGACCTGATCCCCCTCAGGCTATTCTCGACAAGCTGCCAATCGCGCGTCAGCGGCAGAACGAGCTTGGCCGAATCCTCCTGGAAAGCGATGATCGATAGGCGGTCCGGCGTGGAAAGCAATAAGTGCCTGGCCAAAAACTTCGCCGCCCTGAGGCGCTGCCCGGTCATACTGGCGCTGGCATCGACCACCAGGCAAAGCTCGGCCTTCTGCCGCCGTTTCCGCACAAATTCCCGCAAATCCTCGGCGCTTATTTCCAGACCGCCGCCGACCGTTTCAACACTCCTTCTGGCCGCGGCGTTAACCGTCTCCGCCACGGCCAGCTCACCTGCCGGAGCACTCCCGTCGCGCATTTTAAGCTGCCTCGGCCCGATACCTCCCTGACCCTCCGCCAGCAGTTTGCTCCGCCCCGGGCGCCACGCCGGCGGCCTGAAGAGCCTGAAAGCCCGGCGCAAATAAGCCTCGATTTCCGGCAGGTGCCTATCGAGATAAACCTTAAAGCCTTTTCCGTATTCGGTTAGACGGACCTTCCCGCCCTCGACGGTCACAATTCCCTGGTGTTCGAGCCGCCGGAGCGCCTGTTCGCCGCTCCCCCGGCGCGCCAGCGACTGCAGCAGTTTCTGTTCCCCCGCCCCACCGTCCGCCTCCTCGAGAATATCCCTTACATCCTGCACGGTATCGAATTCTTCGATCAGATCGGTGGCATCCTGAAGATACTGGTGCCGCTGCGCAGCAGCCGATGCGGCGCCCCCCTTCTGACGCAAAAAAGAGTCCGACTGGTCACAGTAGGGAGAAAGGTCGCCGTTGCCGCCACCCCGGCCGTAAACGATCCTCTCATTGCGCCGCAGTTCAAGTCCCGCGGCCCGGATGGCGTCCTCCGCCGCCAGAACGAGGTAAAACAGGCTGGCGGCATGGTCGCCGGGCAGCATAGCCGTGATATGCACGTGGTTCTCGTGGGCCCGCCGCAGGGAAAGCTTCTGGCCGTAGCTCAGGCTCCCGGTTATTCGGCCGCCGCCGGTCCCGGTCTGTACATCCACGAGATCGGCGCTGACCGCGTAGCTGCCTGCCTTGAACCCCAAATGATGGCTGGCGTAAATATGGCTATGAAAACCGTACACCTCGATCGCCTGACGCAGCCTGGACGCCACCTGACGATGATCGACCCGGCCGCATTGGTGGAAAACATCGAGATGAAAAACTTCGTCGGCGTTTTGCCGGTTGTAGAAAGCCTTTCCGGCGTCGACATTCGTCAGGATGGTAACCGTTTCCGGTTTTGCCGCATCGACGGTATGCATCTTGCGGCTTGCCACCGTACTCTGGCCGATCCTCGCCCCCTTGTTGTCCCTGAACAGCGTCTGCAAAAGAGCTGCCGGACCGTCGAGCTCGGTGAAAAAGCCGGCGTTGTAATCAAGTTTCGCCTCAGACATGGCTGTTGCTGTCCTCGCCGCCTACGTATTTATCCGCCGGCAACTCGCTCAAAGGCACAGCGGCGCAGGGTGGGGCGACGATAACGGCATGCGTCGGGTCGGCGATACCGCTTGCCGTGGACGCCGCCCCCCCACCCGTCGTTCCCTGGGCGGCGCCGCTGCCTTCCGCAGCTTCCCGCTTCGGACGGCCTGCAGCCAGCCGACGCCTAAATTCTTCCCACCACCTTCCCCATCTGGAAGTCGCACCGCCGGCCTCCGTGGGCTCAGTCCGCGCTTTAGCCTGCGGTTTGCCGGGTTCAACAGCCTCGATCGCGGCCTCCCGCTTGCCGTCGAGCGCCTGAAGGTATTTAAGAATACCGGCGAGTGTGGCGTTATCGGTGCGGTGTCCGAGCACCAGCGGCGCCACAAGCGCCACATCCTCTGTCAGAACCTTGCGCCGGCCGGCTTGAATAGCCGCCAGGCGGGCGGCGGTCTCCAATCCCTCGATCGCCCGCAGGCTTTCCAGATTGAAATCGATATATATTGACGCCAACACTGTTCGCAGTTCATCGCCAACTTCCGCGCCCCGGAAGTCCCCCAGCCTGAAACCGGCCGCACCCGCCACCTGGGACGCCTCTCCCTCCCGCTTTGCCAGCATCGCCGTCACCGCGCGATATTCGCTCGGCCGGCCCATATTCACCACCAGATCGAACCTGTCGGCCAGTTGCCTTCGCACCTGGGCGAGCGCCCCCGGCTCCTCGTCAGGGTTTGACGCCGCCCACACCGTCACCTCCACCGGCATCTCCACGACCGGCAGGCCCGTTTCCTCGACTTGCACCCGACCGGGCTTCGTACCCATCACGTCGAGGAGGACATCGACCAACTCCGGCCCAGTGTCAGCCAGGCGATTGACTTCATCGATAAAAACGACCCCGCGGTGAGCCTGGAGAATCGTTCCGGGCAGCAGGGCGGCAGCCGGCCGGCGGCGGTCGACAAGCCTGGCCAAGTCGATGCTGCCGAGCACCGTGCCGACTTTCGCCGACTGGGATATTTCCAAAAACGGGCAGGGCACTATCTCCCGGCCGATCCGTTCGATGGCCGCCGCGTCCAGCCCTTTGTGCTCCGGGCAATGCGGCCACGCCGGGTGGCAGTTGTAGACGCAGCCCCGCACGCGGACGATCGGCGGCAATTGACTGGCCGCGGCCCTCAGGATGGTCGTCTTGCCCGTCCCGCGCAGGCCCTCGGCATGAAGGTGGAAGGGATGACGGCTAGTCAGCGCCGCCGCCGACAGCTCTACCGCCCGGAAAAGATCATTGTTGCCGTTGTGACGGACCAACCTGTTGTACATTATTCTCGCCCCCCGCCTGTTTGTAGTATTGTACCCCGCGGACCCCGGCCCTACCCGGAGCAGGGCACGAAAATCGGCGGCCCGCGATTGCGGGCCGCCGGTCCTTTTACCAAGCCGGACGCCACCTTGGCTATAGCGGGCCGTAATAATCACCCCATAATATAAACAAGCACGAGCACAACCATCAGCAGCCCGCATCCGAAGCGCAGCGTCGCCACAGCCGCCAGGCGCAATAGCACGCGCGCCACCACATCCCAGCGGGGCGCCAGCGTTTTACCGGCAAAAAACTCCCACGCCAGCAGACCGAGAACAGGACCGAGCAAAGCGTCGGCAGCCAGGATACCGCCGATATTGCCGACCGAACTGCTCACACAGAAGACCCGCGACAACGAGTAGCGGCGGGTAAGAAAAATCCGCAGCAGCCGGCCTCCCACCTCGGCGGTGAACGACAGCACGACAAGCGCCGCCATGATCCACGGAGGCGCGGTCGCGCCGGCCACCCACAGGTAAACGATGGCGGCGCCCAGGATAAACAGCGTGCCCGGCAGACGGGGCATTAGGGTTAACGTAAGGCCGGCAAGCATCCCGAGGATGACGGCGATTTTCAGTACCAACAATTCCAGGGCCCCTCTTTTGCGGCGTGTTTAACTAGATTATTGCTGATTGACCCCGTTTTTATGTACCTTATAGGCCGTGTAACCGATAAAGAGACTCGTAGCTCCCGCCATCCACGCCATAATCGTCAGCATCGCGCCGTAGGAGAGGAAGGTTGCCAGGTAAACGACGAACGCCGCCGCCGCCACCGCTGAACGGGTGGCTATTCCGGTACAGCAGGCAAGGTGGCGACCGTTCACCACCATTGCGGGAACCATCGTCGTGACAAAGGTGCACAACAGCACGCCGGCAAAAATCCGCCCGCCCGCAGGGCCGAAAACGCATGCGGCCGCGGCTGTCAGCGACATCGGTCCGGCTACGCCTGCGGCGATCACGATATAGACCATGGCGACTGTCAGCACACCTTCGAGAAGTTTGGCGGCCACTGTAAGCCATACGGCCCGGCCGCCCCGCCGGGCCAGGCAGGCGGCCGTTTCCGCGGCCAACGCGGGACGCATCCCTCCCGCGTTGTAGCCCAATAGCGCCATGGCCAGCGGCCAGTCAATTTCCGTCATCGGCAACGGGTTCAGCAGCGGTGCATACCCACCGGATAACACAAAGAGAAGGATAACCGCCGGCACCAGTAGCAGGGAACAATAATTGGCAAATATCAGCAACTCCGGCAAGTAACCGGCAGCCATCAGGGCAAAAAACGCCAGACATAAAGGCGTTGCCGCCGTAAGCGGCAGCCCTGTCAGGTCGCGCACCAGCAGGGCGGCGAAATATCCCCCCGTAAGGGCGCTTGCCGGAATAGAAATGCCCAGGGTAATTGCGCCAAATAACCTTTTGCCAGATGCCCCGAACAGCCGGCGGACGACGACAGCCAACTCTACACCGGCGCGGGCCCCTATCCAGGCGGCGAGACCCGTCAGCCCGGCACCGAATACGAGGTAAGCCAGCACGACCGTCAGACATATCCCCGCGCCCGCCCGGGCGGCTGCGTCCGGGACCACGCCGGCGTTGTCGCCGGCAATATGGACAATCGCCAGAGACAGCGCCGGCAGTAGCATCCACATAGCCTCACCACCTTTTGCTCCTAATATGATATTGCCTTACCCTCCGCTTGGTGCAACGGCGGCCGCCTATTACGCCGCCCCCGACACAAAAAGAAAAAGCCCGGGAAATCCCGGGCTAAGTGGCGTACCAGTTATTTTGAACCTTTTATCTTGGTCTCGACGCGGTGGCGCTCGGACATCTCTTTCAGCGTCACCCATATCGGGCTGGCGTTGCAAACCGAGGAGTACGCACCGCTGACAAAGCCGACGGTCAGTGCGAGGGCAAAATTCCTGGTCGTCTCGCCGCCGAAGAAATACAGCGCCAGCGAACAGAACAGCACGGTCACAACGGTGTAGATCGAACGGGTCATCGTCTGCCAGATGCTGCGGTTGACGAGATCCTGGAAGCTCTCCGACTTGCGGTGGGACTTAAGGTTCTCGCGGATGCGGTCGAAAATGACGATGGTATCATTAATCGAGTAGCCGACAATAGTCAGCATTGCCGCCACGAACGCGGCATCCACCTCCAGCCGGAACAGGGAAAAAATGCCCAGCACGACGACAACGTCGTGGATAAGGGCGATGATGGCCGAAATGCCGAACTTGAACTCGAACCGGAAAGAGATATAGGCGATTATCAGCAGCCAGGAAACAACCAGGGCAATGACCGCCTGCTTGGTCAGTTCGGACCCGATAACGGCGCCCACTTTTTCGATGCGGAGCACTTCAAAAGCCCCGACCTTCTGTTTCAGGCCGTTCAGAACGGCAGTCCGCTCATTCTCTTCCAGCACGTGCGTGCGGATGAAAACACTGTTCGCGGTCTCGCCCTGCGCGCCGGTCGCCAACTGGATGGTGCTTCCCTCAAGGTTGTAATCCTTCATGACGTCGCGTACCTGGGCCACGGAAACCGGCTGGGCGAACTTGAGATCAAGAAGCGTGCCGCCCGTAAAATCGATGCCGAGATTGAACCCTTGGATGGCCATGGAAATGAGGCCGGGGAGCATGAAGAGAGCGGATAGCGCGAACCACCAGTAGCGTTTGCCGATAAAATCGAATTTCACTGTCATCTTCCCCACCCCCTAAGCCCCGAATGTTTTGCCGCTCTTGAACAGGTTGGCGTTCATCAGCGACTTGAGCAGATATTTGGTGACCGTTATGGCCGTGAACATGCTGAGCAGAATGCCCAGGCCGAGGGTGATGGCGAAGCCCTTGATCGGACCGGAGCCGAGGAAGAAGAGGATGGCGGCCGCCAGCAGGGTAGTAACGTTGGAGTCGACGATAGTCAACAGTGCCCGGTTGAAACCGGCGTCCATGGCGGCCCGCAATGTCTTGCCGCCGCGGTATTCTTCCTTGAATCGTTCGAAAATAAGCACGTTGGCGTCAACAGCCATGCCCATCGACAGAATGATGCCGGCGATGCCGGGAAGCGTCAACGTAGCGTTGAGCATCTTGAGAGCGACAAGCAGCAGCAGGACGTACAGCATCAAAGTGATGTTGGCGACCACACCCGCCAGTCGGTAGAAAAGAATCATGAACACGACGATGGCGGCAATACTGATCATAAAGGCGACCTTGCTCTTGTCTTTGGAATCCTGGCCAAGGGTCGGACCGACTGTGCGCGTCTCGATGATGTTCATCTTGACCGGCAATGCGCCGGAACGGAGGAGAATAGCGAGGTTCTGCGCCTCTTCTATGGTGCGCTGGCCGGTGATGACCGCCTTGCCGCTGGGAATGGCCTCCTGGACGACAGGATTGGTGAGAACCTGATTGTCAAGGGTGATGGCGATATGCTTGCCGACGTTTTTGGCTGTCAGGTCGGCGAATAGCTTGCCGCCCTCGTCGGTGAACTCGATGGCGACATCGTTGCGGCTGCCCTGAGTTATCTGGGCCTTGGCGTCCTTGAGATCCTTGCCGGTGAGGACGGTTGTCCCGGCTTCATTTTTGAACTCGAGTAGCGCCGTTTTGCCGATCAAAGAGATAGCTCCCTCGGGATCCTTGACCCCCGGCAGCTCGATAATGATGCGGCGCTCGCCCTGACGCTGGATGATCGGCTCGGTGAGACCGAGCTCGTTGACGCGCCGCTCCATCACCTTCATAACCCGTTGCATGGCGTCTTCGTTAACCTGAGCGTCCGGCGTATCGACCGCCTCCATCACGACATGCGTTCCGCCCTGCAGGTCGAGGCCTTGTTTCACGGATGTCACCAGAGGCGAGATGTAGAAGCCGAAAACAAGTAAAATGGCCAATACGACCACCGTGAAGGTGGTCAGATTACCCCATCTCAAGGATTTTTCCCCCTATCATGTTCTTTTGCACAAATTTAATTATATCTTCACGGCCTGTCCGCTGTCAATGAATCCAGTGAGGCAAAGGACTCTAGAGCAGTCTGTTGCCGTTGATGACCAATCCGAACCGAGAACTTAAAAAATCGGCCGCCCGCCGGCACATGACCATGCGGGCCAGGAAAATTTCGAAATACTCCATAACCGGGCAGATGGCCGTGTCGATGGCCAGTTCCAGGGTGATCTCGCCTGCTTCCCGGTCGATGTTGAGGCGGCTGTCCTCGGCCGCGTAGTTGACTCTGTCGTGGATTTCGAATTTGGCGAAATCGGTGTGGGTCACCCGCGAACGGTGAACGTCCGACTTATCGGCGATGATGAGGGCCGACGCCACATGGTTGATGGCGTTGCCACGTTCCTCCTCATGGTTGCCGATCGCCGAAACGACAAGGGCGATTTCCTCCGGCGCCATGCCGAAGCGGCTGAGGATGCCGTAAGCCATCACCGCCCCCGTACCGCCGTGGTTATAACGGTTGACGAGGTTGGCGATGTCGTGGAGGTACCCGGCGATAGCGGCAAGTTCGCAGTCGCGCTCCCCGTAACCGAGTTCGGCGAGAATGCGGCGGGCCCGCTCGGAAACGAGCGTGGCGTGCCGCCCGCCGTGCTCGGTGAACCCGAGCCGGCACAGATACTCGGTGCTGCAGGCCAGATAGACCCCGACCTCATGGTCTTGCTTCAGATCCGCTACCGTTATCGCTGCCATTATCCGCTCTCCCCGCAATATGGTCCAAAACCCGGCCAACTACTTCTTCCCGCGACAGTGGATCGGTCTGGATGTGTAAAGTGGCATGTTCCCTGGCGTCCCGCAGGCGTTCGCGCTGCGCGGCCAATCTCTCTTCCCCCCAGGGCACGGCGCGCCGCCGGCGGATAACCGGCAGCGACGCGTCGAGCATCACCACCACATCGGGATTCTTCTTACGCCACAACGACTTTATCCCCGAGTGTTCCTGGGCGACGTTGTGGGCGTCGAAGCCCAACTCCTGCAGGCGGTTGACCAGGGTCGTCTTGCCGCTGGCGCACGGCCCTACCACGACAATCCGCATCTTATCACCCGCTCAGTATGGAAATGAGACGCTGAACCGCTGAATCCTATGGGTCGAATCACGGTCGGAAACGCCCATGACCACGACAGTCATGTCGTCGCCGGGGCGGTAATCGTCAAGCGTCAGGGCATATTCCAGAATGTTTTCGGCGATAAACTCCACATCGCCGGGACCGTTGTCTTCGAGAAGCCTGAGAATACGGCCATGATCGACGGCATTGCCGCGCTTGCGGCCGGCCGCCTGGATACCGTCGGTATAAGATACCAGAATTGTGCCCACTTCGAGGGGGACTTGATTCATCAGCGGCTTCATATATTTGTGCACACCGATAGAAGGAACATCTTCGTCATAAACGGTTATGCCGAATTCGGTCTTCACCAGCACCGGGCAGTTGGAGTTGCGGGAAAACAGCAGCGTCTGGGCGTCGTAATCGGCGCTGAGAATGGTGAGGGTGGACGATACCCTCCCGTCCTTCATGGCGTACAGGTAGTCGTGGACCGTTCTGGCCACCGCCCCGTCCCTCACTCCCTCGGCAATCAGGGATGCCGCCCGGTTGACCACAAGGCTGCTCGTCTGCTTGGCCGCCTTGCCGCTGCCCTGTCCGTCAGCCAAAATGGCAGAAATACCACCCCGTGGTCGTTCTGCCACCTCGAAACTGTCGCCGCATTCGGCGACCGCGTATTTATTGGCTTTAGCGATACCGATCCGAATCTCCATGGTGCAACCCCCGCAAGACGGACGCCGCGGCGGTGCTAGCCGCCCGACAAGGGCCAAAAGCCGTTTTCCGTCAAGAGATAATCCATCCGTACGTCGTGCTCGTCGGCGGGAACCTCCGCCACTAACTGGGCCGACCAGGCGAGCCCCATGCGACGGGCCTGAGAGGCCCGCGGCAGGAAACGGTCGTAATAGCCCGCCCCCATGCCTAAGCGGCGGCCGGTAGCATCGAACGCCACCCCGGGAACGACGATAAGCTCGATGGCGGCCGGGTCGATGAGCCGGGTTTTCGCCGGATCGGGAGCCTTGAGCCCGAGGCGGCCGGTCACGAGGTTGTCCCAACCGTCAAGGGCCGCAGCCTCCATGAAGCCGTAAACCTCGCCCATCTGCGGGACCGCCACTTTTTTGCCCGCCCGCCAGGCGTCTTCAATGAGCGCGACCGTCTGCGGCTCGTCGGCCATCGCGAGAAAAAACATGACTACTTCGGCTGACCGATATTCGGGCCACGCACAAAAATAGGCAGCGATGGCCTCGCTCCCCTTTTCAATCTCCTCAGCAGAAAGGCTGCGCCGTATGGCGAGCATTTCCCGGCGCAGCCGCTGTTTGGCTTCCTTCCTGGAGGACATGGCTATTCAGCCTTGTTCTTTACCGATGCCACCGCGGCGCGGTTGAAATCAAGCTCGACTTTTTCCGCAACTCTGATGGTGACGGTATCGTCGCTGAAACCGGTGATGGTGCCGTGAATACCTCCGATGGTGACGACGCGGTCGCCCTTCTTCATGCTGCCGAGCATGTCGGAGCGTTTTTTCTGTTCCTTCTTCTGCGGCCTGTAGAACAGGAAGTAGAAGATAACGATCATGATTATAAAAGGCGCCCATTGCAAAATTTCCGGCGAAAGAAACTCCATGCCAACTCACCTCCCGTTTTGTCCTCCCGTTATATTCTGCACCTTTCCCTTAAATCCTCTAAGGGGTCGGGTATTTAGACCAAAACTCTTCCCGGAAGGAAAGGAAGCTGTCGTCGATTATCGCCTTGCGCATATCGCGCATGAACTGGATAAGAAAATGCAAGTTGTGGGTGGTGGTAAGCCTCAAGCCGAATATCTCCTCGGCTTTGAGAAGATGGCGGATATAGGCGCGCGAGAAGTTGCTGCAGGTATAACAACCGCAGTCCGGGTCGATCGGCCGGAAGTCGCGGGCGTACTCGGCGTTTTTCAGCACCAGGCGGCCGCGGCTGGTCATGACGGTCCCGTTGCGGGCCACGCGGGTGGGAAAAACACAGTCGAACATATCGACGCCGCGCATGACGCCCTCCACCAGGCAATCGGGCGTGCCCACCCCCATCAGATAGCGCGGTTTGTCGGCCGGCAACAACGGAACGGTCTCCTCCAGCATCTCGTACATCAGCGGTTTGGGCTCGCCGACGCTCAGCCCGCCGATTCCGTAGCCGGGAAATCCCATGCTGACGAGATCGCGGGCGCTCATCGCCCTCAGATCCCTGTGCATCCCGCCCTGGACGATACCGAACAGCGCCTGATCCTTACGGTTGTGGGTCTTCAGGCAGCGCTCCGCCCAACGGGTGGTCCTGTCCGTGGACGCCTTCGCGTAGGCGTGGTCGGCCGGGTAGGGCATGCACTCGTCAAAGGCCATGATTATATCCGCGCCAAGGGCCATCTGAACCTCGGTCGCTTTCTCGGGCGACAGGAATTGCTTCGAGCCGTCGATATGGGACCGGAAGGCCACACCCTCCTCGCTGATCTTGCGCAGCGGACCGAGGCTGAAAACCTGGAAACCGCCGCTGTCGGTAAGGATGCCGCGGTCCCATTGCATGAAGGTGTGGAGGCCGCCGGCCTCGGCGACCAGATCGTGGCCTGGCCGCAAAAACAAATGGTAGGTGTTGCTGAGGATTATGCCGGCGCCCATGACGGCCAGTTCGTGGGGCGACATGGCTTTGACGGTGGCCTGGGTGCCGACCGGCATGAAAATCGGGGTATCGAATACGCCGTGGGGGGTGTAAAGGCGTCCGGCCCGCGCGCCCGTAGCCGGGCATCTTTTTATCAATTCGAAAGTTACTGCCATCGGGGAACCTCTCCCTATATTAATCAAATTAATCAAATGATGAGCATAGCGTCGCCGAAACTGAAAAACCGATATCGCTCAGCCACCGCTTCGCGGTAGGCGGCCAGGACGTTCTCCCGTCCGGCGAGGGCGCTGACGAGCATCAGCAGGGTCGATTTCGGCAGGTGAAAGTTAGTGAGCAGCGCATCGACCATTTTGAAGCGATAGCCTGGATAGATGAAAATATCGGTCCAGCCGCCGCCGGCTTCGATCCGCCCGTCCCTGGCGACCGTTTCCAGCGTCCTGACCGCGGTCGTGCCGACGGCTATGATCCGGCCGCCGCGTTCTTTGGCGCGGTTGACAGTGTCGGCCGCCGCCGGCGGGATGGAGTAGTATTCGCGGTGCATCTTATGGTCGAGGATATTCTCCGTGCTTACCGGCCTGAAGGTGCCGAGGCCGACGTGGAGGGTGATAAAGGCCATATTGATAGATTTTTCTGCCAGAGATGACAGTAATTTGTCAGTGAAATGCAAGCCCGCCGTGGGGGCGGCCGCCGAGCCGCGCTCCCGCGAATATACTGTCTGGTAGCGCTCCTTGTCCTTGAGCTGCTCGTGTATATACGGCGGCAGCGGCGTCTCCCCCAGCCTGTCGAGCACCTCTTCGAAGATGCCGCTAAAACTAAAGCGGACGACACGTCCGCCAAAGTCGGTAACAGCAAGTATTTCACCGCTCAGGTCGTCGCCGAAGCTTACCACCGTCCCGGGCCGGAGCTTTCGGCCCGGCCTGACGAGGGTTTCCCACCGGTCGTCAGCCAACCGGTTGAGGAGAAATACCTCCACTTTACCGCCGGTATCGGCCTTGGTGCCGACGAGGCGGGCGGGAATTACCCGCGTGTCGTTGAATACCAGCGTGTCGCCGGGAATCAGGTATGCAGGCAAATCGTAGAAACGGCGGTGCGATACGGAGCCGTTTTCCCTGCCCAGCACCAGGAGACGCGATTGGTCCCTGATTTCGGCGGGATGCTGGGCAATCAATTCTTCTGGCAGGTGGTAGTCAAAATCGGATAGCTGCATCAAGGGGCTCCTCAGTAGAGTTTGCTTATCTCTACGCCTGTGTAGTAGTGTTTCAATATCGTGCGGAAATATGCGGTGTCGCCAGCAGGGGCCTTTTCGGCCATGGCTCTGGCTCCCCACTGGGACAACCCGATGCCGTGACCCCACCCGAAGCCTGTGAAGACAATGGTCTCGTTGGCCCGGCCGCTCACGCGCCGGATATCGGGGTTGTCCGATTTGTCGGGCAGGGGCTTTACGCTGATCGGCACGGTTTTCGTGTCCCGGTCGCCGTAGCTGTCGGTTATCTCGAATTCAACCGCCTTTTTGGCCGGCAGGGTTACTTTGATGTCGAACAGGGTGCTGTTGAGGCCGAGGACTGTGCGCAGCTTGGTGCCGCTTACGACCGTGCTGCCGGAGCTGCCGACCAGCCGGATATCTTTGACCCGTCCGGAAACGCCCCGGTCTCGGCTGCTTACCGGCGGCTTGGTCAGCGGCGACAATTCGATGGCCTGTAGGCTGCCTACCATGATGCCGGCGCTTTCGAGGGCAGTCTCAACCTCTTTCAGGCTCATTTGTTTCTCCCAGCGATAGTGAGGCGATCCCTGATCATAGTCGGCGACGCCGCGCAGGGCCGGATGGAAGCCACCCCAGACGTTTTCGCTGTTTTCGGTGAAGCCGCCCCCGCTGCCATGGAAGTAGGCTGGAACGGGTTCTCCTTTGTAGGTAACGACAAGGCCGCGGGTGTCGTCGACCGCCTTGGTGGCACGGGCGTCCTCGGCGGTTTTGCCGCCGTAGACCTGGCAGTGGGTGGTGGCGCAGACGTCATAGCCGTCGTCCTTGTGTTTGCCGAGACTATTGAGAGCGTAGGTGCGAGCGGCAACCGCCTGGGCTTTGACCGCCTCCGCCGGCCAGGCGGGGGATATCTCGCGGGCGATGATGCCGTAGACATATTCCTCCAGCGACAGGGTATTGACCACGGTCAGGCCGTTCTTGCCGGCGGTGCGTCGGATGCTGACCGTCCCCCTGTACTCGCGCCTGTTTACTTCGATGCCGGCGACGGATTTCGCCGGCAAAAATGCGGTCAGCGCGCGCGCTGCGACCGGCCGTCCGTTGACGGCGATCCCCGAAGCCCCGAAGGTTATCATGACTTTCTCCTTGGCCCGGTAACTGCCCAGGAGTTCCTTGCTGTCGGTGTCGGCCAGGGAGAAGCCGTCGGCGGCGGAAAGGATGATGCTTGTCTGGTTGGCCCATAAGCCGACCCTGACGGTCGGCGGAGAGGCTTGTCCGGCCTTGGCGGGGGCTGCGGGCAGCATGGCGAGCAGCAGCAGCCCCAGGATAAGGATTGCTTTGCGCATATACACTCCTTTAGCCTAACGGCGGGTGAACAGATTAATGACGATGGTCAGGACGATGCTCAGAAGGATTGACGTTACGATCGGAAAATAGAAGCTGAAGTTTTCCCGTTCGACGTGGATGTCGCCCGGCAGCCTTCCCAGCCAGGGTATTTTGCCGCCGAAGTGAAGCACGGCCCCGGCGATGAGGAGGACGGCGCCAAAGATCATCAGGGTTTTTCCGAGGGAGTCGAATCCTGCGGGCATTGGCGCTCCTCCTTCCGCGGTTTGCAGTAGCGGTCCCGTTCGCTGAAGATGCAGCCGCAATATGGTTGGCGGTAAAGTTCCAGTTCCTTGCTTATCCGCACTCCTTCCGGCCAGCCGGGCCGGAAGTCTATGTAGCAAAATGGCACGTTTTCCTCGGCCGCGACGGCTTCGCCGACTTCCCTGATAGTCTCGTGGCGCTGGTAGGGACTTACGAGCAGGGTGGTGGTGAAGCAGTCGAAGCCGTTTTCTTTCGCGTAGCGGGCGGCCTGCCTGAGGCGCAGCTCATAGCAGGCGCGGCAGCGGTCGCCGCCGGCGGCCAGCGCTCCGGCAAGGTAGTCTTCGAGGGTGTAAGCGGCGTCCACCGCGAGGTCAAGGCCGACCTTGGCGGCAAATTCCTTGCTGGTGTCGAGACGGCGGACAAACTCCTTATAAGGGTGAATATTGGGATTGTAGAAGTAGCCGACGATTTCGTGTCCCGCCTCGCGCAGGTGGCGGACAGGGAAAGCGGCGCAGGGGCCGCAGCAGAGGTGGAGCAGCATTTTCATCTTTTTCACCAGAGTTTCGCTTGTTTTTCGCCGTTATCGCCCTTGTAGGCGATGCCGACATGGTCGTAAGCCGCGGGGGTGACAACCCGTCCGCGGGGGGTGCGGCTCAGAAGGCCGAGCTGCATAAGGAAGGGCTCGTACACGTCCTCAATGGTGGCGGTTTCTTCGCTGATGGCGGCGGCGAGCGTCTCCACGCCCACCGGTCCGCCGCCGAACATGGCGATGATGGTGGTGAGCAGCCGCCGGTCGGTCTTATCGAGACCGCGGCTGTCGACCTCGAGCATGGCCAGGGCCTGGTCGGCGACCTCCTGGGTGATGACGCCGTCGGCCGCTACCTGGGCAAAATCTCGCACCCTTTTGAGGAGACGGTTGGCCACCCGGGGGGTGCCGCGGGAGCGACGGGCGATCTCCTGGGAGCCTCGGTCATCAACGGCAATGTTCAGTATTTCCGCGGCCCGTTTTATAATGCATTCGAGGTGCTGCTGCTCGTAGTATTCCAGACGGCAGACGACGCCGAACCGGTCGCGGAGCGGCGCGCCGAGCGCCCCGGCCCTGGTGGTGGCGCCGACGAGGGTGAACCGGGGCAGGTCGAGGCGGATGGAGCGGGCGCTGGGGCCTTTGCCGATGATTATGTCAAGGGCGTAGTCTTCCATCGCGGTGTAGAGAATTTCCTCGACGCCGCGCGGCAGCCGGTGTATCTCGTCGATGAAGAGGACGTCCCGGTCGGCGAGGTTGGTAAGCAGGGCGGCAAGGTCGCCGGGGCGCTCGACGGCCGGCCCGGAGGTGACCCTGAAGCCGGCGCCGAGTTCGTTGGCGATGATGCCGGCGAGGGTGGTTTTTCCGAGGCCCGGCGGCCCGTAGAGCAGAACGTGGTCGAGCGCCTCGCCGCGGGAAGCCGCGGCCTGAATGAATACGGCGAGATTCTGTTTGACCTGGTCCTGACCGATGTATTCGTTAAGCCTCTTGGGGCGCAGGCTGAACTGCCAGGTGTCGGCGTCCTGTGCGCCGCCGGCGACGATTCTGTCTTCTTCCATACGGGGCTACCTCCTGGCGAACTCTTTGAGGGCTAGCTTTATCATTTCTTCGGCGCTTTGGCCGTCGCTTTCTATTCTCTGGAGGACGGAGCCGACCTCGCTCTGGCTGTAGCCCAAAGCGACCAGCGCCTGAGCCGCTTCCTGGCGGGCGTCCTGAGGAATTTCCGCCGCCAGGCCGGCTTTGCCGGCTACGGGGGAGAAACCTTCCGGCAGGCCGAGCTTGTCTTTGAGCTCAAGGATTAGGCGCTCGGCCGTTTTCTTGCCGATGCCGGGGATGCGGGTGAGCAGGGCGGCGTTTTTCTGGCTGACGGCAGCGCGGAATTCGGCTGGACTGATGGCGGACAGCACGCCTAAAGCGACCTTGGGACCCACGCCGGTTATCGTGATGAGGTGCTGGAAAAGTTCGTATTCGTCGGTTGTGATAAACCCATACAACAGCATAGCGTCTTCGCGAACGTTGAGGTGGGTGAAAAGGGTGACGGCTGAGCCTGCGGCGAGTTGCTGCCTGGTGGAGGCGGGGATGAATACGCGGTAGCCGACCCCTTGGACGTCAAGGAAGCAGTGTTCGTTATACAGATGGGTGACGGTGCCTTTCAGATAACCGATCATCGCTTGTTGTCCCTCATTTTGCTCAAGGTGCTGGTGTGAGCGGTGCAGATAGCCACCGCCAGGGCGTCGGCCACGTCGTCGGGATGGGGCTTGGCCGGCAGGCAAAGGAGTTTTTGGGTCATGTAGATTACTTGTTCCTTGGTGGCTTTGCCGTAGCCGACGACGGCTTGCTTGACCTGCAGGGGAGTACACTCGGCGACGGCGACGCCGTTGAGCGCGGCCGCGAGCAGGATGACGCCGCGCGCTTGGCCGACGGTCATTGCCGTGGTGACGTTCTTGTTGAAGAAGAGCTGTTCGACGCCGACGACGTCAGGACGGTGCTCCTTGATGAGCGCATCGATGGCGTTAAATACGGCGGCGAGACGGGTGGCGGTGTCAAGGGTGGGGCTGGTCTGGGCGGCTCCGTAAGCGATAGCCTTGATGCGGCTGCCTTCCTGCCTGACCACTCCCCAGCCGCAGATGGCGGTTCCTGGGTCGATGCCGATAACGAGCATATCTCGCCCTCCTTCGTCAAACGGATATTCGACAGGCGGAAACCTTATTCCTCCATGCGAACCGGCGGCGACAACGACGAAAAGCCCACCCCCGTGCGACGACAGGGATGGGCGGAGCTGGTTTTTCACCGGTATTCTCTTGGTTGCTCTTCGCCGCTTAGCACGCGCAGGGCTCCTTCGGCCAGCGCCTGAAGCTCGTTCTCGCCCGGCAGGACGGTGACCGGAGCGATGAAGGCGACATACTCCCTGATTTTGGCGGTAAGATAATCCGAGTAGGCGATGCCGCCGGTCAGGATGATATGGTCGACTTTTCCGCATACCGGTACGGCCGCGGCGGCGATGTAGCGGGCTACCTGGTATATCATCGCGTTGTAGACGGTTTCGGCCTCTTTGTCCCCGGATTTGATGCGCTTTTCGACCTCCCGGGCGTCGTTGGTGCCCAGGCAGGCGACCAAGCCGCCTTTGCCGGCCAGGAGTTTCGATACTTCGCCTTTTCCGAGCTTGCTCGCCAGCACGAATTCGACGAACTGACCCGCCTGGACCGTGCCCGCCCTTTCAGGGGTAAAAGGCCCTTCGCCGTCGAGGGCGTTGTTGACCTCGACCACCCGCCCCTGGCGGTGACAGCCTACCGATATGCCGCCGCCGAGGTGGGCGACGACAAGGTTGAGGTCCTCGTACTTCCGGCCGATGCTTTGGGCGAACCGTTTGGCGGTGGCCTTCTGGTTGAGGGCGTGGAAGACGCTCTTTTTGATAATCTCCGGCCGGCCGGTGATCCGGGCGATGTCGTCGAGTTCGTCGACAACGACCGGATCGACGATATAGGCCGGGATGGACGCCTCGGCGGCCAGCTGGTCGGCGAGTATCGCGCCGAGGTTGGAGGCGTGCGCGCCGTAACGGGCGTTTTTAAGGTCGTCGAGCATCGCCTGGTTGACGGTGTAAGTGCCGCTCAGCATAGGCTTGAGCAAGCCGCCGCGGCCGACGACGGCGGCGAAGTCTCTCAGGCTAAGTCCGTTATGTTTGAGGATTTCTCGTATCTTAGCCAAACGATAAGGCGCCTGGGCCATGATGTCGGCGAAAACGGCCAGCTCTTCGGCGCTGTGGCTGAGGTTTTCGGTGAGGATTTCACGGCAATCAGCGTATACGGCGATTTTTGTCGAGGTCGAACCGGGGTTTATCGCCAATATTTTCTCGGTCATAGCTTGCTACACTCCTCGAAAAGTTCTGTTGGGCTAACGGCGGGAAACTACAGTATTTCCACGCGGTCGCCGTTATTCAGCATGGCGGCGTTGGCTTCATCGGTGTCGAGATGCATTTCCAGCAGCCAGCCTTCCAGCACTCTGACCAACACGTTCTCAAAGATAAGCGGGCGGGTCGCGTTGAGGCATTTGACCCTTACATAGGCGCGGTCTTTTACGCCGAAAGCGGCGGCGTCCGCCGGGTCCATGTGGATATGCCGCCAGGCGGCGATGACCCCCTTCGGCAAGGTAACCGACCCGCGGGGACCAACCAGGGTAATGGGCGGGGAACCGTCAAGGTCGCCGGAATCGCGTACTGGTACCGATATGCCCAGCTTGAGGGCGTCACTGCGTGAAATCTCCACCTGGGACGTCTTACGTTCCGGACCCAGGATGCGGACCTTTTTGAGGGTTCCTTTGGCAGTTACCAGGTCTACGGTCTCTTCAGCCGCGTAGTAGCCGATCTGGTATAAATCCTTATAGGGCGTAAGCTTGTGCCCGACCCCGAAAAGCACATCCAGATGTTCTTGGCATACATGGACGTGCCGGGCCGAGATCCCGACAGGGACAAGTTTTCCCGGCATCAATAAACACTCCTCGATAACTTTGTTTCCATCTGCCGAACGCCGTTCTTGTTTGCAGAACAAATTATAATTTCTATAAAATTTGTCAGTTTTCCTGCCGCCATGAAGATGTATTATGAATACAATGTCGTCAGTCCGCCGTTGGTTGGCAGCAGAAAATAAAAAAAGAGCGCAGGCTCGCGACCTGCGCTAGGTTCCAAATGTTAGTTTATTGGGCATGCATCCCTTCGAGGGTGCGCAGTAGTTCTTCCCGGGATTTGACGACCATTCCGCGCTTGAGTTCCTCGATGTCGTCGGCGGATAGATTTCTAACAGGGATTTTGGTGACTTCGCGGATGATGGCCCGGGGTCCCGGTCGTCCGGAATAGACGGCGACATACCCGTCCTTGACGCCGATGAACATGTTGTTGGCGTGTTCGCGGCAATAGCTGTCGACTTTTAGCGACAGCACGACTTCTTTGGTATCGAATTTCTCCATTGTCCAGCCGGCGTATACTTTCTGAATCTGGGCGGCGGTGAGACCGATAAGGTTGTCGGCCGGC
Organism: Selenomonadales bacterium 4137-cl; assembly: GCA_032334055.1. Classification (NCBI taxonomy): domain Bacteria; kingdom Bacillati; phylum Bacillota; class Negativicutes; family Acetonemataceae; genus Anaeroselena; species Anaeroselena agilis. The sequence goes on along the minus strand of JAUOZS010000001.1, from coordinate 1,363,255 downwards.
TTGGTATGGAACGTCTCTTCGTCGCCGCATTTGAGGTAGGTTATCTTTTGTGTGAAATCGGTATTGGCGGCGACTTTGATCTTCGTGTCCTGTTTGGCCACTTCGGTGTCCCGCACGCGGTCTTCCTTGCCAGGCCCGGGCAGAAGGCCGCTGGTGTAAGCTGCGGCGAATGCGGCCCCGACGGCTAAGATACCCGCGACCAGCAGGATGCGACGCAATACTTTGGGCGGTAAGGGCGACATGAAAAACCCTCCCTGGAACGTGATGCCTACATTATTGCCAGAAGAGGGAATAATTATACATATTTTGACGAAATCGCCCTGCCGGCGACGGTGTATGCGGATTCGATAAAAAACCTCCCGCCTGCAAAGGGGGAGGTTGGTTGTTATTCTTCACCCATCATGTCATCGGGAATGTCGAAGTTGGCGTACACTTCCTGGACATCGTCGTGTTCTTCGAGGGCGTCCATGAGTTTGAGCATTTTAACGGCGTCATCGCCGGCAAGTTCGACGGTGGTCTGGGGAACCATGGTGATCTGGGCGGAGGCGGTTTGTACCTTGGCGGCCTCCAACGCGGTACGGACTTGTTCCCAATCGTCCGGGGCGGTGGTTATTTCATACTGTTCGTCGTCGCTCTTGATGTCATCGGCGCCAGCCTCTAGGGCGATGAGCATCAGGTCTTCCTCGTTTACGCCGGCTTTGTCGACAAGAAAGAGTCCCTTCTTGTCGAACATCCATGAGACGCACCCGGCCTCGCCGAGGTTGCCGCCGTGTTTGGCGAACAGGTGGCGGATGTCGGCGGCGGTGCGGTTGCGATTGTCGGTCATTATTTCGAGGAGTACGGCAACACCGCCGGGGCCGTAGCCCTCGTATACTATCTCCTCGTAATTGCCGCCGTCAAGGTTGCCGATGCCCTTTTGAATGGCCCGCTGAATGTTATCCTTGGGTACGTTGTTTTCCTTGGCTTTTTGAAGGGCGAGCTTCAGCCTCATGTTTCCGGCCGGGTCGGCGCCTCCCGCCCGGGCGGCGACGGTTATCTCGCGGCTGATTTTGGTGGTTATCTTACCGCGGATGGCGTCCATTTTGCCTTTACGGTGTTTTATATTAGCCCATTTGGAGTGTCCTGACATACCGTTCCCCTCTCACTTAGTTAAGTCAGGCTATATTTTAGCATAAGAGGGCCGCTTTGAGAAGAGCGGCGGGCCAATCTTGTTTCAGCCGGCGCTATTTTTGCGGCGGTGAAGATCGTTTTCCGCCTTTGCGGCTGGGTTGTCAGGGGCGGCGGCGACCTGGGCGGCGGCGGCATAGAGTTCTAAGAGCTTGGCGGTGAGGCGCGGGTCGGCCATGGTGCCGGGTCCGCCGACGCAGCCGCCCGTGCAGGCCATGGCTTCGAGGAAGTTGGCATCAAGGGAGCCCCGTTGCATTTTAGAGAGCATGTCGAGGCAGTCGGCAAGCCCTTCGGCCCGCTGGGGTTTAAGTTCGGCGCCCGGCGCCAGCTTTGCGACGGTGTCGCAAACAGCCTGGGTGACGCCGCCCGCCCGGGCGAAGCCGATACCGTCGCGCGAGGCTACGCTGATGTGCGCGCCGGCTTCGATTTCGGCGACGTTGAGGCCTGCGCCGACGAACATGGCGGCCAGTTCTTCGAAGGTGAGGACAAAGTCGATGAGGTCGGGGTAACGCCGGGCTTCCGCTTTCTTGGCGACACACGGGCCGATGAATACTACCGTTGCCGACGGATCTTCCTCTTTTACCGTTTTAGCCGCCGCGACCATGGGCGAAACGGTTGTCGAGACCCGTTCGCCGGCGTCAGGCAGGTGCTTTTCCACCATGGCGACGAAGGCGGGGCAGCAGGAGGTTGTCAGGTAGGGTTGTTCGGCGGGAACGGCGCGAGCAAATTCACCCGCTTCGGCAAGCGCGACCGCATCGGCGCCCAGGGCCACTTCCCGCACGCTGTGGAAGCCGAGCCGGCCGATGGCGCCGACGATCTGCTCGGGCCTGACCTTCGGGCCGAACTGGCCGATGAAGGCCGGGGCAAGAAGGGCGTATACGCTATGACCGGCTTTGATCCGCTGGATGAGTTGGACGATATCCGAGCGTTCGCTGATGGCGCCGAAGGGGCAGGCGACTTTGCAGGCGCCGCACTGCACGCATTTGTCGTAATCAATTACCGCCCGCCGGTCGCTGCCGGCGACGATGGCTTTCAGGTCGCAGGCCCGTTCGCAGGGCCGACTGATTTCGATGATGGCGCCGTAGGCGCAGGAACGCTTGCACATGCCGCATTCGATGCAGGCGGTTTTGTCGATATAGGCGCGGTTTTGAACCACCATGATGGCTTTTTTCGGGCAACTGGCGATGCAGTTGTGGGCCAGGCAATTGCGACAGGCGTCAGTGACTAGGAATTTGTCGATGGGGCAGCGGTCGCACGCTTCGGGCAACAGATTGACCGCCGGCAGGTCGGCGCGTTCGCCGGCCAGCGCCCGCCCGGCCGCCTCTGTCAGCGGTGTGCCGATCGGCTGGCTGAGGGCCATGTTGATACGGTCTTTGAGTACGGCTCGTTCTTTATGGACGCAGCAGCGGTAGCGGGGGCCGTCCTCGGAAACTACGGTGCTCAGAATATCGGCTATATTTTCCACCAAATCCCCTTCCAGTGCCATACGGCTTACTTCGGCCAGCACTTTCCGGCGGATTTTGGTTACTTCGCTGACTTGCATTTGTTCCTCCTGTTTTAGGCCAAGTTATCTTCGATTACTGTCAGGATTCGTTCGGGGGTGATTTCGGACAGAATGATTCCGTTGACTCTTGCGTTGGGGCCTTTGCGGCAGGTCTTTAGGCAGGTGACGCCGCGCAGGTCGATCTTGCTCCTTTTATCGGGCGGCAAATTCTCGATGGCGTCGATTATATCCTGGGCGCCCATGAGATGACACGAGGTTCCCAGGCAAACTTCAATGCGCAGGGTCGACACGTTCTCCTCCTTGTTTACACCCATTCCACCGTAACGCGTTTGCCGAGGTCTTCCAGGGCGTTGCGCAGGTTGGCGAGAACTTGGGCTTTGATGTTTATCTGGGCGGGGAAATTGGGGTTTTGATGGGCCGGGTTGACCGCGGTCCCCGCCAATATGTCGATCCGGTCGGCCTCGTACAGCAGGCGGGCCAGCAGGGTGGCGCCGTCACGGCGGGTAGAGGCGCGCAGTTTGCGGATGTCGTGGAGGCGGCCGATGGCGGCGGTGAGGGTGAGCACTCCTTCGGTAACCAGATCGAGGTTGCCGATTTTGGCGATGGGGGGAATCTCGGGGTCCTGGTAGTCGAGATCGACGGTCACGGGGAGCCCGAGAACACGGCTTACGATGTTGGCGGTGGTGCCGCCGGCGATGACTTTTTTTCCCTCGCCGCCCATAAGCCTTTTTACGACTTGTTCATCCATATCGCGGTTGGCGGGCGGCCCGGTGAAGAGGGTCAGGTTGCGGGGACGGCGCAGCTTGATTACGACGACGGTTGAGTCGTCGCCCGGCTGTCCGAGATAATAGCCGTTGCAGCAGCCGAGAATGTGTTCGGCGATTTGTTCGGCGTCGTCAGACGGTGAACAGTGCGCAGCCAGTTCGGCGGAGATCCCCGGCCAGTCCCAGCCAAGCTTGAGGAGGCCGCCGATGCCGGCGTGGATTACGCCGTCACTGACAGCGACGATGATGTCGCCTTCGCCGAGGAGCAGCCTGCCTTCACGAATGGCTTTGCCGCCGATGTTTCTGGCTTCGGTGGGAAAGGGCACGACTTGTCCGCCCCTGAAGAGGAAGGTGGTCGGGCTGTCGAATTCGACTACTGTCGCCATGCAGTCCGGCAGAAGTTTGATAATCTGGAGGGTTGAGTAGGCGATTTTTCTCTCCCGGCAGACGGGCAACGTTTCGGTTATGGTGGGAACTACTTCGGTGATGGGGACATTCCTTTTGAGCAGCGAGGAGGCGATTTTCGTGGTGAGGGTGGCGAGGATGTTGGCCTTGACGCCGCTGCCCAGTCCGTCGGAGATGACGACGGTGGTGGCTGCTTCGGTGCGGGCAACTTCCACTTTGTCGCCGCAGAGTTCCTCGCCGGCTTTGGAAATCTGGGCGACGGCGATTTCCGGGTATAGCCGGTTCATCAGTTTTTGCCCTTCGCTTTCAGCAGGCTTACGAGTTCAAGCAGGGCAGCCTTGGTTTCGGCCGTGGTTTCGCCCAGTAGCCCGGCGATTTCCTGGGCCACGTGCATTTGCTTGTTGATAATTTCCGTGGCTTTTTCGACTGTTTGCAGTTTCATCTGTTCGAGTTCGCGGGCGTTCTTTTCCTGGGCGGTGATATCGGTGAGGACTACTATGACCAGGTCGTGCTCCGGCACGGGGATGATCGTCTCGTTGACGATCGTGCCGCCGGCGATGTTCACCCGCCGGTCGGTTAGTTTTTCCCCTCTGACGATCGCCGCGCTGATTTCGCGGCAATCGAGCACTTCGCCCAGTTTGCCGCCCTTGATGAGTTCCTGTTGGCGGTTGAGCATCTTTTCCGCCGCCGGGTTGAATTCCTGAACGATCATTTTACTGTCGATGACAATGATGGCGTTGAGGGAATGCTGGACGATGAAGTTGGCCAGCGATTCGGCCTTCGACCGCATATAGGGAACACAGGTATCGATTTCGGTGAGTCCCTGGCATACGGCGATGGCTTTGTCGCGGCAGGAGTTGAAGCCGCACGCCCCGCAGTTCTTTTCGTCCTCTTTGCTGTATTTGCCGGTTTGTCGCAGGACTTCACGAATGCGGCTTTCAGGGGGCATGTATTCCCGGACGGGCGCCAGGGTGTGGCGGCGGGAAAAGTCGAGACCGGGGGGGCTTTTATGGTGGCGGGCGGAACCTGCGACGGCGAATTCGGCCACCTTGAGCCTTTTGGCGGGCACGGAGTCGGCGCAGCCGCTGGCCGGCCCGTTGATGCAGCCGCCGGAACAGGCGAGCGCCTCGATAAAGCGGGGGGCTATCTCGCCTTTGCGCAGGGCGGCCAGGACTTCCAGACAGTTTTCGAGGCCGTCGATGGCGATGATGTCGGTAGCGGTGGATTCGCTGCGGACAAAGGATTTCAGGATGCCGCCGGCGATGGGATAGTAACGCACCGGCCCGGGCGCCGCTACCGACGTTGCCGGGGGGACGAGGTCGCATTTATTCTCTTCGGCCAGCCATTCGCGGAGCTGGCGGAAGGTGATGGCGGCGTCGACCAGGCTCTCGGGGTCCCGGCTCTCGGCCAGTTTGGCGATGCAGGGGCCGGCAAAGACTACGTAGGCGTCGTCGCCGAGGCGCTGTTTGAGCATTTTGGCGTGGACGAGCATCGGCGAATCGACCGGCGCCAGGTTGCCGATGAGGTCGGGGTAGTATTTGGTCACGACGTTGACGACGACCGGGCAGCAGGCGGAAATGATCGGTTTATCCGCGGTCGTGAGCAAGTTGCTGTAAAACCGCGAAACTTCTTCGGCGCCTACCGCCGTTTCTTCGACAAGGCTGATGCCGAGACCGCCCAGCTTTGCCGTCAGTTGCGGCAGGGTGTATTCAGGAAAGGCGGCGACAAAGGACGGCGCAAGGCTTATGACGACAAAGCGGCCGGCCAGGATCGCGTCTTTGACGGCCGCCACATGGCTGGCAACCTGCTTGGCGCCCTGCGGGCATTCTACGACACAGCGCCCGCACTGCACGCACTTTTCGTCGATGAGGCGGGCCTGTCCGTCGACGATACCGACAGCTTTAACGGGACACGAACGCATGCAGCGGTGGCAATCGCGGCAATTGGCTTTTTGCGTTGTGATCGTTTTCATTGCTTTCCCTCTTTTAGCACTTTTTCCTGGAAAATGGCGAAAACATTCTCCTGTGAGACATGTGTGATGATTTCACCGTCGATTTTTATGACCACGCCCTCGGTACAGCGCCCCTGGCAAAAATTGCCCTCAAGATCTATTTCGGCGGATAGTCGGTATTTTTCAAGGAGCGCACTGAATGCGCCCAGGACACCGTGGGCTCCCCGCAAGTGGCAGGCGCTGCCGATACATATCGCGATTTTGGTCATGGCGTCTCCTAGCAATTGTGAAATATTTCACTTTGTTTTTCTACTATTTATTCTACTCCAAAAGCACGGTGGTGACAATGTTTTTTCGCAACAAATAGAGCCGGAAGGACTTTCCGGCTCTCGCAGTCTGCTGTCTTAGATTCGGAATCTGGTGACTAGCGCTTGCAGCTCACCCGCTAGGGTGGCAAGGGAATTGGCGGCCCCGGCTATTTCCTCCATAGAGGCGGTTATTTCTTCGGTGGCCGCGGCGGTCGTCTCGGCGTTGGCACTGGACTGGCGAGCGATGACGGCTACCTGTTCGGTTCCCTGTACCATGGCCTGCATGCCTTCGGCCTGCTCTTTGGCGGCGGTGCTGATCGCTTCGATCATGTCGACGCTACCGGTCACTTTGCCAAGGATGTTCTGGAGGGCTTCGCCGGCGGTCTGCACTACCCCTACCCCTTCGTTGACCTTGGCGTTGCCGCTGTTCATGGCTCCGATGGCCTGATCGGTCTGGACCTGTATTTCACGCACTATCAGGGCGATTTGCTGAGCCGCTTCCTGGGACTGTTCCGCGAGTTTGCGGACTTCCTCGGCGACGACGGCGAAGCCGCGTCCCTGCTCGCCGGCCCGCGCCGCTTCGATGGCGGCGTTGAGGGCGAGAAGGTTGGTCTGGCCGGCAATTTCACTGATGACGTCGAGAATCTGGCCGATTTGCTGGCTCTTTTCGCCGAGGCCGGTTACTACTTCGCCGGTGGCGGTGGTAACTTCTTTTATTTCGATCATTTTGTCGACTGCAGTCTGTGCCGCTCCGCCGCCCGTTGTGGCCGCGCTGGCCATTTCTCCCGACAGTTCCGAGGCTGTGCGGGCTTTTTCCGCCACGGCCCGGGAGGCTCCCGTAAGTTGGTCGGCAGTGTGCAAGGTTTTCTCAATTTCTTCGGTCTGGTTGTGGGCTCCCTGTGCGAAGTCGGTTACAGAGGCAGCTATCTGGTTGATTGCGCGCTCAGCTTGCACCGAGGTGGCGGAAAGCTCCTGGGCCGAGGCGGCCACCTGATCGGCGGTGTTCATTACTCCGCGAATCAGGTTTTGAAGGTTGTCGACCATGGTATTGAAGGCTTGGGCAAGTTGCCCGAGTTCGTCGCGGGCCGTGACGTTGACTTTTACGGTCAGGTCGCCGGCGGCGAGGCGGTCAGTCGCGGCGACCATTTCTCTTATCGGCCTGGTCAGGAAACCGGCGGCGAATAGTCCGGCAAGCGCAGCCAACAGGATGCCGCCGAGGGTAAAGGCTATTCCGGTGTTGCGAATTTTGACGACGCCAGCCATGGCTTCATCCAGAGGCTGTTGGGCGATCACGCCCCATTTGGCCTTCGGCACGAAGCTATAGCCGGCCAGTTTTTTTGCGCCTTCATATTCGTAGGTCGAAACCCCTGCCTGTCCGGAGAGAGCGGCTTTGACAGGCTCCAGGGCGCTGAGATCGGCCATTTCTTTGACGAGCTTCTGGTTCGGGTGGGCGACAATGATGCCTTTATGGTCGACGATGAAGGCATAACCGGTGGCGCCGATCGTGGTTTGCATGATGTAGTTGCTGAGGTGGTCGAGGTCGACGACGCCAAGCAGGACGCCCAGGGTAGTCTTCTTGCCGCTGTCGAAAATGGGAACGGCGAGAATGACGGAGGCCTTGCCTGTGCCTTTGGCGATGAGCACATCGGAGACTACGGCGGCGACTCCACCCTTCATCAGTTCTTTGAAGTAGGCCCGGTCGGAAATGTTGCCCAGCTTTCCTACGGTACGCACCGTCTGGACGCCGCTGGGAAGGGCGACGATAAGCCCCGTCATGTCTTGGTACTGATCGGCGATCTTGCGCATGGCCGGCAGTTGTCGGGCGATGTCCATCGAGATGATCTCAGGGCTGTTGGCGGCTATGGCAAGCACTTTTATTTTAGCTTCGAGCATCGCGTCGATTTCCTTCGACAGCGTGGTTGCCACCAACTGGTTGTGGTTATAGACGCCGTGAACCAGAGCCTGGTTGCTGAAGTAGGAGGATACCATGGCTGAGAGCACTAACGGGATGGCGGCAATCAGTACGAAAAGCAGCATCAGCTTCTTTTTCATGTCCATGCCCCCGTCGGTTTGTTTTCCCATAATGGCCATATGACCACTCCTCAAAATAAAATCGCAAAATCGATGCCTGGGGCGCGTCGTATTCCCAGGCAAATATACATTTAACATAATATTCTTGAAATAGCTCGTTTTTCCTGCAAATTTCGCCCTTTTTTTTAAAAAAAAGGTAAAAACGCCCACCGGATGGCGGGCGTTGGCATTCTCGCGTCTTCAGGGGCTGCCGTTGGCTTCACTCGGAAGCGGGAAGGGAAACTGGACGTAGGTGCTGGGCACTTCGCCGACTACTACGTATTCGGCGATCGGAACCTGGGTGTTGACGCTTACGGTGGAACTGACCAGCGGCACGACGATGCGAACATGGGTGGTGGCGAACAGGTAAACCATGTGGCGGGTCTGGTTGATCCCGGCCTGCTCGAATTTGTCGACGACTTTTACCTGGACGGTGCCGATAGGGATGATGGTCACGACGATGGGCGGTCCCCAGCTTGCGAGCAGTTGACTGCCCAGCACCTGACCCACCGGAATGTACACCTTCTCATCGGTTATCTGCTTGAGTGCCTCCTGTACCTTGATGGTCGTATCTGCGGCCAGTCGGTTGAACTCCATTGTGTTGGGCTGGATGAAGACAACCCGGCCGCGGCTGTCAAGCTTTATGTTAACTAAAGTCTGCGGGTCGATGTGTTGGCTGACTTTTTCGTTGACAACATTGTTTATCGTTTGGGTGGCGACCTGGATGGCCTTGGCCTCGGCAATAGCCATGAGGGTTGGCTTGAGGTGGGTTTCGACGGTCCAGAATAATGAGACGACAAGCATAAGCAAGGTGGTGATCGCCACCGCCACGCCCGGCAGCCGTCGTCGTTCCCGCACGGAGAACCGCATCGTTCTCCCCTCCCGGAATAATGTCGCTTACTATATATACTCGGCTGACAAGCCTTGTGTGTCTGTGACGCCAAAAATATGGCAGTTTTTCTTGTCCTGAGACGGAAATACTATTATCGATAAGCGACAGAGGAGGTGCTTTTGTGACCGGCAGGGACGAGATTCTGGAGCCGAAAGCCAAACAGGAACTGGATAAGCTCAAAATGGAGGTGGCCAACGAAACGCTTGGCCGTAATATGGACACGGAGATTTCCGCCGGCAATTACGAGGCTGCGCTCGACAAAAAAAAGTGGGAAGCGGCCGAGGCTCTCGGTCTTAAAGACAAGATCGATGCTGAGGGCTGGGAGAATATGACGACCGGCGAGGTCGGCAAGATTGGCGGCAAGGTGGGCGGCCGTATCGGCGGCCAGATGGTGAAGGAGCTTATTGCCATGGCCGAGTCGCAGATGGCGCCGGTGGCTGACGAAGCCACTGATAAAGAAGCGGTGGACGCCAGCTCCAGGGGCCGCTGACCGGGCCGGGCAACATAGGCCGCAGTTTGCGGCCCAAACAAAAAAAGCCGAGGCGGCTTTTTTTGTTTGGGCTTATTGGCCGAAGGCTTTGACCGTTACTCCGGCATGATCAAGCTTCTCCCGGATTCTCTTTATCATCGCCACGGCGCCGGGGGTGTCGCCGTGAACGCAGATGGTCTGAGCGTTGATAGGGACTTTCGCGCCGTCGATGGCAGTCACCGAGCCGGTTTTAACCATCGACAGGACCCTCTCGGCCACTGCGTCTACGTCATGGATGACCGCGCCCTCCTGTTTCCTCGACACGAGGTTGCCCTGGGCGGTGTAAGCCCGGTCGGCGAAAGCTTCTTCGACATATTTGACGCCGGCGTTTTTGGCGCCGGTAACCATGGACGAGTTTGCGAGGCAAAGCATGTAAAGGTCGGGGTCGACGGCCTTGATGGCTTCGGCTATGGCCGTCGCTACGGACAGGTCTTTTTCGGCGACGTTGTACAAGGCGCCGTGCACTTTGACATGCTGCATTTTGACGCCTTCGGCAAGGCAAAACGCCCATAACGCCCCGATCTGATAAGTGACGTCGGCTTTGATTTCTTCCAGCGAAGCGGCCATTACCCGGCGTCCGAAGCCCACCAGGTCGGGAAAGGAGGGGTGGGCGCCGACGGCGACGCCGTATTTCTTGGCAAGTTTTACGGTTTTCATCATATTGACCGGGTCCGAGGCGTGAAATCCGCAGGCCACGTTGATGGAGGTGACGTGAGGCATGGCATCCTGGTCGAATCCCAGGGTGTAAACGCCGTAGCTTTCCCCCATGTCGCAGTTGAGGTCAATTCTTGTCATGTGTTATACCTCCCGTACTTCTATGTCATAGCTTTGACCGTTGACGGTCATGGTGAAGCGGCGGACGGGTCCCTGCTCCCTGCTCAGCGCGGAGGCGCGCCAGGCGCTTGCCGCCTCGTATAATTCCCGTTCCTTCCTGAGGACAGCGACCGCTTCCTCGTCCGAGCATCGCTTAAGGCGGACGGTGTCTCCGGGTTTGGCCTGGGCAAGCAGCGCCAGATCAGGGCCGATAACGGTGCCTATTTTCGTGTAACCGCCGGTTGTCTGCCGGTCGGCCATCATGATTATGGGCATACCGTGCCCCGGCACCTGGATCGCGCCCTGAGGCAAGGCGTCGGAAACAATGTCGGCCTTATCAGCATGCTCTATCTTCAGGCCTTCCAGGCGGCAACCCATGCGATCGGCTTCGTCGGTGATGGTGTAGGGGGAAGAGAACAAGGTCTCGATCCCCGCCATGGTGAAATGGTCCTGTTGGGGGCCAGGTAGTACGCGCAGGGTTATTTCGCCTGAGACGGCAGCGGGTTTATACTCGCCAGGCAAGTGTAAGGGCCGGGAGTCGCTCGGGCCGCTATTGCCGATGGCGAGCTTGTCGCCGACCTTGAGTTTCCGGCCTTCCAAGCCGCCGATCGCAGCCCTGGTATAGGTGGACCTGCTGCCCAGCACGACCGGAACGTCGATACCGCCGCGTACAGCCAGGTAGGTACGGCAACCGCGGACTGCATAGCCACAGGAAAGGGTGCTGCCTGCGGTCACCGGGAAGGCCGACCATGTGGCCGCCGCTTTACCGTCGAGCGCCGGCTGCATGTCGGCGCCGCAGATCGCGATGTAGGCGTCGGTTTCGAACCTTATCGTGTCGCCGGTGACGGTCATTTCGAGGCACGCCGTTCCCGGAGGATTGCCGGCGAGAATGTTGGCCAGGTTATAGGCATAGCGGTCCATTGCGCCGGCGACCGGTACGCCGTAAGCCTGAAAGCCCCAGCGACCGGCATCTTGCACGGTGGTGAACAAGCCGGCGGAAACAATGGTGATCATCGGGCGTCACCACCTTTATCAGTAGCGCTCCGTACAACCGGCTCGTAGACGCCGGACGCGACTTGCTCGGCAATGGCGGCGTAGTCGGCGGCGGAGACGGCTTTGAACTGGAGGTAGTCGCCTGCGGCAAAAAGGAATGGGTCCGCGGCTCCCGGAGCGAATAATTTTACGGGAGTGCGGCCGATAATCCGCCAGCCGCCGGGGCTTGCGACGGGATAGATACCCGTCTGCGTTCCGGCAATACCCACCGAGCCGCCGGGGATGGCCGTGCGTGGCTGCTCAAGGCGCGGGGCGGCGATGCGTTCCGACATCCCTCCCAAATACGGAAATCCGGGAGTAAAGCCGAGCATGTAGACGAGGTAAGGCACGGAAGTGTGGATAGCGACGACTTCTTCGGGCGAAAGGCCCGTGTGGCTGGCGACGAACGCCAGGTCGGGGCCGTGTTCGCCGCCGTAGGCGACGGGAATCTCGACCACCCTGGCGGTCACGGTCTGCGCTTCGCCGCCTGTGTCCTCAAGCAACAGGCGGACACTTTCGGCAAGCTGCCGGCGGGAGATCGCCAGCGGGTCGAAATAGATGAGCAGCGATCGGTAGGTTGGCACCACTTCCAGGATGCCGGGTATGCGAGCGGCGGCGATGAGCGTCGCCGCGTTGTGGACGCGGCGGTTGATGCCGGGATCGATGCGGGCGCCGAATTCGACCACCAGGCCTTGCTCACCGGCGTCCAAGAAGCGTATTTCGTCCATGAAAACACCCCTGTTGGCATGTATGCTGATTAATTATTTTTCCCCGTTACCGACGGCAATTCCTGCCCCGGCGGAGCAAAAGAAAACGGACCTTGCGGTCCGTCATTGTATGATTATCCTGTGATAGGTCTTCTTGCCCTTACGCAGCAGCAGGCTATTGTCCTTGAAGGCGGCAAGGTCGAGGATCATGTTGGGGTCTTCGACTTTCTCCTCGCCGATATACAGTCCGCCGCCGGCAATCAGCCGCCGCCCTTCGCCCAACGATGCGGCGAGGCCGGTGACGGGCAGGATTTCGATCAGCCGCTTGTTGCTTATGTCGGCTGGAGACAGGACGGTTGTAGGCACGTTGTCCAGCGACCCGCCGCCGGCAAAGAGCGCTTCGGCCGCCTGCCTGGCTTTGTCGGCCTCGTCCTGGCCGTGGATTAATTTGGTAACCTCATATGCAAGGGTTTTTTTGGCGATGTTGATTTCGCTGTCCCTTAGCGCCCCCAGGCGGCGCACTTCGTCCATGGGGAGGAAGGTTAACAGGGCCAGGCATTTGCCAACGTCGGCGTCGTCGATGTTGCGCCAATACTGATAGAAGTCGTACGGCGGAGTTTTCTCAGGGTCGAGCCAGAGGGCCCCTTTTTCGGTTTTGCCCATTTTCCGGCCGTCGCTGGTAGTTAAGAGGGTAAAGGTAAGGCCATAGGCAGGTTTCCCTTCCTTGCGGCGGATGAGGTCGGCGCCGGCGAGGATGTTGGACCACTGGTCGTCGCCGCCCATCTGCATAACGCAGCCGGTCTGGCGGTTTAGTTCGAGGAAGTCGTACGCCTGCATCAGCATGTAGTTGAATTCGAGGAAGGTCAGGCCCTTTTCCAGGCGGTTGCGGTAGCATTCGGCGGTGAGCATGCGGTTGACCGAGAAATGGACGCCGATGTCGCGCAGAAACTTGACATAGTTGAGCTTAAGCAGCCAGTCGGCATTGTTGATCATGAGAGCCCGGTCGTTGGAAAAATCGAGGAAGCGCTGCATTTGTTTCTTGAACAGTTCGCCATTGGCATCGATTTCTTCCCTGGTCATCATTTTGCGCATGTCGGTTTTGCCGCTGGGATCGCCGACCATGGTGGTACCGCCGCCGATTAGGCAAATGGGGCGATGTCCGGCCCTTTGCATATGCGCCATCACCATCATGCCGAGAAAATGGCCGACATGCAGGCTGTCGGCGGTCGGATCGAAGCCGATGTAAAAGGTGATCTTTTCCTTGGCAAGCAGTTCACGAACTTCTTCTTCGTGGGTGACTTGCTGGATAAAGCCGCGTTCGCTGAGCACTTCGTAAACTGACATCTGGTTGTCATCCCTCCGTCGGATTAACTGGAACATGCGCCAAGGCAGTGATTGTCAAGCTTTTCGTGCGCTGTCGCGCAGGATTTCCCCGGCTTCGCGTGTAATTAAAATAAATTGGATTAAACGTCATTTTGCCTTATTTTGGGATTCTTCAAGGCGCATTATAGCATATATGCGGCGAAATTGCAAATTAGCCGGGACTGGACTGATCGCGCCGTTATGGTATAATAGTTAGGAAATCGCCGGATAAGGAGGTCTCCATGAGCACCGACTCCAGCCATAAAGCAGGAAATAGCCGCCGCTCCACGGGCCGGTGGCTGACCGTCGCCGCCATTGCAATTATTGTTTTTATCGTTATGATCACCGGCGCCGGCCTCGGGTTCCTGACAGCAAGCATCCATACAATGCCCAGCCTCAACGGCGAGATCCGCCCGGCCGCCTCTTCCCAGATATTCGATATCAATGGCCGGCTTATCACCACTATTCATTCGGTGGAAAACCGGCTCCCCGTTCCGTTGAGCAAGATGCCCAAAGACTTGCAGAACGCCTTCGTCGCCACCGAGGACGCCCGCTTTTACCAGCATATCGGCGTAGACCCCCGGGCCATCCTCAGGGCAGTTTTCGCCAATATCGTCGGCGGCGGGGTTTCGGAAGGCGGCAGCACGATTACCCAGCAGTTGGCGAGAAACGCCCTGCTCTCCCAGGAACAGACTCTTAAACGCAAGATTCAGGAAGCTGTGCTGGCGGTTCAGATCGAACGCCAGTATACCAAGGCGGAGATTCTCGAACTGTACCTGAATCAGATTTATTTCGGCCAGGGAGCCTACGGGGTCCAGGCAGCGGCCTGGGTTTATTTCGGCAAGAATGTGGAAAATCTCAATTTGGCTGAATGCGCTTTGCTTGCCGGCATTCCCAAGAGCCCGAACTATTATTCGCCGCTCAACAATCTCAAGGCGGCGAAAGAGCGACAAAGCGTCGTTCTCGATCAGATGGTAAAATACAATTACGTTTCCCGCGATACGGCAAACAAGGCCAAGTCGGCTGAACTTAAACTCGCGTCGCGATCCCCCGGCAGCGGCGGCCAGGCATCGTATTTCGTCGATTACGTCACACAGTTGCTTATCGATAAGTACGGCGCTGATGCCGTATACAAGGACGGCCTGAAGGTTTATACTTCCCTCGATCTTAGTATGCAGCAGGCGGCGGAAAAGGCGATGGGCAAACTGCCGACCTACCGCACCGACGCCAAAGGCAACAAAGAGCCGCAGGGCGCTCTTGTAGCCATCGATCCGCGTAACGGTCAGATCAAGGCGATGGTGGGAGGCCGCGGCACCGATCAGTTTAACCGCGCTGTGTTGGCCGAACGCCAGCCAGGATCGGCTTTCAAGCCGTTCGTTTACCTGGCCGCAATCGAGAGCGGAATGACGCCGGCGACCATTGTCGAGGACAAACCGGTAACATTCGGCAATTATTCGCCGACCAATTACGACCATAGGTTCCGTGGCCGGGTAACGTTGCGCACGGCGCTCGAAAATTCACTCAACGTAGTCGCGGTTAAACTCGCCCACCAGGTGGGACCCGAAAAACCGCTCTATTATGCCCAGCAAATGGGGATTACTACGTTGGTTACCCGCGGGCCGGTAAACGATGTAAACCTGGCGATGGCTCTCGGCGGCCTGACACGGGGCGTCACTCCTCTGGAACTCGCCAGCGCATACGGCGTACTGGCCAACGGCGGGGTGAGGGTCGAACCGACGGCCATTCTCAGGGTGGTGGACAGGGCCGGCCGAGTACTGGACCAGCATCGCCCGCAGGCGAAGGCGGTCGTTAATGAACGGAGCGCCTATCTTTTGACCGATATGATGCGAGGCGTCATTACCCGCGGCACAGGCGGAGGCGCCAATATCGGCAGGCCGGCGGCTGGCAAAACCGGAACGACGAGCGATTACAAGGATGCCTGGTTTGTCGGTTTCACCCCGGACATCGTCGCGGCCGTCTGGATGGGCTTCGATACTCCGGAGTATTTGAACGGCGTTACCGGTGGCGATATTCCCGCGACGATATGGCATGACTTTATGATGGCCGCTCTTGAAAAAAAACCGGTGAGCGATTTCGCGCGGCCAAGCGGGATCGTGTCTGCATCCGTCTCCCCCAAGGATGGCAGCCTGGCCGATCCGAAGAACAAAGATGCCCAAAGCGAAATATTTATCGAAGGCACGCAACCTAAACCCAGGAAACCGGCTCCGGAAAATATAAGCGAAGATAAACCCGCTCCGGCGGACGGCGGACGGACTCTGCCCCCGCCGCCCGCCGCCAACAAACCCGCCGTCCCCGCTCCGCCCGTCCAGCCCGCCGCACCGGTGAAACCGGAGCTGCGGCATAAGAATTAAAGCAAAAACACGCGCACATCGCGCGTGTTTTTTTTGCCGACGGCAGCATATAGATTATTAAAACCCGGCTGCATTCCTCCTGAAAGAGCCAAACGATAGGAACACGCGCCGGCGTGTTCCTGTGGTAAGTATGTTGTTAGATGGTGTTGCTGAAGTCATCCTCTAAGAAGAACAGGAGCAGGATGATTATGATGATGATCACCACGACTCCACTGCCACCGCCGCAGCCGCCGAAAAATCCGCGACCCATTCAAACTCCTCCTTCCTCGTCTACTGTCAGGTTAATATGGAACCTCTTTTAGTCTAATATATGGCGTTTGCTGTTCATCGGTAACCCTGCCGAGAAAATTTAGGAACACGCTGACCCGCGTGTTCCTTTATGGGGAAATATTTAGGCTAGATGGTGGTTACATCATCCTCCAAGAACAACAGGAGCAGGATGATTATGATGATTATGATCACAATCGACCCGCTGCCGCCGCCGCAGCATCCAAAGTTACGACCCATGATCAATCCTCCCTCCTAGTTATCGGGTCAGGTCTATTACTGTGGTCCCTTCAGTTTAGTATATGGATTTCGCCTAATGGCGGTTACCGCAGCGGCAAAATAATAGGAACACGCTGGCGCGTGTTCCTGGGCCGGTAAGTATGGTTCAGATGCTGACGCTTTCGTCATCGAAGAAGAACAGGAGCAGGATGATGATGATAATAATCACAACAAATGTACTGTTGCCGCCACCGCAAAAGCCTCTAGCCATTCGTTCTTTCCCCCTTAGCATGTCGTTATTAAGGGCGGCGCCAGGGAAGTGGGTTCAGTACCTTCAGGTACCGGCCGCCCTTCTACTTCAATATATGGATTTGAATTCGAAAGTGTTACCCATGTGTCGATTTAGCCGTCTCCCGGTTTTACCAGGCGCCTGATCTGCCTGGGCGCCTCCGCCGCCGTTTTGAGGGATTGGGTGGCGTTGGTGAGTACTCCGGTTATGTTGCGGAGAGTCTCGATCGATGAGGACATTGTGTCGATGCGCCGGTCCATGGAAACATTGTTCTGGGTAAGCCCCAGCAGCACAACCATGCACTGATAGCCGAAGTCGGGATTGCTGACGATCCTTTTGAGCATTCTCAAGGGTTTGTTTTTTGAAACCGGCTTTGCCAGTTTCACCGCGTCGTCTCCCTCGACGTCCCGCGGAGGCTGAACCGTCCTGTTTCGTTTATCTTTTCGCTGGCCGCGCATTGTTTACTCCTCCCGCAGCGTTTTTTTCTAGTTTAATATATGTCGGGCGCAGGCGAACGGTCCCGCAAATTTCGTGGACACACACATGACGGCGGACAACGCATAAGCTAGGTTAGAGTTTTGTGGAGGTGAAAGATGGTGTGGGAGCAGTTTGGCAATGTCATGGAAATGGTGAAAAAGGTTCAGCAAAATGTCAGCCAGGCGGAGGAACAGCTCAAGTCCGAACGGATCGAAGTATCGAGCGGTGATGTGGTCAAGGTGGTGGTTAACGGCCAACAGACGATTTTGGCCATCGAACTTAACGGAAAATATCTGGAAGCCGATAACACCGTTTTACTTCAGGATTTACTTGTGGCCACGATCAACAGCGCTTTGGCCAAGTCCCGGGAGATGCATCAAGCCGCGATGGGCAAGTTAGCCGGCGACCTTAACCTGCCGAGCATTCCCGGGTTGTTTTAAGGAGGAGTTTTTATGGCCAACGAACCGGTAGAAAGGCCCGGCTCTCTGCTGCAATCAGTGGCGCGGATGATCGACGCGGCCGTTAACGACGGCGCGGGCTACGAGTCTCTCATACCCGTTTTGTCGTTGATCTGCCTGGTATCGATCCTCGGCCACGGTCAGCAGCGTGCCGCGCAGGCGAGCCCCGCGCCTGGCGCCAATGCCAATCCATTGCATAAACTGCTCGGCGATCTTACCAAGGGGGAGGGCGGCGGTCTTGGGCCGGAAGCGCTGGTCTCCCTCCTGCCGCTTCTAAACAGCCCTCAGGTGAAGTCGAAACTTAATCCTGCCACGATTGGCACAATCATGGGGTTGCTCAACAATATGGGCGATAAGGGCGAACAGTCCAAACAGGAGTCCGCCAAGCAGGATAAAACCGCCGACAAGGGCGATAAGGGCGAGGAAAAGCGAGTCGTACCCCCTACCGCCGCTACGATGACTTCCACCGAAGCGCCGGACGACCGCCAGATCCCCCCTGAAACTGGCGAGGGCGATAAGAAGGGACCGGGAAGGTATTTAAACTGGAAAAGCACTTTTTGAACCGGGCGGGAAGGTGTGGGCTAGCTCCACATCTTTTTTCCTTTTCCCGTAAAAATGGGTTTTGAATATTGGATATTGCCAATGCGCCTAATATGTCAACAATATCCAATAATGTATTACTATTAGAGAATTGGATATTTACGATGCTCTCGCGGTAGAGTACCATATGTATAATAATAAGCCGTGAGAGGATGAGGTTATATGGGAGTGGCTTTTGCCTCCAGGGTGGAGCTTCTGAAAGCGTCCGAGATTCGCGAGATTCTCAAAATCACAGTCAGGCCGGAGGTTATTTCCTTTGCGGGTGGCTTGCCCGCCCCGGAGGTGTTTCCTGTCGAGGAGCTTAAACAGGCGGCAATTCGGGTGCTCGACGAGTCAGGCAGCCAGGCGCTGCAATATTCGACTACCGAAGGGTACGAACCGCTACGCCGGCATATTTCGCGAAGAATCGAGGCTAAATTCGCCGTAAAGACCGCTCCTGAGAATATTCTCATTACGAGCGGTTCGCAGCAGGCGCTTGATTTTGTCGGTAAACTTTTTCTGGACGCCGGCGACGTTGTGCTGTGCGAGAGTCCTACTTACCTGGCCGCCATAAGCGCCTTCCGCACCTATCTGCCAAAATTTATCGAGGTGCCAACCGACGACGACGGGATGGTTATCGAGGAGTTGGCGAAGATTCTTCGTTCGACCGGGCGAGTAAAGCTGATTTATGTTATTCCCGATTTTCAAAATCCCACTGGCAGAACCTGGTCTGTGGAACGACGGCGACAATTCGCCGAACTGATTCAGGAGTTCGAGATACCGGTTGTCGAAGATAACCCTTACGGAGAGTTGCGTTTCGAAGGCGTAATACCGCCGTCGATTAAGTCTTTCGATGCTAAAGGTCTGGTAATCTTCGTCAGCACTTTCTCGAAAATTTTCTGCCCGGGAATGAGGATTGGCTGGATTGCGGCGGCGGAAAACTTTTTCGAGAAGCTTGTTCTTATCAAGCAAGGGGCCGACCTGCATACGTCTTCAATAAGCCAGCAGGAGATCGCAAAATATTTGGAGCTGTTCGATATCGACGCCCACGTTCAAAAGATTATCGAGGTTTACCGCCGCCGCCGCGATGCAATGCTAGGGTCCATTGACGCCCTTTTCCCGGCTGACGTAAGGCACACTTATCCTCAGGGCGGCTTGTTCACCTGGGTGGAATTGCCGGCTGGCTACAAATCGGTCGAGCTGCTAAAAAGGTGCCTTGAACGCAACGTGGCTTTCGTACCTGGTGATCCTTTCTTCCCAAACAATCAGATAGATAACACGCTGAGGCTCAACTTTTCCAACATGCCGGAGGAACGGATCTGCGAAGGGATCGGGCGAATGGCTCAGGTTATCAAGGAGTATAAATAAGAGCGAGGTGTGGATCGATCCACACCTCGCTCTTATTTAGCCGTTATCGGTCGAAGAAGGGGCTCTTCCCCGATATGCTCAGCGGTATTCCGTAGGCGATTGTGACGTCTTCCGGGAAAAGGCCGAGGTTAAGGGCGGCTTTGCCGGCGGAGAACATAACCCGGTTGTCGATGTGATGGAGAGCGGCGATGGAGACCGCCGAGCCTATGGCGATGCCAAGATCGCCGATGCTTATGGCGCACAGACCGTCGTGCTGCGCACACCCGGCGCAGTTGCCGTAGCCGCAATAGCCGCAGGGAGCAACCCCCAACGGTTTTGCTTTTTGCCCGAGAAGGATGACCGCGACCGCTTTGTCGAGGCAGCCTGCGTCCCGTTCGAAGAACTGCGCTCCGCTGCTTTTAGCGATTTTCCTCATTTCCTCGGCCAATTGGTCCTTTTCCCGCGCCTTAACCATCATGACAACGAGGTTGTCGACACCCTTAGCTTTTGGGGCGGTACGAGCAGCCACGCACATGAGGTCGGCGATCAGTTCGCCGGCGCGCTCTTCGATTTCCTGGCTCCTGGTTATCATTCCTCTCCCCCATTCCGGTTACTTCAGTTTCGCGACCGTAACACCGTCGCCGCCCTCGCCGATTTCACCGATGCGGCTTTCTCTCACGGCCCGGTGTGCCTTGAGGTAGGCTCTGACGCCCTTTTTGAGCGCCCCAGTGCCTTTGCCGTGAATGACGATGATTTCGCCGAGTCCGGCAAGGATGGCGTCGTCGATATATTTGTCCAGAATAGCTTCCGCTTCCTCCACCGTCTGGCCGCGGATATCGATTTCGCGGGTTGCCTGCTGGACCTTGGCGATATCGACCCCGCTACGCCCGCGGCTCTCCTTCTGGGTGGGTGCCGTTTCAGCCAGCCGGCAGCTTGCCAGCGGCACGTTGAGCTTCATTATGCCCAGCTGAACGGTGACTTCATCGCCGGCAACGGCTAAGACTGTGCCTTTTTGCCCAAGGGTGCTCACGTATACTTTCGCCCCAGGCACAAGGGAATCCGCGGTGGCAGGCGTGCCCAGATCATGCTCGCCGTCCTCGTCGCCGAGGGCCCTCACCGCGCTAAGTCCGGATGCGAGCCGGCGGCGGGCCCCGTCGATGGCCTGCTGTCGTTCCCTCATGGTTTCCGAAGCGAATTGGGCTTTAAGTTCGGCGATTACTGCTTCTGCTTCCAATCTGGCCTGCCGCAGCACCCGTTCGGCTTCGGCCTGAGCCTTGTCGATAAGCTGCTTCTTTTTGTCCGCCAGCGCTGCTTTCTCTTTTGCCAGGCTCCTGCTCAGTTCTTCACCTTCGCGCTGCAGAAGGCGGACCTCTTCCTGGCGCTCGGCGAACAGGCGTTTTTGTTCTTCGAGATCGGTAAGAACTTTGTCGAACTCGGCGTAGTCCTCATCGATGAGTTCTTGGGCCCGGGCGACGATGGCGGCGTCCAGTCCGAGGCGCTGGGAGATTAAAAACGCCTTGCTGCTGCCCGGGGTGCCGATCTGTAGTCGGTAGGTGGGCCTCAGGGTCTGTATGTCAAATTCTACGCTGGCGTTTTCGATTCCATGTCTGGCGTAGGCAAAGGTTTTCAGTTCGCTGTAGTGGGTGGTGGCGATGACGCGGGTGCCGCGGCGATGAAGGTGTTCGAGAATGGACATGGCCAGGGCGGCCCCTTCGTCCGGGTCTGTTCCGGCGCCGATTTCATCGATTAGCACAAGATCATCGGCGTCGACAAGGCCAAGGATGCGGACGAGGTTGGTCATATGGGCGGAAAAGGTGCTGAGGCTTTGTTCGATGCTCTGCTCGTCGCCGATGTCGGCGTAGACGTTGGCGAATACTGGCATCTCGGACTGCGAGGCGGCCGGAATGAAGAGGCCGGCCTGGGTCATGAGAGCGAAAAGCCCGACCGTTTTGAGGGTTACGGTTTTTCCGCCGGTGTTGGGGCCGGTAATGACGAGCACCCGGAAAGCCTTGCCGACATACACGTCGATGGGGACGACGATCTCTGCGGGTATAAGCGGATGGCGGGCACGGCGGAGATTGACGTAGCCCGCGGTGTTTAGTGCCGGGCGGACGGCTTGCATATTTAGGGCGAGGCGGGCCTTGGCGAACGCGAAGTCGATCCGGCCGAGGGCCCGGCAGGTTTCGAGCAGCGGTTCGGCGACGGCGGCAACCTGGGCCGTGAGGTAACGCAGGATGCGCTCGACCTCGTTGACTTCGGCAGCCATGAGCTGTTTGAGGTCGTTGTTGAGGTTGACGACGCTCATCGGCTCGATGAAAACAGTTGCGCCGCTGGCGGACTGGTCGTGTACTATGCCGGGGAAGGCGTGCCGGTACTCCTGCTTGACCGGGATTACGTAACGGTCGCCGCGGATGGTTACGATCGCGTCCTGGAGCAGCTTCTGGAATTCGCCGGAATGGACGATATGATCGAGTTTTTCTTTAACCCGGCTTTGCGTTATGCGGATTTCCCGACGGATGCGGCCGAGTTCGGGGCTGGCGCTGTCGAGGACGGCGCCCTGATCGGTGACAGTGTCTTCGATGGCGTTTTCGAGGCCGCGGAAGGCGCCAATCGCCGCCGCCGTTTCCTCCAGGCGGGGAGCCGGGTTGGTAAGGTCGGCGAAGAATTGCTTCATGCGGCGGGCGGCGTACAGGGTGCCGGCGATCGCCACGAAGTCGGGCGGTTCGAGGCTGGAGCCCCGCTCAGCCCTGTAAAGCAGTTCGCGGATGTCGCGAATGCCGCCGAGGGGCACTACGGCGGCGGCAGCCAGGAGGTCGAACGCTTCCTGGGTCTCGTCGAGCCGCCATTGCACTTCGGCGGCGTCACTGACCGGCACGAGGCTCTCCGCCACCTCCCGCCCCATGACCGAGCCGGCGGCCGCGGCCAGCATGGCGCGAATTTTATGAAATTCAAGTGTCGTCAGAACGGATGAATCCATCGGCTTTTTCTCCTCTATCGTCCTGGGTTCTCTGTTTATAGCGGGTTATAGCACTCCCCTGAAATAGTGTCCACGGGTAATATCCTGGTGTTCCACCGCCTTTATGCCGTCGCCGGCCAGCAGGGGATGGTCCTCGCCCCGGTCCAGCAGTTCGCGGTACAGGCGGGTCGTCCTGGCCAGGTCGTCGGCCGCGGACGCCTTGCCTTCGATACGGAGACGGGCCACGCCGGAGCGGGCCAGGCGGGGCACATGGGGCAGCATGCTGAGTTCTTTGGCATTGAGAATATGCATGCGGCAAAACTGATCGCCGGCAACGGGGAAAGTCTCGCCCAGCCTGTCTTTGAGCAGGTAGCGGCCTTTCAGGCAGGGCTTCGTGCAGACGCCTGCGTGGAGGCCGCCGAGGTAGCTACCCATGACGCAGTATTCAGAAATCATGAGGGTGAGACGGCCGTGGACGATACATTCGATGGCGATATTCGGCTCGGCGGCAAGTTCCTCGACTTGCCCGAAGGTGAGTTCGGGGGAAAGGGTGAGGCTGGCGAGCCCCTTCGCGGCAAAGACGCGGAGGGCGGCGCTGTTGTATATGTTGAGCGGCCAGTCGGCATGGACGGCGAGACCATTGTCCCGGCTCAGGCGGTGGAGAGTGCCCAGATTGGCGGCGGCTACGGCGTCGGGAGCGAGGCTCCGGAAGAGGTCCAGGTCGGCTTCCAATGCAGGCCACTGCCAGTCCTGGACTATGCGGGGCGTGCTCAAGATGACGGCGAGACCGCGTTCACGGGCCATTGCCACCACACGTCGGTAATCGTCGGGAGTGGGCGCCCGGCCGGCAAAGCTTTCGCCGCCGAACATGATTATGTCCGCGCCGCTAGCGGCGGCGGCGGCGGCCTTATCAACGGTGTCGGTGTTGACTGTCAGGGCCGGTTTGCGGGCGTGGTCGCGCCGCGGGCCGGGAAGGAAAATGGCGAGATCGGGGGCCTTCGCCGACAATGACGGTCGGGAATAACGGGCGAGGCGCGCGGCTTCCAGTTCCTCGACAGCCTGGCGTCGCGCTTCGTTGAGTTCGCTGAGCGGAACCATGACTTCGCCCTCAATGCGGCTGTCGAGGCGGCGGAGGGCGAAAACAGTCGTGCCCAGACGCCCGATCTGGGCGGCGAGCGTTTCTTCGGTAAGGGGCCGTTTGACGGCTTTTTCCGCCAGGAAAGAAGTCCGGCCGCTCCCGCTGTTGCCGTCGTCGTCGGTGAGCGTTACCGTCAGCGGCCGCCCCTCCCCCGCCTCCGCAACGGCGTCGACCGGCACGCGGCGCAATATACCGCCGCCGAACGCGGCGCGCGCTTTTTCCATGAGGGCGGCATCGAACGTTTTGAAAACGCGGTCGCCGGGCCGGACTGCCCCATCCACGGGGATGGAGGCGACAGCCAAAGGCGGCGCGACGGCGACCGGGCGCCCGTCGACGTTTATGCTTGTTACTGTGGCGCTCGACCGGCCGCCGACTTTAACCCAAAACTCGACTATGTCGCCGACTGCGAGCGGTTCGTCGAGTTTGATCTGCGCCGTCTTATTGCGCGGATCGTAGCCGATGACGCGACCGATCCGGACGCCGCGGTTGTTGGGGCGGCGGTCGCTCATTATTTCCCGCCCCTGTTTGCCAAACAGGTAGGCGGAGGTAAAGCCGCGGTTGAATGTCTGCGCCATATTCTTCTGGTCCTGGTCGGGAACGGCGAAGCCGCTCCTGTCGGCGAGGCAGGCGTCGATGGCCCTGCGGTAGCTGTCGACGACGACGGCGACGTACTCGGCCCGCTTCATGCGGCCCTCGATTTTGAAGGAGACCACCCCGGCATCGATGAGGTCGGGTATATGCTCGATGGTATTGAAGTCTTTAGGGCTCAGGAGATATTCCCCGGCGTCCCGGCCGGCGAGCGCGTCCCTTCCCCCCGCGTCGACGAGGTTGTAGGGCAGGCGGCACGGCTGGGCGCAACGCCCGCGATTGCCGCTGCGGCCGCCGATCATGCTGGACATCAAGCATTGGCCGGAGTAGGAGATGCAGAGGGCGCCGTGGATAAAGGTTTCGATTTCGACGGGAGCGTGCGCGCATATATGGCGGATGGCGTCCAGGGAAAGTTCCCGCGCCAGTACGACGCGGCTTATCCCCAAACCGGCGAGGGCTTCGACCCCGGCCAGGTTGTGTACCGTCATCTGGGTGCTGGCGTGCAGGGGCAGGCCGGGAACGACGCGACGGGCCACGGCGACCACGCCGATATCCTGGACGATGGCGGCGTCTACGCCGATTTCGTACAGGTGGCGCAAATAATCGGCGAGAGCCGGAATTTCGCTGTTGTCGACGAGGGTATTGACGGTCACGTATACGGCGACACCCATGAGATGAGCGGTTCGCACCGTCGCGGCCAGTTCCTCGTCGCTGAAGTTGGCGGCATACGCGCGGGCGCCGAACTGCCGCCCGCCAAGATAGACGGCGTCGGCACCGCTGCTCAGGGCGGCGGCGAAAGCTTCGGCGTTGCCGGCGGGGGCGAGAAGTTCAACCATTTACTTCACCTTCTTTTAGGTAGGAGATAATGCCGGGTTTGATGTCGGTGAGGTTGCCGATGC
The DNA here is from genome assembly GCA_032334055.1 of Selenomonadales bacterium 4137-cl. NCBI lineage: Bacteria > Bacillati > Bacillota > Negativicutes > Acetonemataceae > Anaeroselena > Anaeroselena agilis. The sequence continues at coordinate 1,338,162 of JAUOZS010000001.1, read as the reverse complement.
CGACGGCGACCTGCCGGCAATCCGGCCCGAACAGGATGGTGGGTATGGAGTTGAGGGTATGGGTCTTGGTGGTAAAATCCTCGAAGTTGCCGTGGTCACTGGTAATTACCACCAGGATATCCTTGGCCGCCCGATGGACTGCGGCGAGAAAACCGTCAAGAGTGGCGACGATTTTCGCCGCTTCTGTCCAGTCGTGCTTGTGGCCCTGACGATCGGTCTGAAAGTACTCGAACATGGTAAAGTCATGGCGACCGGCAAGGGCCGCTAACCGGAAACCGGCTTCGACGGAGCTGACGGTCGGCACGCCCTCCACTCCAAACTTCGGCAGCATTTCGTTGGTGATGTCCTGGTACACCGCCTCGCCGGCGGCCATGTCGGACAGGGAACGAAGGTCAGCGCCGGCACCAAGGATAGAGAGGGTGGTTACGGAATGACGCCGCTTGCGGCGGGCCACCAGTTCCATGTAGTCGGCGGTGTACATATTGGCCGAGGTCACGCTAAAGCCGGCGGCAGCCAATTCGCCCGGCAGGCCGTGCGCGGCGATTATCTCCGCCAGTGCCGGGCCGGGGAAACCGAGGATATGGCACCCCATCCGCCGCGGCGCGTTAACGCCGGTAAAAATAGCGGTCTGCCCGGTTGCGCTCTGCGGCAGGCCGGGCACTCCCAAGGACGCGTCCGTGGGCACAAGGCATACTTCGTCGCCGAGGACGAGGCCAATGTCTTTAGTAAGCGGTTTACCGAAAAGAGCGCGGAAAAAAGGCGGATCGAAACGGACAAGGGGGTTTGTGTCAGGATCGTTTTCCCCCAATCCAAGGCCGTCAATAAATATGAGCAGAACTCTTCGCATCGCAGAAAAGATTCTCCAATCTTCAGCAGAAAAATAAAAGAAGAAGGGTAGGCCCTTCTTTAGTGGAGCGTCTGCTCCGGGGGTGCGGTTTCCCTTGTCAGGTCACCGGGCGGCCGGCTTTTGACATACTCGGCCAGAACCCTCACGTCGGCAGTCAGTTGTTCTATTTTGGCCCATCCGGTCCCTGCCGGGCTGAGCGGGTTTTCGGAAAGGCTACGGATGAAGTTGTCCAGGTCACGACGGGTTAGCGGCTCCAGTTCGGGCGATTTTATGACCGAAAAGTCGCCGCAGCTTTCGAGACGAGCCAGCTTGATATCTTTGAGGTTGGAAAAGTCCATCCCTTGCTTGTGAAGTTCCTGACGGAGATCGTCGTAATTGAACTGAGTTTTGATCAGATTCTGCTCAAGAATGCGGCCGTTCTCGATAACTTCTACGGGCGTTCCTTCGAACCATTTGCGCAGAAGTTTGTTTTTTAGCGCCAGGCGGGCAAGCAGTTGCTGGAGAACCAGCAGGCCGACAAGACCCTCAACGCCGATAAGCAGGCTTTCGTTTTGAGCCAGGGCAACGTTGGCGACAATATCTCCAATGCCTACCAGGAGTACAAAATCAAAGGGCGAAAGCTGGCCAACGGCGCGGTTGCCCATGATGCGGACGACAATAAGGGCCACGGCAAAGATAGCCGCCATCCTTAACAATATTTGGCCTGGAACCTCGTAATCCATCGCAAATCACTCCCTCCGCTGGTGATATTATTGACCGCGGCTGGGAGTGGTATACGGGCACCCTACTTGTCGTTCAACATCTTAAGCAGTTGCTGGTAGTCGTTTTGGAGGCGCAGATATTCGTCGGTGATGTTGAGCGCCGTCAGGATGGCGACCATGGCCTTGGACATCCGGGGATTTATGAAGGCGGTCTCGCGCATGCGCTCATCGAGAAGGGCGGCGACCTTCATGATGCGTTCCGGCTCGGCGTCGCCCTTGACGGGGTAGTTGTCGCCATATATTTCCACCGTGACTTTGTGCTTCTTCATACCCATGTCATCACCCTGCTTCACGCGACTTCTGTCAATATATATTTCTCCCTCCGCCCTGTTATTTCCTGCCGCATGGAAAAGGCAGCCCAAAGGCCGCCTAATGCACCAGCTATTCGTTGGGCAGTTGATTGCCGTAACGTCCGAGTACGCTGTTGCGGTGACCGTAAACGAAGTAAACGGCAAAGCCGATGGCGGTCCAGATTACGAAACGGACCCATGTTTCATAGGGCAGATTGTACATAAGATACCCGCAGGAGATTACAGCCAGAGGAGCGACAACACCGACTGCCGGGCAGCGAAAAGGACGGGGTATTTCCGGTTTGGTGCGGCGGAGGACAAGCACGCCGACGGCCGAAAGCACGAAGGCGAACAAGGTGCCGATGTTGGTGAGTTCGGCGATGACGCCGATGGGAGTAAAGCCGGCTATGAGGGCGACGGCGATGCCGGCGACGACCGTGATAATGTGTGGGGTACCGTAGGTGGGATGCACGGCGCAGATACCTTTGGGGATGAGCCCGTCGCGGGACATGGCGAAGAAGATGCGGGTCTGGCCGTACATCAGAACGAGCAGCACCGTCGTTATGCCGGCGATGGCCCCTGTGCCGACGAGGGCGGAGCCGAAGTTGTAGCCGATGGCCCTCAAGGCGTAAGCCACGGGCTCGGCGTTGTTGAGCTGCGTGTAGGATACAACGCCGGTAAGGACGGCGGAAACGACGATGTAGAGGATGGTGCAGATGACAAGCGAGCCGATGATGCCGATGGGCAGGTCGCGGTTGGGGTTTTTGCATTCCTCGGCGGTGGTGGCGACAGCGTCGAATCCGATGTAGGCAAAGAAGATCAGGGCCGCACCCGTGGCGACGCCGCCAAACCCGAAGGGCATCAGCGGCGACCAGTTGGCAGGGTTGACTTTCGGGCCGGCCAGGGCGATAAATATGAAAACGGCTGCCAGTTTCACGATGACGAGCACCCTGTTCAAGGACGCGCTTTCTTTGGTGCCGCGCACGAGAAGGAAGCTGAGGAAGATGGAGATGAAGATGGCCGGCAGATTGACGACGCCGCCTTCGGCGGGGACAGCGGTGAGTGCCTTGGGCAACTCGACGCCCGCCGCCTTGAGGAGGCCGGTAACATATCCCGACCAGCCGGCGGCGACAGCGCTTGAGCCGACCGAGTATTCAAGAACGAGATTCCAGCCGACAATCCAGGCGACGATTTCGCCGAGGGCGGCGTAAGAATAGGTGTAAGCGCTGCCGGCAATGGGGACGATGGCCGCTAATTCGGCGTACGCGAGGGCGGCGAAGGCGCACGCGAGCCCGGAAAGGACGAAGGAAAGCATGATCCCCGGACCGGCATGCTGGGCGGCCGCCACCCCGGTGAGCACGAAGATGCCTGTGCCGATTATGCAGCCGATGCCTAAAAGTATGAGGTCGGTCGCCCCCAGGGTCTTTTTTAGTTTTTGCCTGGCGGCCCCTTCTTTAATGGTGCTGATGTCTTTGGTGCGGAATATGTCCAGAAGCTCTCCCCCTCTTTGGCAGTGATTAAGGCAAAAGGATGCCCCCGACAGTAGTATTGCTCAGGCAACGCCGATAATACGGGCCGTGGGCAATATTTCCTACTGGCGGAGACATCTTTCAATGCTGCCTTTATTCTGCTCAAGGAAACCGGGTGAGAGACAAGACTATACCCGCAGCTTCGCCGCCAAGGTTTTTTCCAGATGGGCGACGATGCCGTTGTAGTAGCCGTCGACTTCGTCGTCGGTCAGCGTGCGGTCGGTGGCCTGGAAGGTCAAGGCGAACGCGAGGCTTTTCGCACCAGCCGGCACCTGTTCGCCGGTGTACATGTCAAAAAGACGGATGCCGGCGAGCAATTCGCCGCCGCTGGCGGCGATGGCTTCCGACGCCTGGGCTGCGGTCACGCCTTGGGGAAGAACGACGGCCAGATCGCGGGCGATGGCCGGGAAACGAGGGAGCGGCCGGTAGGCGCCGATGAGAGCGGAGTGTTTGACGAGGCGCGCTACATCAAAATCGAAGACGAACATCTCACGTCCGATGCCGAAGGCGTCGAGGACCTGGGGGTGAACCTCCCCCACCGCTCCCAGGAGTTCGCCGCCTTTTACGAACAGCGCGGTCTTGCCGGGATGCATCGCGTAGTATTCGCCTGCCTGCACTTCGTAACCGGTTACGCCGAGTTTGTCCAGCAGTACTTCAACCGCCCCTTTGGCGTCGTAAAAGTCGACCGTCTCACGCGGCTGGTTCCAGGCGAGGTCGGTCCGTTTGCCGCACAGGGCGCCGCATAGCATCGGCGGCTCGTCTGGCAGTTCCGTCAGCGGAAGATTGTGGGGCCGGTATACAGCGCCAAGTTCGTAAAGTTTCAGGTCGTCGTTCTTGCGGGACAGATTGCCGGCCACCGTTTGCAGGACGCCGCCCATGAGCGTGGTCTTCATGGCCGGGAAGTCATCGGTGATGGGATTGAGAAGCGGGATTACTTTGCGGAGTTCGCTGTCGTCCGGCAGGCCTAGCTTGTCGAATACCGCGGGATGGGTGAAACTGAAGGTGATGATCTCGCTGAAACCGAGACCGGTAAGGATGTCTTTGCTGCGGTCGGCGATCGTCTGGGTGTAGCTCTGGCTTCCGGCCTTGGCGTTGCCGAAGGGGGTGGTGGCCGGAATATTGTCATAACCCCAAATGCGGGCTATTTCCTCGCTGATGTCGGCCGGCCTGCTGACGTCGCCCCGCCAGGTGGGCACGGTGATGAGAAGCTTGTCAGGCTGGGCGTCGACATCGAATTCCAGCCGGCGAAGGATGTCGACCATCTTGGCTGCCGCCAGATCGACGCCGAGACGGGCGTTGATCTGGGCGGGGGTTACGGAAATCTGCCGGGGCAGTTGGATGTCGGGGTAGGTATCGATAATCCCCGGACATACTGTGCAGGCGCCCATTTCCTCTAGCAATTGGGCGGCCCTGTCGAGGGCGCGGATAACGTCGGCGGTGTTGATGCCGCGCTCGAACCGGCTGGATGCTTCCGAGCGCAGGCCAAGCGCTTTGGAGGTGCGCCGGACGCTGGCGCCGTTGAAAGAAGCGGCTTCCAGGAGGACGGTCCGGGTAGCGTTGGTTACTTCTGTGGCCAACCCGCCCATTACGCCGGCGAGACCGACCGCTTGCACTTCATCGGCGATAACGAGCATGTCGGGGTTAAGTTCCCGCTTGACGCCGTCGAGGGTGGTGAGGCGTTCGCCGGGGTTGGCCCGCCTGACGATGATGCGGTGCTTGGCGAGCAGGTTGTAATCGTAAGCGTGCATCGGCTGGCCGAGCTCCATCATGACGAAGTTGGTGACGTCGACGACATTGCTGATCGGCCGCATGCCGGCTGCCTGAACGCGGCGCTGTAGCCAGGCGGGCGAGGGGCCGATCTTGACGTTCTGAAGAATGCGGCCGGCGAAGCGGGCGCACAAGGACGGTTCTTCGATGGTGATGGACGCGAGATCGCTGGCCTTTCCGGCGCTTTCTTCCTTGAGCGTGAGCATGGGCTTTTTGAGAGTTCCCCCGGTCAGCGCAGCCACCTCGCGGGCCAAGCCGAGGGTATTGAAGCAATCGGCCCGGTTGGGGGTCAGTTCGAACTCCAGCACGACGTCGTCGAGGCCCAGGACGGCGAGGGCGTCCTCGCCGGGCTTGGTATCGGCAGGCAGTATATAGATGCCGTCGCGCAGTTCGGGGGGGACTATCTTGGCGTCCATGCCGAGTTCATCGGCCGAACAGAGCATACCCTGGGATTCTATGCCGCGGAAATTAGCGGCGCCGATTTCCAGCCCGCCGGCCAGTTTGGCGCCGGCGAGGGCTACCGGGACGATGTCGCCGCTTTTGAGGTTGGTGGCGCCGGTGACGATGGTCACCTTGGTGTCACCGATGTCCACCTTGCAGACCAGGAGCTTGTCGGCGTTGGGGTGAGCTGTCAGTTCGACGATGCGCCCGGCGACGACCTTCGCCAGGCCTTCGCCGCGAAATTCGATATTTTCCACCGGTATGCCGGCCATGGTCATCATGTCGGCGAGTTTTTCTGGCGTTTCGGAAAAGTCAACATAGTCTTTGAGCCAGTTGATCGAGGTGCGCATGGCGTATCCCCCTTAAAACTGCGCCAGGAAGCGCATGTCGTTATCGTAGAAAAGCCTGAGGTCGTCGATGCCGTACACCAGCATAGCTATACGCTCCACGCCCATTCCGAAGGCAAAGCCGCTGACCTGGTCGGGATCGAAATTGCTCATTTCCAGCACGCGGGGATGGGTCATACCCGAACCGAGGATTTCCAGCCAGCCTGTGCCTTTGCAGGTGCGGCAACCGCGGCCGGCGCACATTACGCAGGAAATGTCGACTTCGGCGCTCGGTTCGGTGAAGGGGAAGAAACTCGGCCTGAAGCGGAGCTTGACGCTGCTGCCGAAGATCTCCTTGGCGAACTGCTCCAGGGTGCCCTTAAGGTCGGCAAAACTGATCCCCTTGTCGATGACAAGTCCCTCGACCTGGTGGAAGACGGGCGAGTGGGTGGCGTCGTAGTCGACCCGGTAAACCTTGCCGGGGGAAATTATCCGCACGGGCGAATTAGGCTGGACGCTTTGCATGGTGCGGGCTTCGACCGGCGAGGTGTGGGTTCTGAGGAGAATGTCCCTGGTGATGTAGAAGGTGTCCTGCATGTCGCGGGCCGGGTGGTCTGGGGGCAGGTTGAGGGCCTCAAAGTTGAAGTAGTCGGTTTCTACTTCCGGCCCTTCGACGATATCGAAACCCATGCGCATAAATACTGATTTTATTCTTTCGAGGGTCAGCGTCAAGGGATGCTTGTGCCCGGATGCGGGCCGCCGACCGGGCAGGGTGACATCAAGCCTGGCGGCGGCGATCTTGCTGGCCAGCTCGACTTTTTTCAGCTCTTCGGCCTTATCATGGATGAGTGATTCCAGTTCGGCCCTTAGCTCGTTGACAAGCTGACCGATCCGCGGCCGTTCGTCTGGACCGAGACTGCCGACGCCGCGCAGGATGGCCGTGAGGCTGCCTTTTTTCCCGAGGTACCTGACGCGGAGGTCGTTAAGAGCTTCGACGCTGCCCGCCTGGGGGATCTCTGCGAAAGCCGCCTGCCGGAGTCCTCTGAGTTGTTGTTCCATACTTACCTCCATTGTTCGTGATTACAAATAAAAAAAGCTTTCGCCCCAAGGGGCGAAAGCTTTGCTTCCGCGGTACCACCCTAATAGTATCCTCGCTTTTCCTGTAACGGGGAAAAACCGTCCGGCCTACGCAAGAGAGCCTCTTCAGCGCGGATGCTCGGGAGTGAACTTCGGCCGTCCGCTTGCGGCGCCGCTCTCAGTCTCTGGCGGCATCCTCCCTGTGGAAACGAACCCGGCGTACTCTCTCCGTCATGGCAGTCACTCTATTGGATCATCAGTCGCTTATAGAGTAAATACGCAGCAATGGAACCGGTGGCTTCGAACATTCTCCAGAAGAAATCGGCGGTCACCAGCAACAGGACCACACCCTCTCTGACGTCATGGAAATTACAGGTCATTGCTAAAACGTATTATAGCATATCAGCCCGGAAATTACAAGGTTGACAGGCGCTGGCGGGCCGCTTCGTAGAGGATCACCGCCGCCGCGGTCGCGACGTTCAGCGATTCGGCCTTGCCGTAAATGGGAACGACAATCCGTTCTGCGGCGCAGGCAAGAAGCTCCGCGCCGACTCCTGCGCCCTCGTTGCCGAATACGATGGCCGCAGGCCCGGACAGGTCGGCGGCGGAGTAGACTGTGGCTCCGGAGAGATCCGTGGCGATCAGGGGAATGCCTGCAGCGGCAAGGAGGCGGATCAATTCCTCGCTGGCCATTCCCGCTACGACCGGCAGGTGAAAAAGCGATCCCATGGTGGCCCGTACTGTTTTTCCGGCGTAGAGGTCCACACAGCCTTTCAGCATCACCACCCCGCTGCAGCCGGCGGCATCGGCGGCGCGAATGACCGTCCCCGCGTTTCCCGGGTCCTGAACGCCGTCCAGAACGGCGATGATCGGCTTAGCCATCCGGGATAAGATGTCGTCAAAAGCGGCGGCGCGCTTAGGGGTAACTAGCATAATCCCTTGCGGCTCCCGGGTATCGGAAATTTTAGCGTATAAATGGTCGGGAACCCGAACCAGCCGGCACTGTCTTTCCTGTAAGACGCCGATCAGTTTGGCCGCACGGGGATCTGCCTCCGCGGCGGCGGTAAAAACACAGGTGTCGACCAACCAGCCGGCGGCAACGGTTTCTTCCGCCAGCCGGACGCCCTCCACAGTAAAAAGGCCTAGTTCGTCGCGATATTTTTTCTGTCGCAAGGAGGCAACCGTTTTCACCAGCTGATTACCAGCGCTGGCGATCGATTCGGTCATTCCAATTCCTCCAGTTTCTGCACGCCATCATTGGTGCCCACGACGATCATGATATCCTTGTCATTGATTTTTTCACTGGGGAGAGGCGGCACGATAATCTGTTCCCCGCGCTTGATGGCAACGACGTTCACGCCATAACGGGCTCTGAGATTGGCTTCGGCCAGGCTGCGCCCAAGAAGGGCCTGCGGAGCCGCAACTTCGACGAGGCTTAGGTTGGGGGACAGTTCAATATAATCGAGGACATTGGCGGAAACAAGGCTGTGCGCGACCCTCATCCCCATATCCCGTTCAGGGTAAATCACTCTGTCGGCGCCTATTTTTTCGAGCATTTTGCCATGTAGTTCGTTGCGGGCTTTGGCGACGATGTGGGGCACGCCGATTTCCTTGAGCAGCAGTGTCGTTAGTACGTTTGCCTGGATATCTTCACCGATGGCGACGACAACGGTGTCGAAATTGCGGATGCCCAATGCTTTCAGCGAGGCTTCGTCAGTGGTGTCCGCCCGTACAACGTGGGTGACCTCGTCGCTGAACTTCTGAACCCGTTCTTCGTCGGAATCGATAGCGAGCACATCATATCCTGCCTTGGAAAGCGATAGGGCGACGCTCGACCCGAATCGCCCCAGGCCGATGATCGCGAACTGTTTTTTGTCCTTCTTGCCCATAGACGGTCACCTCTACCCTATTATTACTTTGCCTTCGGGATATTTGACCATTGCTTTGCGCTGCCTGAGGGCCAGCGCCAGGACGACGGTTATCGGGCCGACCCGGCCGGCGAACATCATTAGCATGATGCACAGTTTTCCGGCGGCGGAAAGTCCGGGTGTAATACCGGTACTTAGCCCGACCGTCCCGAACGCCGATACGACTTCGAAAAGAATGTTGAGGAAGGGGGCTGTCTCGGTGATACTGAGTATCATGGTCACTACAATAACCATCAGCACCGCGATAAATACGAGGGCAAACGCCTTGTATATCGTCGCCCTGGGCACGCTACGCGAAAATATTTCCACATCTTCCCTGCCGCGGATAAGCGCCCAGATGGCGGCGGCAAGAATTCCGGCCGTGGTTGTTTTTATACCGCCGCCGGTGGAGCCGGGGGAGGCGCCGATGAACATCATGGTCACGATGAAGAACAGGGTAGCGTCCTTCATCTCGCCGATCGGCGTAGTGTTAAAGCCCGCGGTGCGGGCCGTCACCGACTGAAAGTAGCTGGCGAGGATTTTTCCGTTCCACGACAAATTGCCGAGTGTTGCCGGGTTATCGAACTCGAATGCGAAAATTACGATAGCGCCTAAAGTGATAAGAAAGGCTGTTACGAGAAGAACAAGCTTGCTGTGAAGTGAGTAGTCGCGAAAATGGCGGCGCTCCCAAACGTCGGCCATGACGCTAAACCCGATTCCCCCGCAAATGATGAGGGCAGAGACGATGAGGTTGACGATCGGGTCGTCTACGTAACTTGTCAGACTGCTGAACTCGCCGAAAAGGTCAAAGCCGGCGTTGCAAAAGGCGGAGACGGCGTGCCAGTAGCCGAAGTAGACGCCCTTGGCGCCATAGTCCTGGTATAAGCGGACCGCCAGTACCGAGCCGGCGACAAATTCGATCAACAGGGTAACCTTGATAATGTAGAGAGTCAGGCGCACTACGCCGGCGACGGTCAACTGGTTCATTGCCTCCTGTATAATGAGCCGTTCGCGGAGGTTGATCCTCTTGCCCATCAGCAGAGCCATAAGAGTGGCCATCGTCATTATGCCGAGCCCGCCCGCCTGAATGAGCACGATTATTACCGTTTGGCCGAATAGCGAGAACCGTGTGCCGGTGTCGACCACAACCAGGCCTGTGACGCAAACGGCCGAAGTCGCCGTGAAAAGCGCATCGATGAACGGGAGCGGTTTTTCAACGGCCGAAGCCCAAGGGGTGGCCAGAAGCACCGCGCCAACGACAATAAGCCCGGCAAAGCCCGCCGCCAGGATCTGATACGGAGTGAGTTTCCACTGGGATATATCAATAAGGTCCGCTACGGTCTCACGCACAGTCATCATTACTTCCTTCTCTTCTCCGGCAATTAATGGAATCCTATTGCGACGGACTTATTATATACTTACATTTTTCCGTTGTCCACCGCGATTTATTAGCGGATTTGCCGGATTTAGCCCACCGGGGAAAAAGGTACACCCGCCGTTGCCCGGCGGGTGTCTGGTTTCTCAATTTTACACCGCTTTGGAAATGCACTCGAAGGCGAGCATGTATTTGCGGACCGAATCTTTGACGCCTTTCTTTACCACCGTCATAAGGTGGATGTAGTTGGCGTTCGGACTTTTGAGTAATTCTGCCTTGAGCGTGTCCGACGCGGCCTGTGACATGTCGGTGGCGATATTAATCTTTGATATGCCGGATACGATGGAATTGCGGTATTCTTCCCGGCTGAGCCGCGATCCGCCATGCATGACCAAGGGCACGTTAACCGCCTGGTTCAGTTCGCTGAGCCGCGAAAAGTTTAGCTTGGGGCTGCCGCGGTAAGCGCCATGATTATTGCCCACCGCCACTGCCAGGGCGTCGATTTTCGTTTTGTCCACGAATTCGGCGGCTATGTCGGGGGTGACGATGTTGTCCTCTTTGATATCCGTTTTACTATCGTTAAAACCAACATAGCCCAGTTCACCCTCGACGGAAATACCGAGAGTATGGGCTATGCGGGTGATATCTTTAGTTCGCTTGAGGTTTTCGGCCAACGGCAGCGCCGATCCGTCGAACATCACGGAAGTGAAGCCCCAGCGGATGGCTTTCAGCACCCCTTCATAGGTGTGGCCGTGATCCAAATGCAAGGCGACGGGCACCGACGCTTTCTGAGCGGCCCGGACCATGGCGGCGCTCAAGGTGTCTACGTCGACGAACTTGAAGAGGCGTTCGGGAATACCGAGGACCAGGGGGGTTTTGAGTTCTTCAGCTACTTCCATTACCGCGCTTAGTGTTTCGAAGTTGAATACGTTGAATCCGCCGACGGCATACTTCCTTTTCCTGGCGTCCTGCAGCAGTTCCCGCATAGTTACCAAGCTCAAGTTAAACTCCTCCCTTACGAATTGCTGAATAAAGGCTGATTGTATTATATGATATTCGCGCTGCCCGATGAAAAAACCTTCGGAATGTTCTAAAAAATTTGCCGAGAAATGTTTGCCCCCATTGTATCCAGTTATCGCCCCAGTTATGCAGCTTTTAGCAGTAACCCGCTGTAAAAAATGTATTATCGATAAAACAAAAACCCCGGACATTGTCCGGGGTCGCGTTGTCACTGCTTGGCAGCTTTGGCGGTATCGACCAGTTTGGTGAATGCGCCGCTGTCGTTGATGGCGAGGTCGGCGAGGATTTTGCGGTTGACCTGGACACCCGCGGTTTTCAGACCGCTCATCAATTGGCTGTAGGAAATGCCGTTGAGGCGGGCGGCGGCGTTGATCCGGGCGATCCAGAGACGGCGAAATTCGCCTTTCTTGGCCCGGCGGTCGCGACGGGCGTAGTAAAGAGCCTTCATTACCGTTTCATTGGCTTTTTTGAAAAGCTTGCTCTTTGATCCCCGATAGCCTTTGGCGAGTTTCAGGATCTTCTTGTGCCTTCTATGTGCAGTCACGCCTTTTTTAACCCGTGGCATGTTTTATACCCCCATTCAAAATCTAAAACTATTAGTTGTTAGGCGTAAGGAAGCATCTTGGTTACGCGATCGTGGTCGGCTTTGCTGATAAGGCCTGCTTTGCGCAGGTTGCGCTTGCGGGCCGGGGACTTCTTCTCCAGGATGTGGCTCTTGTAAGCTTTGGCGCGCTTGAATTCGCCGCTGCCGGTAATCTTAAAACGTTTGGCGGCGCTTCTGCGAGTTTTAATTTTCGGCATTGTCAGTCTCCCCCTTAGTGTTGTTGCTGTTTGGCCGCGAAAATCATTATCATATTCTTGCCTTCCAGTTTGGCGTCGCGTTCGACGTTGGCGATATCCTTAAGTTCGCCCGCCATTCGGATTAGTACCTGGCGACCAAGCTCAGGGTGGGAAAGTTCGCGGCCCCTGAACATGACGGTCGCCTTTACTTTATCGCCATCCTGGAGGAAGCGCTGAGCGTTCTTCAGTTTTACTTGAAAATCGTGGTCCTCGATGTTGGGACGAACTTTGACTTCCTTGATGGTGACGATCTTCTGCTTTTTCTTGGTTTCCTTCTCGCGCTTCTGCTGCTCGTACTTGTACTTGCCGTAATCCATGATCCGGCAAACCGGCGGCTTGGCGAGAGGCGCGACTTCCACCAGGTCAAGCTGGGATTCGGCGGCAATGCGCAAAGCTTCCCGAAGCATCATGACCCCTAATTGCTCGTTGTTGGCGGTTACAACTCTTACTTCTCTGGCGCGGATTTCTTCGTTGATTCGAAGGTTATCCTTACTAATCGCGGCACACCTCCTAAATTATACGCAAATTAACAAAAAGCGGATGGCATAACCACCCGCATAAAAAGCAATAGACACGCTGTTGCCTGGACCTTACGAACAGCTGAGCGTTGTAAGGTGAGAAGCGGATGGCTTCTACTTTAGAAAGAGTATTAAGTTTACCTAGTAATCTTAGCATTATGGTCCGGTAAAGTCAAGCAAATTTGCGGGAAATATTACGCTTTGGCGGCAATCTCGTCCAGCACGCTGGCGATGAAGTCTGTCGCCGGCATGGTGCCGATGTCGCCTTTGCCCCGCTGGCGGACGGCGACAGTGTCCGCTTCCTTCTCCTTATCGCCGATAATCAGCATGTAGGGGACCTTCTCCATCTGTCCTTCGCGAATCTTGTAGCCGATCTTCTCGTTGCGGTCGTCGATTTCGACGCGGATATCCTTGGCCTTCATCTGGTCCGCGAGGGCTTGGGCGTATTCAAGCTGGCGGTCGGTTATCGGCAGGATTTTGACCTGAACGGGGGCGAGCCATACAGGGAAAGCGCCCGCATAGTGCTCGATAAGGATGCCGATAAACCGTTCGATGCTGCCGTAGCAGGTGCGATGGATCATTACCGGGCGGTGTTTCTGGCCGTCTTCGCCGATAAAAGTAAGATCGAATTTTTCCGGCATCTGCATATCGAGCTGGATCGTGCCGCACTGCCAGGTCCGGCCGATGGAATCGCGGAGATGGAAATCGATCTTCGGACCGTAGAAAGCGCCGTCGCCGGGATTGACCTTGTACGGCATGCCATACTCCTCGAGAGCGTCGCGAAGGGCGATGGTGGCTTCTTCCCAAACTTCATCCGAACCCATGGCTTTTTCGGGCTTGGTGCTGAGCTCGGCGTGATAACTCATACCGAAAGTACCGTAGATGGTGTTGAAAAGGTCGATTACGCCCTTGATTTCCGCCTTGATCTGGGATGGCAGCATGAAGATGTGGGCGTCGTCCTGGGTAAAGCTGCGCACGCGCATCAGCCCGTGAAGGGCGCCGCTCAGTTCATGACGATGGACGAGACCCAGTTCGCAGGTGCGCAGGGGGAACTCGCGGTAACTATGGTGCTGCGAACGGTAAATGAGAATGCCGCCCGGACAGTTCATGGGTTTGACGGCATAGCCCTCGTCGTCGATGGTGGTGAAGTACATGTTGTTGCGGTAGTGGTCCCAATGGCCCGACTGTTGCCAGAGCTTTTGGTGGAGAATGATCGGTGTCTTGATTTCCTGATAACCGTATTTTACGTGCAGACGGCGCCAAAAGCTTTCAAGCTCGTTGCGGATGATCATGCCTTTAGGGTGAAAGAAGGGAAAGCCCGGGCCCTCATCCTGAATGCTGAAAAGGTCGAGTTCGCGGCCGATTTTGCGGTGGTCCCGCTTGGCCGCCTCTTCGAGCATTGTCAGGTAGTCGTCAAGGTCGCTTTTCTTTTCGAAAGCGGTGCCGTAGATGCGTTGGAGCATTTTATTATGCTGGTCGCCCCGCCAATATGCTCCGGCCAGGCTTTGCAGCTTAATCGCCTTAACGCGCCCGGTGGAAGGCACATGAGGCCCGGCGCACAAATCGACGAATTCGCCCTGTTTATAGAGGGATATGGTCACATCTTCAGGCAGATCGCGGATAAGTTCCTGCTTGTAGGTTTCGCCCATTTCGCCGAAAAGCCGGAGCGCCTCTTCCCGGCTTGTTTCCATGCGCTCGATGGGTAGATCTTCCTTGACGATCTTTTCCATCTCCGCCTGGATTTTATCAAGGTCTTCAGGTACAAAAGTATGGGCGGTGTCGATGTCGTAATAAAAGCCGTTGGCAATCGCGGGACCGATGCCCAGCTTGACATTCCCAAACAGCCTCTTGACCGCCTGGGCAAGGATATGCGAAGCGCTGTGACGGAGCGCTTCTTTGCCCTCAGTATCCTCGAAGGTAAGAAACTCAACCTGGGCATCTCGTTGTATTTTGTGCCGAAGGTCGACGGTCACGCCGTCCAGTTTGGCGGCAAGAGCGCTTTTGCCGAGATTGCGGCTTATCGATTCCGCCACTTCCTGCAATGATATCCCTGCGGACGCTTCCCTTACCGCTCCGTTCTTCAGGGTAATTTTAACTGTATTCACTCTAATACCCCTTCCCTAGAAAAAATATAAAACCCCCGTCCTTTAGGGACGGGGGTTTACCCGCGGTTCCACCCTGATTGGCATTAAGCCCAGCTTGTGCAATGAAATAACGGGCATAACCCGGCGCGGCTTACTTTGTTCGGCCTTGCAGTTTGGAGGGGGTAACAGCAGGTGTCAGTAAAGGAGCTTTCAGCCAAGGCACCTTTTCTCTGCGACTTCCGTAGCTGCCGTCTTGTCCTCCGCATCACTGTTGACAGTATTTTATTAAGGTTATTATAGCCAGTTTGCAACCGGCTGTCAATTCCTCTCCGATTCGGGGAAACCAACATCGTTTAAACAAAGGCTGCAGCCCCGGCAGATGCCGACCCGTCCGGCAAAGACGTTCTGGATGGTTTCCACAGCAGCGTGATTTTTTCCCAGTTCGGATGAGAAGTGCAGCATCACGTTCTGGGGCGCGATCGTTATCAGAGCGCTGATCAACAGGTCCTCGTAGTTGATTTCCTCGTTCCTCATTATCAGGGGCTCCACGCATTGATTATGAATGTTCCGTCCGCGGGCATCCCGGATCTTGAAGGTGTCGCCATCCCCAAAGAATATATGGACTTCGTCCACCTGGGCTTCCTGAACATCGACGAAGTATCGGAGGACCCTGATGAACTCCTTGTACTCCATGTCAAGCATGTATTCGTCTACGGCCTTGTCTACAACTTCCGTCAAACGGTCGCGGTAGTCCTTGAGCCGAAACGACAGGAAGCCATCCAGCACCAGCTCGTGATGGATATCGAAGTATTCCTTGATCTTGGCGAGAATCCGGTTGCGGCGGTCGGTATAGCCGAAATCGCCGCCGGGTTCCTCAAGGAGTTTCAGCGCGTTATCGTAGATAGCGGCGCGCTCCTGGTCGCCAAAATAACAATAGTTGTGGTTGATGATTCTGCGGATCAGGGTTTTCTCCTCATGGGAGACGATGTACTCCGCAAGCATTTGGGCGACAAAGGTTTTAAGCGAGTTTTTTACGTGTTCGTAATTACGAAAGGAAAGCTCCCCTTCGGCGATGTTACAACCCAGGAAGGTATAATTTCCTTTGCTGCTCTCGTCGACCGCCACACGGAATCCATCCCGCGCCAAGGTGCGGCAGTCCTGCTGCAGCCTGGTCCGTATTTCATCGGGAGAACCGCTTAAGCCAAGAGAGAGTATCTTCACGTTTCTCACTCCCTTCGCTGTTATTATATGTGCTCCGCGATGAAGGCATACGACGCCGCATGCGACCGCACAAGCAAAATAAAAAAGCAACCCCTGAGGATTGCTCCAATAACCGCCTTCGGAAGCAGTCATAATTTTTTCAGTTGCTCGTCGATGGCCTTGAGCCAAGCGTCACGAGCACCCGGATCGACGATGATTTTCAATTTTTTCCCCGCAATGGTCGAAACCCCCAATACGTTGGGTATGATATAAAAGGTTTTTTCGCCGCGGACCCCTTTCACTTGGTCAAGAGGCACTTCCTCCATGTACTTCCTGGTGATGTCCATTACATAACCCACGAATACCAGGCGCTCACTGGTCAGGTAAAAGGCCCCCGTAAACGCGCTGTCTTCTAAGTGGAGACTGGCATGGCCCTTCTTTATTATCTCTTCCGTGTCTGACAAAGGGAAACTGTACACGCGCTGCCACCGCCTATAGAGAAGCTATCAGTATTTTATCATGCGAAGTTGTCCATGCCCGCCACAGCCCCGTTGACGGGATAAGGTGCACACCGTCTCGATTTTATCGCTGTTTTCATGCGCTGTGCCGCGAACATTATCTATTCTTGCCCGCCAGCC
Organism: Selenomonadales bacterium 4137-cl; assembly: GCA_032334055.1. NCBI lineage: Bacteria > Bacillati > Bacillota > Negativicutes > Acetonemataceae > Anaeroselena > Anaeroselena agilis. The sequence continues at coordinate 1,321,542 of JAUOZS010000001.1, read as the reverse complement.
GATTCTTTAATAATTACGTGAACCCGCTTTTGGCGTATCATGTATATTCGAGTCAGTTTACTCCTTTCCTTCTTCCGAAGACTTGCTCTTTGGTGGATCAGGGTAATATTTTACGGGTGCGGCCCCTCCGAACCGCCATCCGATTCAGGTAACGGTGAATCTGAACGCGCGCTTGGGCAGCTTTCGTCTTTGTCTTTAGCCCGGCGCGCTTTCATGTTACAGGTCATTCGCATATATTCGATGATCATTTGCTCAAGTCTTGCGATACGAACGATCGTGTCCGGAACGTTAAGGTCGGCAATGGAAAGTTCGCCTACTTTACGCCGCTCGTGCTCGATAGCCAGCGCCTTGTCGGCTTCATATGTTGATCCAGACGATAGCGCGGCGGGCCGTCTCTTAAAACGCGGACCATTATTTGTCCGGGTCATCGTATCACTTCCTGTAGTCTCATTAGGCCGGTATGTTCTTTAACCGGCGTTCCTAATTAACCTGATGATGTAATTGCAATAAACATGCCAAGCCTCTCGCTTACCAGATCATAGGTTTTTGCGGTCATTCAGTCATACGAATTGAACGTTTCGGTACACTAATCGGTACACCTGTCCCTTCCGGTTCACCCTAGGGAGGGCTTTGACGAATAACAAAAAAATCCCTCCGGTATTACCCGGAGGGATTTTGGGTGGTGGGGTTAAACGGACTCGAACCGCTGGCCTCCTCGATGTCAATCTGGAGAAGTATTAAATGACCCGAATTGGGCATAATATGATACGAATACAGTATCTATACCTATTCTAGGCGATTCGTTTCAAGTGTCAGACAACTCTCAAATAGAAAAACTTGATAACTTAAAGTAAGATAAAGTAATCGGCGTGGGGGTATAGTTGGGGTAGTACCCCATCCTCCTCTGAACCTCTTCCTCTCCTCTTTTTCCAATCTTCCTCTCATAGTATTCTCAGTCTTGTCTCATTGTTCTGATACTTCATTCAAATTGTCATTATATATTTCGAATTAAATTTGGATAAATATGGTTAATTCTATTATGAAAGGGGCATAATACTATTGACAGGAGAATCACACAATGATACATTTAGAATCAAGAGACACGTTAGGAGACATAATTCTTAATGTGAGGAAAGGAATGGGGAGTTCAATGATTAATGATATCTTTAAGAAGATTCATCAAGCGTGTCAAAGTATGGGTTGGTCTACACATGAACTAGCTAAAAGAACAGGTATTGCACAACCTATTATTCACAGACTCTTCAAAGGTTTGGATACTATAGAGAGACTAGAAGGATACATAGAAGCATTCGTTACTGCATTGGGTGCTGATAAGAATAGAATAGCAGGCAAGTATGACTTAATCAATCACTTATCATTAGAGTTACAAGAATTTGTAGTGAATCCTCAGAATGCAGAATGGATTCGTAAGGCGTTTATGGAGAAAGAACTTTCTAGAATGAACAAGCAACTTACTGAACAGGTATAATCTTTCTTATTATGACGCACATAGAAAGAGGCCGGAGCTGATTAGGCTCCGGCTTTCTTATTGCATCTGCGAAAGGTATTGATGACATTGTCCCTTCCTAGTTGAAACATGTAGACCTTGCCTTCCTCTATTTCTCCTTGATTGAAGAAGACCAAACTTCTCTTTCCAGACCTTCCTCTAATGTCTACGAACATCATAGGTTTGCCCTTCTTAGTTTTGTGCTTCTTCACTTTCATTACAACCCCCGCTATAGAGGTAACACCATTGGAACCGTGGAGTTCATAGTTGTCTAATATATCTTTGTTAGAGAACCCTAGAACCTCCATCTCTGCTTCGGTGTCATCGATCTCAATAGGTTCGCTAGGCGTGGTGGAATAGAGAGCAGCTTTCTTCTTCCAGTCGGATAGCATGTTCTCCTTCCTCTTACCATCCTTCTGTTCTTCCCAGTATGCTATCTTCTCAAGTGCCTCCTCATATTTAGGGAGGGTATCCTTGATGTAGGAGAGATAGGCGAGACATTCTCCCCTGCTTTCTTCAAAGACACCCGCCTTAATGAGGGCGGTCAACTTATCTCTAGGAAGTTTGGGATTGAGTTTGATAAATTCCGCTATGTTCTTGTGAGAGGTGAAGTCCCCAGAGCCTACGCCCTTGATAGTGGAAAACCCTGCCATCAAAGTTCCATCTGGGAGGATAACCCAAGTATTCTTTGCTATCCCCATCTTGGGAGTGGTGATAGGAATACCGAATTGCTTGGCATCGTAGACATATTGGATGGTCTTCTCCTGGTTTCCTATGACACTATTTAGTAGAGCCATATAGAACTCGTGAGGGTAGTTAGCCTTAAGGTAGGCAGTCTGGTAGGAGGTGTAGGCGTAGGTCGCTGCGTGGGAGTTACATACGACAATTTTGTCGCCAGTAACAAAGTTGTGATATGGGTCGGCCATCTCAACATCGTATGTCTCTTTTGTTCCACAAAAAGTTATAGACACAATTTTTTCTAGGTGCGTGGGAATGCCGAAGTTGTACTTCCGAAGGGGAGAAACTTCACACCCATTGTGGACATACAATAAATCTCCAACCCGCAAATCTTCTAAGAGTACCTCGCCGTTTGGGGTGGGGAATTTATGGTTCCCTGTAGCGACAACACTCTTACCGGATTCTGTCCGCACGGAGAAAACTGGTCTTGTGCCAGATGGGGTAATATTGACGATTTTATTTTGCCTTAATCTACCGTCTTCCCCTATCGATAATCCATATCCATATCCCCCTCTTTTGTATTTTTTGTGTAGGGCTAAATGTCCAGTCTGTTCCGCATATTCCTTATCGTTTTTAATACGGAACATTTCCGATATGGTTGGTGAGAATTTTCCGTTTTGGTCACGATAGATTTTTTCGTCGCCAGACAAGCATTTGTTGAAGCCATAATCGGCGAACTTGGAGATGGCATCTACGACGAACTTGACTTCCTTCGGAGGATACTGCCCCCCTTTTTCAATAAGGTCGTTGATTATCCTCTCCATCTCCGATGCCTTCTTCTTGCCGATGGCACGCCGGAGCATGTCTGCTTCTGCAAGAGTATACCCAAAGAACTGTTTGGCTATCTCCATTACCTGTTCCTGGTATACTAGAACGCCGAAGGTTTCGCCCAGTACCTTCCCCTCTATCTGCGCCCATAAAGATGTTCCTGCGGGTTGCCAACCACCCTTACGGCGACGAATAAACTCTGCCAACATCCCTGACTCTTTAGGACCAGGGCGATAAAGAGCCACTAGGGGAATAAGGTCTTCAAAGCAGCGAGGCTCGATATCTTCCACGACTTCCGTCATACCTTCCGATTCCAACTGGAACACACCTGCGGTTTGCCCCTTGCACAGGAGGTCGAATGTGGCCGGATCGGTATCCGGTAGTTCGTCTATATTTAGTTCTGGATCATAGGACTCCTTGACGGCGTTGTCAATAACGTCCAATGTGCGAAGCCCCAAGACATCCAATTTGAGGAGTCCTCTGGCCTCAAGGTCTTCGAAGTCGTAGGCACAGACGAAGCGTTCCTCTCTGGTCTGCGAGTCAATCTGCCGTTCGATGGGGGTCCACCGCGTGGGGTTCTCTGGGAAGACCAGAATGGCGGATGCGTGAACGCCATAGTTCTGGATAAGGCCGACGAAGGCTTTAGCTACCCTAACTAATTCTTTATAGTTAGGGATGGCCGGATCATTGGGCAGTAGGTCATCTAGGGAGGTGATTTGCTTGGACAACTTGTCAATGTAGGCCGGAGGAATTTTGAGAGCCTGACCGGCCCTCTGCAAGGCCCCCTTATCGCCAAGGTAATTGAAGGTGCGAACGTGGTATACGGAACCGTAGCGGCTTTCTATGTACGATATGACCTCGCCCCGCTTGGATTGGGGGATGTCGGTGTCGATATCCGGCGCCGCAACCCTCTGGTCGTGGGCGAACCTTTCAAACATCAAACCATACTTCATGGGATTAAGTCCGGTCAGTCCCATCTTGTAGGCTACCATGCTACCGCCTACGGAACCCCTTCCCTTGCCCACTCTTATGTCGTTACGTCTGCACCAGTTGATGAAGTCATAGACGATGAGGAAGTAGTTGAGGAAGTCCACCTTCTCCAGTATATTTAGTTCGTGTATAAGGCGGAGCCGCTCTTCCTCAGTTACAGAACCGGCGAAGACAATATCCTCCACCGTTCGTCTGGCATCCTCAGTTGGGTAGGCCGGATAGTGTCTTCCACCCTCTTCCATCTCGACGTTGCACCCGGCAAGCATAATGTCCTGGTTTGCGATAGCCTCTCTAATTATATTTATATCTAGATAGGCCAGTTTCTCGATCACCTGCTGCTCGGAGTGGAGAAAGAAGTCATCGGTGGGGAAGTAATCCGAATCCTGGTCGATACCTTTCCAGAGGCGGTGGATGGCGGCATCTTCTTGGTTTAGGTAGTGGGCATCGACAGCAGGAATAATCTTCACGCCATGCTTTTGTGCCAAGGCCAGTATCCGGTGGTTGTGTTCCCTCTGCTCGTCCGTTTGGAAGATGTGCAGCTCGACATACAAATCATCACCGAAGACTGCTTTGAGCCGGAGGAGACATTCCTCCGCATCCGCCCTCCGGAGTAGACCACCGATACAGGCGGTGGTGCAGATGATACCTGACATGTCCTTCCCCTCAATCATAGACCAGTCAATTCGCGGTTTGCGGTAGAAATGCTCATGGGCTTGGGTTTCAAGCGCCATGAGTTTTTTATACCCTTCCGCATCTTTCGCCAAGAAGAGGATGTGCCAATATTCATCGGTCTTCACCGAAGCGTGTTCGGCGAAGTACAGTTCGACCCCAGGCACGAACTTGAGTTCTTCCTTCTTGGCGGCTTTGTAGCATTCCCACACTCCTGACATTGTTCCATGGTCGGTGACGCACATAGTGTCCTGACCCAATTCCTTGAGCCGCTTTGCGAATGCTTCCGGCAACAAGGTAGCATCCATGAGGGAGAATGTGGTATGCGAATGGTGGTTTACGTTCAAGGTGAATCTCCTTTCGTTTTGACTGATTCTATTATACTGCATTTATGATACGATTACAATATAATTTACCCTTGACTTGATACGTTTGTCGTGTTAAAATGGTCGCAGAAAGGAGGTCGATGATGAGGGTTTATGGCCCATGCGCCAAGCGACGAGTCGTTTGCGTTATTGAGTCGCCCAATGGCGAGGTGATATCGGTGGGAGAGAATCTCTGTTTGAACCCACAGAAGATATGCCCTCGCAAGTCCGGAGAAGGATATGAGAAGTGTATCTCTGTCTGCCAACAGGTCGGTCATGCGGAAGTGGTTGCCGCTAAACAGGCCGGAGCGTTGTGGGGACAAGGGGGTACGGCATACCTTATGGGACACACCTATGCCTGCGGCAACTGTGAACGAACACTCAGGGAAATTGGCGTAAACAAATTGGTTATCGTCGGCGGAGCAGAGATATGCGATATCAAGTCATTGCAGTAGATTTCGACGGTACGATAGCCGAAGAGGATTGGCCTGGAATCGGCAAGCTAATCCCCAAAGCAAAAGAGATCATCAACAGGTTTGCGGCACAGGGCGGCATAGTGATATTAAACACCTGCCGTGTCGGGGTATATCTCGATGCCGCCAAACAGTTTCTCAAGGAGAATGGAATCACCGTCCACTACTTCAACGAGAACTCTGCGGAGAAACTTGCCTGTTGGCCTGACACCCGCAAGATCGGTGCGGACATGTACATCGATGACCGGAATCCCGGTGGGCCGAACTGGGACTTGGTCGAAAAACTGTTGTTTGGAGATGAGGGGTAATGAAGAGGTTTATCATCGCAGACACCCACTTCTACCATGACAACATCGCCAAGTACTGTGGTAGGCCGACGAACCATACCGAACTTCTGATCGCAAGCCTCCAGTCGATTATGGGCGAGGATGACATCCTCTATCATCTGGGCGATGTGACCTTCGGAAGTCAAGATAGTCTGAGAGATATCCTCTCCGGTATCAAGGGCAAGAAGGTACTGGTTCGCGGCAACCACGATGCTTGGAGTGACACACGGTTTATGGAACTTGGGTTCGACATGGTCTGCACGGCAATCGCCGTGGGCAACGCCATCCTGACCCACAAGCCTATCGAAGTCGCCCACTTCTCGGTAAACATCCACGGTCACCTACATAATCTCGGCTATGACGATGTACTGAGTTACGAAGAGGAGTATCGGAAGTTTGGTGCGGACGGCAGGCACATCCTCTACTCTCCGGAGTTGGAGGGCTATAAGCCAGTTGTCATCGAGAAGTTAGTAGCCAAATTCAACAATCGAATGAAAGGAGAATGAAAATGAAAACTCTGTATGTGCAGGTGGACATCAACTCCTACAACGGCAAGCTTTACGACTTCAAAACTGACATCGCCGACCTCCAGAAGGGCGATGTGGTGGTCGTAGACACCATCAACGGAATGCTCATCGGCAAGGTTGTCGGCTATACCGACGATACCAAGGCCACCAAGTGGGTAATCGATAAAGTAGACACGACCGCCCACAAGGCTCGACTGGAGAGGGACAAGCAACTGGCGGCTCTCCGTAAAAAGCTAGAGGCACGCCGGAAAGCCGTGGACGAACTCACCGCTTTCCGCCATCTGGCTTCAATGGACTCCGAAGCCGCCGCTCTCCTGACCCAGTACGAAGCGTTAATTCAATAAATAGAAAACCCCCAGACTTACTGGGGGTTTCTCGTATCGAGAGGAGGTCGAAAGATGAGACTGGCTTTGCTCAGTATCATCATAACCCTGTGGCTCACCCAACCCTTGGCGGAAGGGATTGGCTACATCGAGGAGGTTGAAACTCCCCCCTCCCCTGTCGCTACATATGTCGCAACGGTTACGGCGTATACAAGTTCTATAGAGGAATGCGGCAAGGATGATGGGATAACCGCATCTGGACTTCCGGCGGAAGACGGAATGGTGGCCTGTGATGACTTGCCATTCGGAACAAGGGTAGTGATTGAGGGCAGACACTATGTTGTGGCGGACAGATTCGGTGGCGGATACCAACGCCGATTCGATATCTGGATGCCTAGCAGAGCTGATGCCTATCGGTTCGGACGGAAACAGGTTGAAGTACAAGTTATTGAGATGGGAGATGGAGAGAATGTGCGTTAGACCCTGTCCGGAATGTAGTCGGAAATATTCTTGTGCGAGGTCAACCGTTCAACCCAAGGATTGCAAGACTTGCCGTGCTACGGTGTCTAAGTGCATGACCTGTCCGGTAATGAAAAAGATATCGAAGTAATCTTATGAGCGTCCGTTGGGACGCTTTTTCTTTATCAACAAAACCCGGATATTTCTTCTTGCTGACTAAAAATTCCGGTTATGTTATCCTTTGTGATGTGACTCGCCAGTCAACAAAATGGAGGTTATAGAAAATGAAGGAAAGATTTGAATTCTTTAAGCCAAAACAGTCTCGTTGTTCTGTTCCTCTGGTGAAGATTCACAGGACGGGTCGCGTAATCATAGCATAAAGAGTTGCCCCACACCATTGACTTTGGCATGACTCAAGACGGCAAGGAGATTCTCATTGTAGAGGGTCAATCCTTCAAGCCGAAGGTTCTGTCGAAGTCGCAATGCCGGGATTTTTCAGCAGGAACCGCCCTCGCCAAGTTGCAGAGTCTCAAGATCAACCTGCCTGCGGTTTACCAAGTCGAGAAGGTAGAGGGTGGTTGGCTCGGCAAACTCAAAACCGTATAAACAAAAAAGAAGCCCCCTTTGCAGGGGGCGTTCTTATGCGGCGAAGTCATCCAACAGAAGAGATATAACCTTCTTGGTGAACGGATCGCCAAGGATATGTTCCTTCTCGTAGAAGGTGTGAGAGGCAATATCCTCGTCATTGGGGAACTTATTGAGGCAGTAGGACAACAGGTTCTTGCGGCCTATCTTTTTGTTCGCTTGGCCAGGATGAACATCGCCTATTACCACATACTTACACTCCTCGCCCATCCTAGACAGGATGGTGAAGGCTTCGGATTCATGGATGTTCTGGGATTCATCGATTATTACGAAGCAGCGAGAGAATCTGCGGCCCTGGAGAACATCGGTGGGACATACCTCCACCTTATCCCTCATCTCGGAGAACTTCCTCTGGGTGCAAGCTTCACCATAGGACTCCGCCTGTATCGTGTAGGGACTCATCTTTTCCTCAAGCGTGCCGGGGAGAAATCCGCAACGCAGGTCAAGGTAGGGGCGAATGTAGACAACCTTTTCGAAATGACCCCGCCTGACCAACTCCATACCGCATTCGATAGCCTTTTTCGTCTTACCAGTTGAGGGCAATCCCGCGCAGATGACCAGTCGTTTCTCTATATTTAGTAGGTCACGGATATATGCCTTCAAATGGGGAGGGTTCGGTTGGTCCCCAGGTAGACGCTTCGCCAAAAGGGATTCCTCCTAGATAGAATTATTTAGCGGCTGCTACTACGATTAGGGCGGCTATCAGAACCGTCCTCTGGAACTTGAGACTGGCTATCTCCGCCTTGGTTTCCTTCTCGTACTTGGCGGATAATGTCTTCAAGTTCTCTAACTCGATCCTCACTTCGGTCAATAGCCTCTGTAGATTCTCTATTGAGGTCTGAGAGGCCGCTAATGATTCCTCTAAGTTCTTCAACTTCTTGTCGGCTTCGATTAATTGAATCGCGGAGAGATTGGCATTCTGCTTCAAGATCGACAATTCTCTTTTCAAGTCGTTCTTCACTTGCTCGAATCTGTTGAGTTGTTCCGCCGTTATCGTGTACGTCTGCTGTGCCGCTTCGCAAGTACCAGGCGTAGCCACCCACAACAAGCAAAGCAATAAGCAAGCCAGCAATAATCTTACGGTCAATGGTTACCATCTCCATTAAGCACCGATGGCGGCAAGGGCATCGGCACATTCGTTTTCGAATCTGGAATAAAGACCCGGCCTCAACGATGGCGAACCGCCGGTCCACTCCGGCGTGCGGCAGACCTTGAGGTAGATGGTCTTCACAAGGTCGGCATCGAAGTTCGCGGCATCAATATAGGACAGGTTTGGATAACCCATGATACGACACGCAGTCTCCCACATCTCGACAAGATAGCCCAGACCGTATTGAATGACACGGCTCCAGACCACATCCTGCATGACTGGGTGGTGCTTCTCGATATGCCACCCCGCCTCCGCTAACTTAGATATAGCGGGTACATAGTACATATCTAGTGCGTACTCGTACTGGGCTGTGGCGAATCCTTCCGGATTGGCATTCGCATAGGCTCTCCACGCATCACAGAACGCATCGAGGTTCTCGACGTTGTTGGCAAGGTCAGGGTATCTATCGGCAAACTTGACGGCGAAGTTCTGCGCTACGCCATAATTCCAAGAGAACTGATAAACGCCGAAGGAAACGCCACCTGCGTCACCTCTCCCAGAACTGACCGTGCCGGGATTTCCCCGGCTCTCATATTTAGCCGACAGTCGGCCCAGTTCCATTTACATCACCCCTTGGATTAGTACCGCTAGGCGGTGCGATAGTGTTTGACCTCTGATACCTCGGAGAGTTCCACAGGCTATCCGCCATGTAGGTCGCCCCGTAGCCCACCGTCCGGATACCCAATATGGCAGGAAGAAGTATCTTGGCGAGGTCTACCGCCGCAGGCCACCCATGGACAGCATCGTAGATCAGACAGATGGTGACCAGGGCGAGGGTATAGATGCAGGCGAAATTGGAAAGGGAGGGTTTCCCCTCCCCATCGTAAAACAGACTCGCTAAATATTTATTTAGTGAGTAAAGCAAGGACAATCGCCCCCAGTCCAGATAGTACGGCGAAGAAAATCCCAATCCAGACCTTCATCAAGGTGTCTCTCATCGTACTATTCTCCCTGTGTAGGGTGTCGATACGATTAAGGAGGTCAACGACTTTGGAGTCGAAGACCTCCCTGCTTACGAAAGAGCCGGACTTGATGAGAGTGCATACCTCATCAATCCGTTCAACCATGTGCTTGATTTGCATTGGGATTATCGCTAGTTCACGGAGATCATCTTCATGCCTTTTGATTTGCTCCTCTAAAATTCCATGCAGTTCGCATTTCTCCACTACCGTTTCACCCCCCAACCCATGGCTTTTTCGGTAGTCTCGACAATCTTATTTCTCAGTTGGTCAACCTTCTCACGCTTCATCTGAGGAGACATTTTCTTGTCTTCCATGAGTTTGGTCATGGCTTTCTCGTAGGAGACAATGACCTTGTTGGCGTTCTGCATCTTCTGGTATTCGGCGGTCGGGAAGTCTTTGGGCTTCCGAACTCCGGCATCGACTTCCTTCTTCATTTTCTCCAGTTCTTTACGGCGATCCATAAAGTCTTGGAGAGACTGGGAAGAACCGAAGGGCGTGCGGATAAGCGAGGACAGTATAGGTAAGACTTCCGTCATTTCAGCCTTCGGCCTAATGTCGGAGAACTTGTCCTTACTGTGCATGACTTCTCTACCCACGCTACCGAACAAAGCGCCTGCCATCCAGTCAATCTTCTTCGGACTCCAGTCTAACCTGCGGCCTACCTCAGATTGCGCAAGCCACTTAGCCCATTCGGAAGTGTTTGCACTATACTGTTGGAACGCAGGTTTCATTTTATCGAAGTCGGTGACGATGCGGCGTTGCCGGAACATGTCGTATTCCGCGAACTGTCCGATGAGAATCTGGAAGATGTTGGGTAGGTAGCTAGGGGTGAAAGCATCTGCCGCCATCTTGGCAAGGTCTGCCCAGTCGGTGGGATGCTTGTTCTTCATCCAATCCATGAACCTCTCTGCCATACCTGTGACAAAGACACCCCAACCAGGCGGCTTCGGAATCCTGACAATCTTGCCACCCATGGGGATGAGCCAGAACAAGTCTTTGGTTCCTTGGTCTTCCTCGCGGAGTTTCTTGTCATCACCGTACAACGCCATAAGCATGGTCGAGAAACCGATAAGCATGGCGGACTTGACGGCGAAGTTCACAGGGTTGATGGCGGCTTCACGCATCATCTTGTCAGTGGATTGGATACCGACATTGAAGAACGCGATATATTGGTTGATTCTCCGGCCTTCCTCACCCATCCGGTTGAAGTCTACGGAGATGTCACGAGAAGCAAGGGCAGCTTCGTCCCTAGCCTCTTGGTCATTCCTGAGAGCCTTGGAGGTGGTCAGGCGGTCGATCACACCACCGTAGCCACGCCGTGTGAGGTCATATTCCGCCACACGAGTAGCTTGGTCTACTGCTTGGGACATGGCAGCCAGAACATCATTCGTCCAAGTGAGGGGGGTGACAAGCTTTTGGAAGATGTTCTTGTCGGAGAAATTCTTGACTTCCCTCATTACGCCGAAGCGCATGATGTCTTGAATCTCATTGATTTGCCCACCGAAAGCCCCACCGTCTTTTATCCACTCTTCGTACAGTTGCGTCTTGCCGATTACATGGGCGAGGCCACGGATGGTGTCGTAGATCGGCAGGAAGCCGTGTTGAGAGAAGAACCAGGCGGTAACCGTGTCACGGACGGCGTTGGTGAACATGAAGGTCGGCGTGATAGTGGCGCCCCAACGGAGCCAACGGCTAGGCATCTGAGCCATCTTGAAGATGAAACCTGCCTGCTTTTCGTTGAATACCTTGAGGGCATCATTCATCGCCGAAGTCACTTGGAAGTATCGCTTCTGTCCATTATCCCAGACGGACACGACACCCTCACGACCTTTATAGTCCTCCGGTACTTCGTGGGCGAAGTCGGATACAGACTGGTTGTGAGCCATAGGGATCAGCATCTTACCCACTTCGTTCCGCTCCGCCATGTCGATGAGGCGGAAGGTTCGGGCAACAATCTCCTGCATGGGAGACTTGATGTCCTGCTTGCCACCCTTCATTTTCTTGACCGGAGCCGGAAGGTTAACCATACTACCATCGTTGATGTGCTTCACGAAGTCATCAAGGTTGAAGTCCTCGACATTCTTGACGAATGGCGTATACTCCTTGTGCGTATTCACATAGTGATTGAACGACTCCTTGGAAATAACTCCAGCATTCATCAACTTGTAGAGGACACCGTTGTTGACATCGACCAGTTGCTTCTGGAGAGCTGCCCATTCCGGATGTTGGGCATCGGTGCGGCGGATGATATTACGTGCCTCATCCCACGACATCTTCTGCTCAATACCCCGCCCCGCCAATTCGTTGACACGCTTGGCAATGATGTACTCTTCAAAATCATCTAGGTCGGCCTTGGGAATCTCCTTGAGGATTTCTTGGAAGGGGCGGACATCAACAGTATGACTTACGCCGTTCTCGTCCTCATAGGTATAGGTATCGCCGAAGGACAGATACCCAAACGCCTTGGAATGAGAGCCACGGATAGCAAGCCATGCCTTGCGATACATCTTCTTGCCCATGTCCTCAAGGGCGGTTCCCCTGGTTTCGGAGATAATGGGATAGATGGTGTCAACCATCTCGTACTGGAGGTGGTCGTACATATCACGCATCATCTTGAAGAAGCCGTCACCGGAGGTTTCGGACTTCTTCCGCACCATACCGTCTATATTTAGTGTGCGGATATGGTGCTTCTGGGGATTACCGCGAGTTATCGTAACCCTGCCGTCCGGATGGTCGGTTCTAACCCACCCTGCGTTGACCAACTTCTGCACAGTGTTGCGGTTGGCTTCCATATCAAGCGATCTGGCGCCGAACTCGATGGCCTTGACATCCTTGAGGGAGTTGGCTTGGCTCTGAGGGTTTAGATTCTGACCAGAGGGTTGGAACATCGAAAAGCCTTCGTGTGCGGCAACATTGCGGATTTTGTCGTTCATCTCAAAGCCAATCTGCGCCCCATAGCCGATATCAATCTTGGTCGGCTTGACATCGAATTGCTTGAGGAACTTGGACAGGTTGGTGGGGATGATTTTGTCGTAGAAGGTTTCCATGCCCTTGGCCTCTTTGAGGCTATAATGGTTGGCGTTCTGCTTGCCAGTTGCTACGGCCACCACATCGTAGTTACCGTCTGCCGCCATCTTAGCAATCTGTTTGATGGCAAGAGTGAGCCACTTGTCGGTGGAATCGAGCCACGGACCGTCCGGGACTTCTCCCTCCGGAACGAAGCCTTGCTTTCGTCCTGCTTGCGCCCAGTCGGATTGGATTTCCTCTACGAACAGGACACGCTTGCCGCCAACTACACGGTCATTAACACGGATGTGAACGACACGGTTGACATCGGCCTCTGTCTGTTCGTACTGATGGGCGATAGGAACCGTGTAGTTCTTCTTGGCCTCTCTCTCATTGGCATCGAGTTGGCCTTGAACCTGCTCCTCGGTAATCTGACCACGGACGAAAGCCATCCAGTCGATTTCCGTGGGTGTGCCAGATGCCTTTGCAGGAAGGGACAACATAACCTCACGGTGATTCGTGCCGCCCCCTACGGTATATTTAGAGAATTGGGGAGAACGAGGCGGGTGTCCATCGAAGTCTTCGTTGATGGACTCCTTAAAGGATTCCGGAAGGTCTTCGTAGGAAAGGCCGAATCGTTCTTGGGCGGCTAGATTGTAACGGTTGATATCGTCTTCGTTCATCTCGACAATTTGCAGGCCAAGGTTACCCTCGGTGTTGAGGTAATCCATTACCTCGTCCTTGGTGACCTTGCCTTTGAAGTTATCGAGCCAGACGTTAATACCAGACCATTTCAGTTCATCGGCTTTAACCCTCGCTGCCAGATAATTTTTTAGATCGGCAGGCGGCATGGCTTTGAAGTTCATCTTACTAACTATATTAATTAGTTGAGAATGGAAGCCGTTGCCGAGGGCAGGGCGGACATTATCCTCGATGGTCTGGGAGTACGAGACATCCTCCGTGGTCTGTTGGGCAGGTTTCTCATTGGCCTGCTTTTCGGCTTCCAGTCGGGTCGCCCGGGAGCCAGGTTCTCTGGCCTCTTTGAGAGCCTCGTCGAACAGGGGCTTGGCGTTCTTCTCGTACATCGGATTCTCTCTGGTTGCCTGATGGGCGCGGACGAGAGTCAGGATGGCATCGAAGACTTCCTTCATCTTGGCGAAGATGCGGTTGATGATGTTGGGTCTGGTGTCCTCAAGATTCTCAAAATAATACGCCGAGAATTCATCTGCGAACCTCTCGGCGTGATAATCTGCACTCTCATATTTTAGTCCGGTATGTTCAACCCATGCCGCCCTAGTGGCATCCGCATATTTGCGGTACGCCATCCGCTCCTTGTCGGACAGGAGATTCCAGTAGGAATGGGCGTATTCGTGAGCCGCCGTCCAAGGATTGCCATGCTTGAAGAGGCCGACTATGGTCTTCTTCAAGGAGGAATAGAAGGTCGCTACCCCTCTGGTTTTATCCTGGTCAAGAGAAGGATGTTGTCCACGGAGTTTGTCAATAATGTCCTGCGAGGCTTTGTTAAGATCACCCAAATGGGCTACTTCTGCGTTGTTCGCACCTCTACCGAACAGGTCGTTCACGACTGCTCCAGTCGCCGGATCAATGGCTCCCTGTTCCACGGCTCTCTGGGCGGTGAAGGTGTTGCGCTCTCCTTGGGTAATGGGCGAGAACCTGTTGGCCTTTTCAACCCTGCTAATCGTATTATTTAGTTTATTTAGTGAGCGTTGGTGCGCCTTGTCGGTGATGGACCGACCAAAGAACTCCGCCGCCCGTTTAGCGTGGTCGAGAACCTCTTGGGCGACTTTGCCACCCTTGGCCTCTTCCGCGAGAACGTTATTGACCTTGGAGACATACTCCCCTGCATTGGCCTTGGTAACACCTTCCGGCCTCATCTTGGCGAGGATTTCCTCCACGGTCTGGAACGAAGCCTGACCTTCCCTATTGGTGGACTCCATCCGACGTTCAATGTTGGTAGCCTCTACCCTGTCAATCATCTTACCGAAGGCTTTGAGAGCCGAACTGTACTCAGGGGTGACATCCTGCCGTTGACCAAAGAAGCCTGCCAGTTGCTTGGCGTGGGAGAGAACCGCATCAGGAACAATACCATTCTTGGCAGCGGTTTCCAATGCCCTCGCGGCCTTCGCCATGAACTGGTGGGCGTTGTCTTTGGTGACACCATCCGGCTTCATCTTGTCAAGAACCTCTTGGGCGTTGACCTCGTTAGGCTTGGCGTTTGGTTTGATGGGCTTCGCCGTGGCCTGTTGGCCTTGTTGCTCCTTGGCAATCTGCTCGACGTTGCCAGCTCTGGGGATTACTTTGGTGTTACCCAGAGAGATGCCTGCGTCTGCGGCCTTGGCAGAGAACGGAGGAAGGTTGTTCACAGTCGGTTCGGCTGCCTGTTCGATATCCACCTTACCCTTATATTTAGTGGGGTCGAACTGGGCATCTTCTACCGATTGCTTACCTGCCTTGAGGACTTCGGCATTGACCTCTCCCCTCGCGGCCTTGGCGAGGGTGATGGTATCCGTGGCCTGCATCTGTTGCTTGGCAACAAATTCATCGATGGCGTTGACTACATCGGTCATACCGAACTGGTTGGCAAGCCCCTTGGCCTCTTCGTAAGCTCCGGCGTTGACCAGTTCAGAGATTCTGGAACGGATATCTCCGCCAACAACCTTGCCTGCATCCGGAGTCAAGTCTTTGACCTCTGCCTGCTCACCGTTGGGGTTGAAGGCTACAGTTTTTCCATCGCCCTTGAGGGACGGACGAACTTGACCTTGGAAATTGCCCAGATGCAAATGAAGCCCACTCCCACTATCATGGAAGAGGACTTCCTGCCAACCTTGCTCTTTGGCGGCGGCTATCAGTTGGTCTACCCTTGGGTCGCCTGCTTGCAGCTCCTTGCCGTTCTCGTCGGTGAGGACGAAGTCTACGGCAAGACCTTTTGTGTGATTGGAACCTTCTACACCGCCTACGGCGCGGTTGCGTTCCTCGTCGCGGTAGCCAGAGGAAATCTCTACGTTAAGTCCAAGCCTACCGAAGATAGGCCAGAAGGCGGCGGTAGCATCCTTGTGGACTGCATCCACGTTATCCCAGTTGGGGTTGTTGGCTTCGGAGAACTTGAGTGGAGACTCCGTATAGTCAGTCACATTATCTAGTACAGGATTGGGGTTAGCCATATCCTGTTTCTTGACTTGCCGCATACCATGAACACCGGAGATAGCTACGCCGGGGATACCTAGCGTACCTACCGCCTGCGTGGTAGCGTTGGCGGTCTGGATGGCTTCCGGAATCAGTTTTCCAGTGTCGAAACCGGGCAAACCAGTTACTTTCCGGAGATAAGCTTCTGCGGCGTTCACGGTCTGGTTCTGTAACTGTTCGGTGACGTTTTCCGCCACTACCGCACCCAGATACCGTTTGGCAATCTCCTTCATTACCGCCTTCTTGCCACCTGCGGCGATATCCTTGAATTCCTTCTCGCCAAGTGAGCCAAGAATCTTGTCGCCACCGGGGATGAGTTTGGCAAGGTACTTCAAGGAGGTGTATTCAAGTCCCGCGTTTGCGGCGCCAACCGCGAGAGCCATTGCGGCGGCTTTCGTCGGATCGACACGCTCACCGTTGGGACCGGTCAGTTGGGAAAATTCACGAAAAGCCTGACCACCCTCAAGGATAGCCATACCTTCTGCCGCACCAACCCTACCACCGAAGATACTACCGCCGACAAGGCCGGGAACCGCGCCTACGCCTGCAATAGGGGCGCCAGCCGCACCCAGAACAAATGCGGCTTGACCGCCCCTTTCAGTAGCACCTTTCGCCACCAGTTTCCAGTTGGCTACTTGTTGAGAGGCGTAGTGGAGGGGGTCGAATCCTTCTGGGTCAGGATTCTTTTTGATATCCTCCTCAATTAGCTTGGCCTCGTCTTCTCCCTTGGTAGACCATTGTCCGGTCTTGAAAGCATCAAGCATCTGCTCCCAACCAATCTCGGCCAGGCGGACATTGCGGCTACCACTTGCCCAACCCTTCTTTATGGAACTTACCATTCCAGTTTCCTGACCGGGATAGGATACAGTGCCATCCTGCGTATTGATGATGGGCTGTTGAGTCGAGGTGGTCGTAGCAGGTTGAGAACCTGCGGCGCGGGGCGGAAGACCGAAAGCTGCCCTCGCCTCGTTGCTCAATCCGGCAAACCTTGGGTCATCTTGGTTTAATTTTCCACCCTGCGAGGCTTGCGATATTATATCGTCTTCGGTCAATCCAAAAGCCCTCATTGCTTCGGGACTTAATCCTGCCATGGATACACCTCCGTGATTACCACTTGTTGATTTCAGTTTTTACCGACTTTACGATATTGTCATATTCTTGGGCGGCTGCTAGGCGGTCGCCTTTGTGCTTAACCAAAAGCATCTGCACCACGTTCTGGTTGAACTTGCTGCCTGGGGCAATAAGGTCATCGAACTGTTTGTTGCGATCACCTCTACTATTGACCTTTCCAAGGGATTCCCAGACCCTCTTCTGGAGGTAGTTGTCGAGCGCGTCTGGACTATAAATCTTGCTATGGGCATAGCCACCAGACGAACCCGGTTGGATTCTCTCCATACTCTTCTCCATCGAAAGAAGCATGTTATAATGCGGGGAATCCCACTCATCCGCATCCGGATTGTTTTTCACCCATTCGGTATGCTTATCTAGCAGGCTCTTGTAGTTGCCTTCATAGCGGAGCCATTCGTTGTTCTTCTTGGCCTCTTGCACCGCTGCACGATATTCGGGGTCATCGTAAGTGGCGACAGTCCTTACGCCTTGAGGACTATATTCGTAGACGAAGCCTTTCGAACCAACCTTCATCTCGCCGACCTTGGTCAGGTCTTTGGTCGTGACGGTAGGATTATTTATGCCGCCAGGTTGATCTGCACCTTTGTGGGTGTCGAAGGTTGTAGTCTGGACTTTGTTGCCCAGATTCGTATCCTTCTGTTGATAGGACGGCGCAGCAAGAAGAACACCCGACATATCCGGAGCATCTCCGGCTCCCATTCTGGACTTAGTATACCATTGACCGAAGGCGGAGGGGGAAGACCCTTCCGCAGGCATGGTGTCTGCGGACTTCATGTAGGAATTCCGTTTGAGGTCGGCGGTGTTACCCTTGTACATCGCTTCCGCTTGGGTGAAGGCTTGACCGATATGAGCAGGATCGAAACCCTCCTTGACCAGTTGGTTGAACAACTGACCAGTCGTAATCGGTGCGACAGGCTTGCCATCTGCACCAACGGCCCCCTGGTTTTCGGCTAGGATTTGGGCGGCTCTACTAAGAACCTTGCCGGAGCCTACCTGTAGCCCCCTCGTCCACTCGTCGTTCTGTGCCTTCCGGACAATGTCGGAGGTTATGCCGTAGCCTTGAACGAAATCACTACCCCAGTTCCACCCACTCATCCGGTTCACCTCCGAAACCTATAGTTAGTAAGCCATTGACGTAGAAGACGTTCTCTCTGGTATCGACGTTGATATCGTAGACAATGTCGTTGCCGTGCGGCACAATGGCTTCCACGATGGAATACCCGCCGTTGATGTTGGCTATCTTGTCACCGACTTTCAATGCTTCCACGGTGGTGAAGACACCCTTATCGGTGAAGAAGAGTTGCTCCTTAGTGCAGGTTACGCCGCCGTCATTTGTGACCATGGTGACGGCTTCGGCCATCGAAGTGAAGATTTTTTCGACTTCCACCTCTTCCATGTCAACGCCGTAGACGATGTCGCCAGGCACAAGGTCTTCGATGGCTTTGTCGCCCTCCGGCGTGGCTACCATCGTACCCGCTATGAAGCAAGTAGTAGTACCGGCTTTGGCGGTCTTGCCTGCCTTGGCTCCATAGAAACCTGCCAGGGCGCCAAGCACGGAGCCACCCCAACCACCAGACTCCGTCTGTTCGGCGGTAGTTGTGGGGTTCTTGCCCATCTCGACGGCGGAAGCGTATTCCATGAAAGTCTTGTCATCCAGACCAACCCTCTGCTTAAAGAGTTCCAACTGACGGTTGTACTCGTCGGCGGAGAGTTGGGTTTCATCCAGACCCTGTTGACGCAGGAACTGATACCATTGATTCTGGAGTTCGTTGGCTTTGAAGGTGTAGTCCATATTGTCCTTCTTGGCCTGTGACATGAACTGGGTGGAGAACCTGCTCTGTTGGTCAGAGACATCCTGTGCCTGCTTGGTGAGGCTATTGAGCCGCATCGAGCTGTTGCCGAAGCCCCTGCCTGCGAAGGTGGAGTTGGTCTGATCCATCATGCCACCGAAGCTTTTCCGGATATCATTCATGCCCATCCGATACGCCGCCATGGTGGTGGGGTCTTGCGTAGGATCGGCGTACTGACCGGATGCCCAACTAGCGATAAACGGATTGTTAGTTAGATTATTTAGATAGGCTCTGGACTGTTGGACACCGGAGGTATCCCTTTGCCAAGCGCCCAAGTTGGAAAGGTCAGATGCGAATGGGTTGTTATTGAACCTACTTTTGGCAGTCTGGAGGAGTTGATTATATTCCCCCGCCATCTTGCCAGTAAACGGTTCGGTATGGGAAGTACTAGAAGTCTTTTTGCTGAAAGGGTCGCCCATTACCTTACCTCCTTAACCATAAGAGTTTGGGTCGGTTTGTAGCCGTACCGTTTTTCGATAGCCTTGGGGTAGGGGGTTAAAACTTTAACCACCCTAGCACCCAAGGCTCTGGCTATTTCCTCTCCTATTTTGATGAGATGATCGATGTCCCCTACCTTCTTGGCGTAGATGTAGTGACACCAGAACTCGTCACGGTAGACCGAATAAATGAAGAACCCCTTATCATCCATGTAGACCTCGTTGTTGGTCGCCATGTCACAAAGTTCGAAAAGTGTCGTTTCTCCCTTCGTCCTTTTGACATAGTCCTTTGCCATTTCTACGAACTGGATGGCACTAGGCATCGGGATGCTCCAATTTCTCCAGTCGGCTATCAATCTCCCTTACCGCATCGGTGAGTTGCTCAACGACAAGAGAAAGACGATTGAGATAGTCTTTGAGTCCTTTGATGAACAGGCGCCCATCGTCATCAATGCTAGTTGGCAGAATCGGAGGGCGTGCTACTGTGTTGATATTTATCGCCACTAGATATCACCCCGTTCTTCGTAGTAAATGATATATCCTGTTATCGTGAAAGGCTCATTGCGGTGTGCCGTCCGGAACTTGACTGAAAAGTAGCGTGCGGTGATATCCATATCGACCCACGGTGGATAGAGTTTGGAGAGATTCATGTTGAACGGCCCGTACCAAGTCGGCTCATCGTCGGAACTATTGGCGGCTCCAAGATAGATTTCAAGGTTGTAGTCGCCCTCCCTTGAAGTCATAACCTGTATCCGCTTAACCCTCTTCATCAGTTCCGGCTTATCCATGTCGAAGTACTTGGATACCGCCCATGCCTCGTAGTCAACATTGTTCCTGCTCTGACCGTCGAAGAAATATAACTTCCCAGTCTCGTCGCCGCAGATGTTGATAGGGGCATTCTGGAGTTTGGTACTGGTATCAATGGCCCAGTCCATAGCATCAATCTCAACGTCGATATCGTCGATGGTCGTAGTATCCTGCTTGTTGTAATAGCCGAAGCAGACCATGGGCATCTCGCGCAACGACCACGCTTTGGTATCGGTATTGTACACCAGAGCCATGTCAAAGGGGGCGTTGGAGTCTCCATTAATAGCGGCTTCATTGTTGATAGAATGAAAAGCGAACCAGACCTCCGGAACCTCTTCAACGAAGAAGCCACGGATTTGGTTCGACTTGTCAGGAATGAGGATGCGGAAGAACTCCTTCGCTATCGCATCACCCGCCACTTTGGGTTCGATAAGGTCGAAGCTATAGATGTTATCCGGCCCAACGAAGATATGCTCATCGCCCAAGTCCACGAGGGCGTAAGGAGAAATCAAGCCAGTACCGATAATCGCAGGTCGCCTGTCCCAGATGAGGTCGCCGCCGACATAGGAAACAACCTGTATGGAACGCTCCTTGTACACTACGATGTAGGCTCCAAGAGGCTTGATAGACTGCACCCAGTCAACACCTTCCGTCAGATCAGCATATCCGGCCTGACCGGAGCCGTCCTCATTGTTGTGCCATATGGTGCAATTATTCCATTGGCTCCACCGGACACGTTGCGGGTAGTTTATACCATCTTCGACGGTATGCCCAAGGATGAGGAAGCCGTTGTAATTTAGCATACACTTGGCTCGACAGTCTACGCCGCCACCTTCTAAACCGTAGCCACCCACCATCTCCCACCTGGCAGTACCGTCATTGATACCGCCAGAGGTTGGCCAGGGCGGTTCAGTTTCGCCGGAAGTCCCTGTAACCTTACAACGGTACATCAGACCGTTGAGATTGGCGTTGGTGGGACGGCAATGGTCACCTTCGACATAGTCGTGATTCGGTAGCCATTGCGAAGGGTCCCATAGACCGGGTAGCTTTTCAACTTTCTCCATCGTTCCATCCCAGTATTGGATGTTGTCAACGAGATTAGTGAAGACATACCAGTCGTTGATATTCTCCGCCATCGTGTAACCGTCAGGCCCATTGGAAAAGGGTTCGTTGGTGATATCCACCAGAGTCCTCTCGGAATCGTCGTAGAAGTAAATCCTATTGACGCTATGGAACATGAGCCAGGCGGCGTTGTAATCGCTAGTGACATAGAGATTGTCTATCCACATCACCCTGCTATCGAGTTGGAGGTTCTGGAATCCCATCCAACCCTCAACCCTCTGGACACTACCCTGCCGAAAGCGGACATTCATCGCATCAACCCACGAATTGTCTGGGATAATGGACTTCGGTTGGTTCTTGATGACACCGCCGTCAGGGTTCATTACGACTTTCTTTAAGTCCGCCAATTCACATCACCTACGACTGGAGGTATACGCCGCTGAATTTTATCCAACCATTGACCGTGAAGACCTTGGTAATCCGTTCTCCGGTATCGAACCACAGTTCTTTGTCAATCTGCGGAGATGTGGGGGCGGTAGTGCCGATGGTAATCCGGATGCCACTAACCTTCTCAGTATCTTCGACGACAAGCGCCAAAGGAGTCCACGCACCATTCTGCACGGTTTCCAGTTGCTTGAGTTCCTCATTGTAGCCGACAAGGTTCTCCTTGAGGGCGCCAACAGGCCGCGAGGCCGAATCCCACACAGGAAGGATTATGGCTTCAATGTCGGGGAAGCCGGAAATTAGACCGAATACCGTCTTCGCCCAGAGCCGGGTTTCGCGGATCGAGTCATCGAGAATACTACCTTTCTGATTGCCTTTCGGTAGGGAGTGGTCTATATCGGGAAACGGCATTATTTAGTCACCCCTAAATAAAGATTAAAGGCTCTGAGAGCCTCTATGTTGCCTTGGACTATTGTCTTGACTTGCCTACGCATCTTCTCTTCATTGGCCCGGTGTACGTCCTCGCGGAAGACTTGTACGCCATACTTCTCCTTGAGGAGGTCAATGGTGGACACATCATCCTTCGTGGCCTTCTTCTCCATGACCGTCAGGTTCTCAAACCCAAGGCCAAGGTTAGGTACGACCTCGTAGATTTTCCGCCACTTATAGATAAGCATCAGAAGCGGCAGGGCGTAGTTGAAGTCGTAGAAATTGATGCCCCGGAGGAGTTGCTCCTTGTTGGCAAGACCATAGTTCATATAGGTGTTGAGGTTCAAGGCCACCCTAAAGCAGCTCTCAAAATCCCTTGCCCAGAAGTAGATGTCGAACAACCGATCCATCAAGTCCATGATGTGGTAGCTTACCGCCTCGTACTGGAAGTACGGAAGTCGGAGTTCTACGGAACGGATTTGCTCCAAAGCTTTATCGGGACTTGGAGCCAGTCTTACAATGTCTCCAGTGAACTCGGCGTACTGCCTTACCGTCATATGGTTGAGAATGTCGGGACTCACAAAGGGAGACACCTTCGCCTTGGCCTTCTCCACCGCTAGGAAGAAGTCCGCCGCCATGGCGGTATCCCATTTGAGGTTCTTCCGGTAGAAGTACATATAGAATTGGAACCACTCAAGGAACATCTTAGCGGACAAATTGGGGTCGAAGTCGAACTCATCGAGGAACTTTTTCATCCACACTTCGAAGTCATCTTCCATGAAGGAGTACAACTCTTGGTATATCATCAACCGGAGTTCTTTGTCCTTGGCTGTAGAGAGAAGCCTCTTGAGTTCATCAGCGTTGTGGGTGTGCATGGCGTGGAACATGAGAGCCATATCACCGTCCATGTGGGCTATCTGCCGCTCAAGATCATTGAGTTCGGCGGCAAGCATCCCCTTCACCACATCGTCTTCGATGACGAACCAGGCTATATCTAATCGCGCATACTTGACGGAGTTGACCTTCGCGTCTATCGCTTGGTAGGCCGGAGAGTCCTTGAGCCGTTTGTAGATTCTTTCCGGTAGAAAGTTGTTCATCAATTCACCCCCATGTACTGGTTTTTGAAATGCCTGTAACGGAGAAGTGTGCCGTTGAGTTTGTGCCGATATGCTGGCGATAGATTGTGAAGCCACTCCGTTATGACCTCATGGTAAGCACGATTCAGAGAACAAGTCTGCGGAAGATACATACCTTGCCAATCGTCGCCGAAGACTGCATATCGTTCATAGCGACACCCCCCATCACATAAAAAACGGATGTCGCATTGGCGACAATCCGGATGTGTGCAAGGTTGGGTTAGTTCTTCGACTGAGAAATATTTATGTTGGGAGAGGATGGTGCAATGGTGCTTCTCTCCGTTAGGGCGGAATACGAGGTACTGGCCTGCATCGCAGGAACAGAATCCCTCATCCCTATTGATTACCGCCTGTATCTTGGTCAGGAACTCCTGGTAGGTCTTCCCCTCGACCTCAAGACAGTTCGGTAGTTGGCGCCGGAACTCCCTGACGAAGTCTTCGGAGGTGTCTGGCCTGTGGGCGATAACAAACTCACCATTGATACCTTCCTTTTGAAGGTCGGTGAATCTGCGGTGGATCACCGCCATGTCTTTGATATTCGCATCGTTGAGGACGCATTTGATATCCAGCGAGGAGGTTCTAGAAAGATCCAAAATGTTTCTCAATGCCAAGTCGCCAAGCGGCCGGGAATGAACCCCATCCCCATCCCAAGATACCTGTATCTCGTCAAGAGGATAGCGGCGTTGAAAGTATTTGAGGTAATCCATATTGACGAGGCCAGAGGTCACTATCTGAAACTTCCGGCTGCCGTGGTACTTCTGGAGAATTTCCTCCATCAAGCGAGGCTTTAGCATCGGTTCTCCGCCAAAGAAAATGACACGGTAGGGATTATGCTCGGCGATAATCCTGTCTACCGTGTCCATCGTCATCTCGCTATTGCCGTCCCTATCCTTGATATAGCAGTAAGTACACCTGCTAGGACAGGATTCGGTAAGCATCAGATACGCTTCTTTATTCCACATACGGAACCCTCACATTGTCGGTGGATATCCCCCAGTCCTTGCTGAAATCGAATATCCGCTTGGTCTGTTCTACGTCCACCTTTCCAGGGAACTCGGCGAAGACTTGCCGCTCGATATCCCTCAATGTGCAGGCTTGGCAGAGTTTATGGTTCATATGCCCAGTCCTATATTTAGTAAGGGCAGGACATTCGAAGCAATGCAGGTTGTCACAGTACTGGTAATCGCACATCGGTTGCTTCATATACTCGGTGACGAACTCCTCCACCGTTTCGCGTTTGAAGCCATCCTCGATGTTACCAAGCTTGTACTGGCAGTAGCCGAACTGGCTATCCGGAACGAAGAATCCGCACGGATAGACATCCCCATTCGCCGCTATATATAGTGAGCGGCCTAGATGGCGGCAACCGATTGAACGAAGCTTCGTCCGGTTATCCTTGGGTAGCACCAATTCGGTGAAGGCCAAGGTGTCCCAGTTGAACCAGTTGAACGGATTCTCCGCATGGTCCGCGGCAATTAGCCGAAGTTGCTCCGCAAACTTTGAGGCGAACTCAGGATTCCGGTACTCGTCACAGTCGGTGAGGAAGTAGTACTCCAGTTTCGAACACCCACAGTCGAGGGCGAACCGGAAACTGGCGTATAGGTCATCCACCGTGTCAGGTGTGACGGCGATTCGAACCAAGACCTTATCTCTCCACTTTGAACACCCCAAGGTTCGAATCCTCTCCTTGAAGAACTCGTCATCATAGGCGGGATTCTTGGGTTTGCGGCTCTTAGAGGCGGAATGGATTCCGTCCCAGGATATCTTACAACCTTCCGCATCTAGGACTCCCTCATTCATCAAGCCCAATATGCCCTCGATGTTCGTTCCATTGGAGATAGTCGTGAACCACAACTTAACTTCCCTTGTGCGCTCAATCTTCTTGAGTTGCCGATAGGCATGGCGTATCTGCTCGATAAAGAGGGAAGATTCCCCGCCCGTTATTTTGATCTCGACCCGATCAGCCAGGGGGAGCTGCTCCATGAACTTAACTAAATATATATATTTAGTAAAAGGTACGTCCTGGGTTTTGCTGTCCCTGGTCTGAAAGCAGTAGACACAGTCGAGGTTGCAGTAGGAGGAAATCTTGAAGGTTATCTCGTGGATCGCGGAAAACATTACGACCACCCACCACAGTTCTGGACGTGGCAGGTTCCGCTATAGCACCCCTGACAAGCAATCTGGCAACTGGACTGGCAGGCTACCTGACATGTCCTGGCACAGTAGTCGTTGCTATTCCACCAACCATTCACTTGGTCAAAGTTATTACTGATGATGTTGAGGTTCTGGACGATGGCGTTCAGTACCGGCCCCTTGAAAGGCTCATCAACCGCCGGAAGCGGAACCATGTCGGTGAAGGTATCTCCGGTGAACAAGGTCTTCACATTGGCATCGAGAGTTGTCTGGTAGCCAACGAGGGCGTTGATAAAGTTGGGCGTGACATGGTCGCCTGCCTTGATGGTGGCCTTGAGAGCGGTCACATTGTTCACGAAGGTGGCGTAGGTTCCGGTAGGAGTCGGCAGGCGGTAATCGGGATTACCGTAATGCTCCGGATTGCTCCACACCGCTGCTACACCGAGATATTCCTTCGTGTTGAGGACGATGACATCACAGAGTTTCTGGAGGTAATCAACAGTAGGCTTAGTATTCTCGTCCACATTCTGCAACGTGTACTGGACTTTCGACCCACGGCTTGCCAATATCTTCACCCCCAATCATTGCCCCAACCGGGTACAGTTTCAAGACGAAGTAAATCCAAAACGAAGGCAGGATGATTTTCTCCATCTGCTTTAACTGGCTCTGGAAGTGAGCCATTCTGACAGGGAAATCCGGTGACAGAATGTTAGTCTCCA
Source organism: Selenomonadales bacterium 4137-cl (assembly GCA_032334055.1). Lineage (NCBI taxonomy): Bacteria > Bacillati > Bacillota > Negativicutes > Acetonemataceae > Anaeroselena > Anaeroselena agilis. The sequence continues at coordinate 1,295,285 of JAUOZS010000001.1, read as the reverse complement.
TGACCACCGTGTCGAAGTAGTGCTTGAGTTTGAGGTTCTCCCTCAGTTGAACCAGACGGCGGGAACGAGGATTCGGCGAATCGACTATCGCCTTCTGGTATCTCTTCACTATGCCTGCCATTATCTTCGAAGTCTCACAGTAGGCATCGGTAGCGTCCCCAAAGTCCCCTGTGGTGGAGAAGTTCTGTGCTTGGCAACCTCCCTTGCAGACGGACATGGCGATACATCCTTGGCACTTCTCCTGCACGGTAAACTCCGGCGGATCGGCGATAAGGGTATCATCTACCCCCTCAAAGATGTTGCCAATGCTAAAGTCGGAGAAGGCTTGATTCGTATGGAATTGGTGGCACGGCATTACCTCTCCGTCAACGCCTATCGCACACCACCGATTAGTTCCTATGGCGCACCGGAGCCTATCCGGCGTAAACGGCACAAGGTTCGAATAGAGGTAATCGTCAACCGTCTTGATGCCGACATTTCTCTTGCTCGTGTGGTCGTACAGGACTTTGAGGTAGGTCTGGACAACCATCTCAAACTCTTGAGCTAATACACCCTTGGCCTCGTCATCCCACTCGCAGTCCGTAGCCAGACAGGGGACGATATGGTCAAAGCCCATATCCATGACTTCGCAGACACCCTGGTGGAGTTCCCTAACATTCTCCGGCGTGACGGTCATCCTAACCTCAACAGCATGGGCTAGGCCACGATCTTTAAGCCGCAGGAGATTCTCCTTGACGATATCGTAGGTTCCGCAGCGACCTGTGTCGTGAGCCTTCTTCGTGCCGTCCATCGACACCAGAAGAACCACACCGTAGTCATCGAACATCTGAATCATCTCTTCGGTGAGGATGGTCAGGTTCGTCGTGATACCAACCCTAGCGACATAGTGCATCTTGTCGATGTGGAGGATGAGAGCCTTGATAGCTTCCCAGTTGAGGAGAGGCTCTCCGCCAAACAAGTTCACCATGAAGACCCTGTCGCCATCTAGTCGGTTGTAGACGATGTCCATGACCTTACAGATGTTCTCTGGCGTAATCATGCCGTCTGGGCGGTCTTTTTCAAAACAGTAAGTGCATCGAAGGTTACATTGGTTCGTCACATTGATAGTGACTGAATCGCAATTATAAACCTCGCGGAATGGCTTCAAAAAATCACCCTCTTTACTAAATAAAGGGGAAAGGCTCCGGACGAAGCCGGAGCCAATCTCACTACGCCGGAACTCTGGTGATGAAACGGGCATCCTTGATGACCGTGACATTCGAAGCGGCGTTGGCGTAGAAGCAGACCTTGGCATAAGAATACCCCACCATGTCAGCGGTGAGGTTCAAGCTTGCGATATGATCTGCCGTGTCGTTGGGACATACGATAGTGCCGACTTCGCGCATGAGGGAGATGTTGCGATCTACGAAGTCAACCCCATTGTAGGACGGCTGGACAAACACGCGAATGGTGTTCGAAGCGCCGCCAGTCGTGGTGGCGAACTTAATCTGGAGTTCGCCGGAGATAGCCTCACGAAGGTCTACAATCACCTCAGAGCCGTTCTGTAGACCACACACGGCGGTGTTAGTCGTGCCAGTCAGGTTGACATTGAGGAGTTGGGTCTGGTTGTTTACAAGTTGAGCCATGCTCGTACCTCCTTAAAGTTTGCGATAGGTTTTGGGTAAGTACATGGATGGGGCATTGTTATTCTCCCCTGCGATGCACCATGGTTTATACCCGGATGGGGCAGGATACTGGAAGGTGTTACCCGGAGCGCCGGAGTTTATCTTGATGGTGTAGTTCCCTGTACCACCCGCCCACACTCCGGGGTACATGAGCCCCACCATAGTCTTGAGGTCAGTGAAGGCGGTCCCCCGGAAGACTCCATTTCGGTAGAAGCCAATGGTCCCTTCATTGAGGTCCACAGCCACGCCGATGTAGTCGCCGTAAGTGTACCCAGTCCCCTCCCAGTTTTGATAGCCGGTACTCGGAGACACTCGCTGTCCGGTATTGGCGTACCATCCCCTGTAGTCTGAGAAGCCGAGACAGGAGACTCCAGCGACCAAGGCGGCTACACTACCCGTGACCCACTGGACCTCGAAGAACCACTTCCCCGAGGTCTTCCCCATCTCGGCGAGGGCTTGCTGACCTTGGATGTAGTACACCTGGTCCTTTGTAATAGTAACCGAGCCGATTGACTTTGCCTGGCTCCATAGGTTGGGTCGGATTATCTGCGCCATCCTACCACCTCCCCATCGATGCCTTGTAGGTTGCAGGCAAATAAATCGTCGGCCCCCGGCGCGGCTCTGGGGTGTACCAATACTCAAAAGCCTCTAGGGTACATTGGTAGGTACTGTAAGTGGTGTACTGATAGGTGTACATGTCTATCGCGTCAAGATACTGTTGAAACCCCGGCGCATAGTTTCCGGCATAGAGTAGACTACCATTGTGCCTAATCGTCAATATTCCACCGATATTTTGATACTCAACCGTCCGGGCGGCGGTGACACCGCTAGTAGAGTCAGTAAGCACATGTCCAGTCGGCCCATCGACATAGGTGTAGGAAGTTGTCCCATCGGCGTTACCATCGTAACATTGCATCCTAAAGGGGACGGTCGCTTGGCTCATAAGGGCAACGGTACTGGAACTGAGATATCCTGACGATGTCTGAACGGTCATGGCGGCTCTAAACATGATGTAGAAGTCGCGCCAGAGAGGTATCTTCTCTGAGAGGTTCATCTTAATGCCGGGGCCGTGCCAGTCTCCATTGTCTCCCCCAAAGGAAGTGACCAGTATCTTTGTCCCGTCAGAACCGAAGCTACCATTCACATGGTTGGGACTGGTGTACCACCGGGGGTCCATGTAGTTCGTGGGGATAACTACCTTTTTCACTGACTCACCTCCCGAACCCACCGTTGCGTGCCAAGGCAGGCAGATATATTCCACTCTTGTGATATCTCGACACGTTATAGATGTCGTTTGGCCCCCTGCGGTACAGGTCTATAACTTCATTCGGACTCAGGGAAGTATCATAGATTCTAGCGTCTTGGAGATACCCATTGAAGTAATATCCTGCATAAGCCCCAAGTCGCCCAATGGCGAGAGGATAAGACGCACCCCCGCCACCATATGTCACAGATGCTACTTGAACCCCATTACGATAACCCGTTAGAGTAGGAGTGGAAGTATTACACACTACTGTTTCTAATGTAAGTAATTCGGGAGTAAGTATGTTTGAACTCCACCCGCTTACTTCGGATGTGTGAGCGGCTGAACCCGCATAGTAGTTTACACTACCGGCAGAGGCATAAATGCCATATATCGTGGCATTGGTTCCACCACTATCACATGTTGCGAAGAAGGTGGCGTTTCCCCAACTAATGGGGCGAACCCAGATGGACATACTAAAATTAGCGGGAACAGTCTTACTAGCCGTTCCAAGGTAAGAGGAACCGTTAAAGTAAGCACCCCTTGAATCCATTGTTACTCCACCGGAATTAGTAAGGGTTAACCCTCCAATAATGTCCCTAGTGACATCTCCCCCATTCAAAATGGAAAGGAGGGGCCACCTATTTACTAGGGGCATCTATACCACCAACCTTACTTCCCAATGCTCCAGACGGAAGCTACCGTTAGTGGCTCCCTGCACCTCCACGCTCACCGTAGGGGCAATAACATTGGGGAAGTCAAGAAGGGCGGTCTGAATGCCACTCGCATCGTAGGAGAGGGTGGTGTCGAGGATACTGGTCTGCGTGCCATCCGTAGAGGTCGCAATGAACTTCACAAGGGCGGCGGTGGTTCCCGGATCGAGACTCACCTTGGCAACAACCCTCAACTTACAAGCCGTGTCATACGCCATGTTCACAGGGAACTTGCGTATATCTAGTTTAGTTAGTGAGGACATGTTCACAGACATGTTGGGGGTTTGAGTGATAAGCGGTAGATCGGCAAGCGCATCCGCAGGGACACCCTGCACGAGGAGGCGGCTTACTACATACTCACCAGACACCGCCCTACCGGATAGCACTACCGTCCAGACGGCGTTGTCAAGCAGGGTGGAGCAGTCGATGTCTACGGTCTGGGTGGCATAATTGGCGTTGTTCTTGTTCAACATTTCCGCCGTCACCGTGTTGGTCCCATCGGTCACATCCACCTTGACATTACCATTACCCTTCTCGGAGACAAGCACCTTGATAGTCGGCTTGAACCTCGACGCTTCGGCGTGGAAACTTGCCTTCGCCAAAACATCGTAATCGGTAAGGGCGGTGTTGAGGGGGCTTGCCATGTGGGCAAGGGTCAACATCGAACCAGGAGTAATGGTCTGCCAAGTCATGTCTCCACGAAGGAACTTGCCCTGCTCCGCTTCCGTGGGTTCATTAAGGGTCGGAGAAAATCTCCAACCACCCCATACGCCTGCGGTTTTGACCCTCTTATAAGTCTTACCATCGGCGAAAGAGGTTGCGGTCTGCTCCTTGTTGGCTCCATCGGCTACCGAGTTCTGATAAATGAACCACGAACCACTATCCGGTGCATTAGTCATCCCACTACCGTAGAAGAAGCCTACGTTGTCGCCAAGGTTGTTGATGTCGGAGGCGCTTACGTCCTGCCCACTCTTAATGACATCCTCCATGGTAGCAACTTGATTCCAGTCTCCCCAAGTGTTGGCTACCATGTAGCGGAAGAAATAACCAGTCCCATCGACGTTGAGGAACAATTGGATGTCGTATCCCACCGTTGCCCTTTTCACATTGATGAGATAGCCATCTTTCCCGCTAGGCGTATTAGTGCATCCGGAACAGAAGTAAAGGCCAGTCGCCCCCGCCACATTCAGATCGGCGCCGATGAGAGGAGCCGCATCTCCGCCGATACCGAAAGACTCCACGAAAGTGGCAATAGCATCATTGATTTTTTCGGTAGTACCTTCCGGCGTTTCCGCTCCTATCTGTTCAACGGTCACATCGTGGGGATTATCGGTGTCATTCAGATGGTTGTTGATTATCCCCATTATTTCGGAGAAGCCGCCTTGCACGTTGGTCGCCAGTAGGCCGGATACCGCCTGCATCGTAATGGAGGTAGCGGGGTGGGCCATCGCATCTAGCACATGGTTATTCAGAACGACAGTTGCGAAACTTTGGTTGCCTGCATCCGTGCCTAAGAGAAGTTTATTGGTGTCAGTGGTGAATGCCAGCTCACCCACCATAAGCTTGGGTATGGTCGCCTCTTTGCCACGGAAAAGGCGTATTCTAATACCCATTACCATTCACCTCCATCTATAACATCCATTGTGATGCCGGAAGTCCTTGGTACAAGGCCACGGTCATAGCCGAGGTTGCCCCAAGGATCACGGTTCATCATTTCGGTGTTGTTTGTATTCTGACGTTTGAGAAGGGAGAAGTAGTTCTGCATAAGGGCTGCACCCTTTTCTCTCCAATATTTTGCCTTATCTGGTTCACCAAGCATATCAAAGTATTCGGATGCCGCCAGATAGACAAGCACATTGGGAATCTCCACAGAGAAGACATTCTCCGAAATCTCATCGTCTTTGAGGTCTTGCGGATAGAACTCTCCGAATACCGATACTTGGCCTTCGGTAGGAATGGGGTAAAGCTTGATGCCAAACTCTGTCACAATGTAGTACTCCGGCACGCCGAAGGTGTATGGCTCTAGAAGCGATACCTCACCAAATATGGAGAATACCTGCTCAAACGATTGTAGCCGCTTTAAGTAGGTCTTTTGACCGTCAAGATTGAACTCGACATACCGGGGGTCTTTAAGCCTTGGTACTGTGACATCCCCATTGACAGGGGTGAGTTCTGTCACATAGGAAACCATCTTGTAGCAGAAAGTGCTACGAAAGATGTCCTTGGTGATACTATTTACGAAAAACAGGGCAAGGGACCGGTCAAGGTCTTGCCTCTTGACGATAAGGCTTATGGTGTCGATGACTTGTTTGCCTTTCAATCATTGCACCTCCAACGCAGAAAAATTGGGGAGTGGTATTGAGCCACTCCCCTCACCTTCCGCTTATCTAAATTACCGACGGCGCTTGAATTTCATCCATATCACCTCCTACAGGGTTACACCAACTGACTACGAAGCGGCAGTCAGTTTGGTATAGACGAACCCTGCTCCGGTGTATTCAACCTTGCGGTATACGTCAATCTCACCGGCTTTGGTATTCTTGGTGAAGATGATATCGCCAGGCTTGGCATCCGTAGGCAGAGCCGGACCGTTAGCGTATTCCACACCATAATCGCCCTCCATATAGGTGATTTTGTTACCACCGTCGAGGGTATTGGCAGTAATCGTGCCGTTGACAATCTTGGTGAACTGAATCAACTATTTCACCTCCCTAGATATTTGCGAACTTGGCCTTGTTACGCTCCTCAAGATATCTCCTCAGATACTTCCTGGCCTCACGGACTTCGCCTTTGCGTAGGAGCATATCCCATTGGCGGAGGAGTGGGTTCCAGAGGAACTCATAGAAATCCAGTACCGCCACTAACTTATGGGCGCCAGTCTTCTCAAGGGGAAACTTATCTTGCAGACTCCTCTCGCGGAACATGTCCAAGACCTCATTGTATTCCTCATCTCCGACTTTGGAAATGAGGTGAATGGTACGGTCAGATGGGTCACTAAATAGCGTTTGTTTGAACATGATGCAAAGTTAGGGGAGGGAATAGACCCTCCCCATCTCCTTTACTAGGCTTGGAGGTCGATGATCGCGGCGTGAGCATCTTTGGTACGGCACTCAAGGGTGAGTTGACCGTTGATGTTCTTGCCGATTTTGAGAGAGTCCTTCGGCAGCGGGGTCTGCTTGAAGGGGATGAGGTAGCAGGTGCGGAACAGGTCGGTCTGGAGGATGTCGATCCTGGTGTTATCGTACAGGCGGTGAGCCATAGTACGAACAGTCCCGAAATCGCTTTCGTAGACTTCGATGACGTTCACCAGTTTCTTGTCGGTCATGTCGCGGTTCTTGGTAGTCCCGGCGGTGAAGCCGCTCAGAGTCCGTTTGTTCTTGCCGGAGCAGAACAGGAAGTCGGCGTTGCCGCCCTTCTTCCATTGGGCTTCCATAGCGTCATTCACGAGAGCCTCTTCGAAGGCGCGGGGAGTACCTTCGTTGTCAATCACATTGACATCGTTGAACATCCGCACGCCGCCGAGTTGACCAACCGTGGATTGGGCGGAAGTGGCGCGGGTGTTCTGGTTGACATACGCCCACTCAACGTCCAAGGCCAGTTCCTTCATACACTTCTGCATTTGCAGACCGAGTTCGTCCTTTACTGCGGCCTTGAGGACGGCTTGCTGCGATTCGGTTACCCAGTAACCGGACTGGAAGATTTGCACGCTATTGGTCAGCTTGACGCGAGGAGTCGCGGCGGCAGCGGCCAGGTCGGCATCTTCGGCGTGCTTATTGGCACCGGGCGCACGCAGGGAGTCGGTGAGCCAGCTATGTTCCATTCCGGTGGCTTCACCTTTGGAGAACATGCTGTAGTAGGGGGTGTCTTTGGGGCTGATGTTGGTCAGGACATCGGAGATATCCTCAATCAGACCTACGGTTTCGTAAGTACGAGAAGCCATGCTTTGTCACTCCTTGATTAGAAGCCGCCGACATTATCCATGAGCCACTTGCGTTGCTCTTCTGCGGTCATTCCGCGAAGGTCTGTCGGGTCGGCTTTTTTCGGCTTGCTCGACTCAGTCAACGCATCCTTCTCTCCGCCTCGTGCCACGGCTACAGGCTTGGGCGTGGTGGGAACCCCAGTCAGTTTTGCGTAATACTCCTTGCGGCTATCCATAAAGTACTTACGGATAGTGGCGGTGTCGCCAGTATTGAACGCATTCTGAATCGCCACATACTCATTGTGGGGAAGCTTGTCGGCCTTGGACATAGCAAACTCAAAGACCTCATCGAAAGCAGGCTCTTCGGCTCTCAATTCCCGTTCAAGGTTGTTGAGACTCCGGCCTCTGTCGATGTACTGGCTGACTTCTTGAGCCACCTTATCACGCGCCTGTTGGAAGGCGGCAATATGGGAGAATTCAACCTCTAAGAGTTGGTCTACGCCAAGTTCCTTCTTGGCTTCGGCAATGGCACGCTTAGTGATGTAGTCGTTGGTCTGGCGGAAATCAGCGAAGTTGACTTTGTCAATCGGGGGGACATCGTCAGTTGCATTCTGCTCGAAGGGATTAGGCTTGTCGCCTGCCGGGGGGTTTTCGGTCTGCGGGGGTTTTTGCCGCATCGACTCGATCTGCTTCCGTTCCTCCGCGAGTTTCTGCATCTCACGAGTGAATTTCTCTTGGCGGATATAGCCACGGAGGGCTTCCTCAAGAGGAACCTTTACCTCCTGACCGTCAACCTTGACCGTGACGAGGTTCTGGTCGCCCGCGTCTGCCGTGCCGTCAGAGTCCCCGGAGGGTTGTTCTTCGGCGGCAGCCGGATTAGGCGTAGAGCCTTCGGTGTCAGAGGTTGCGGCAGGGGTAGACTGTTTCGACTTGAGGGCTTCTTCGGCTTCCTTTCCGGTAAGCCATTTGAAGTTCCCTTGCTCGTCGATAACGAATGCCTCCGGCCCATTCAACAGTTCTTCTGCGGTGCTTACGGAACTGGCGGTGTCCGAGTTGTCGGTGGCCTGCGCCTGACCACCATCTACGGGTGTACCATCATTGCCTTCACCGTCATTGAAAAGTTGCAGGTCGAATTTGTTGATATCCATGTTTTCCTCCTTGGGAGTCCGGGGTGGTTACCGGGTGTTCCCTGCTAAATAAATATAGCTAGTAGCATCGGAGTCCGGAGTTCACCGGGTGTTCCTAGCTTACTAGCTTGCTTTGTGGGGGAAGAGACTGACTACTACTTCCCCCTTGGAAACATGAGCGAACGGATATGCGGGTTGTCGTTGAAGAGTTGGAACAATCCATGTGCCAACTTATCGACAACCTCTTCCAAGATTTTATCCGGCACAGGTATCGCCATATGGTGGATAACCATATGCAGGAGTTCGTGCCACAGGGTTACTGCCTGCCACGGCACTTTGAAGTTTGTATTGATGCGGATTTCAAGGTCATCGGCATCAAAATAGCCGTAACAAGCCACATCACGGTGCGGATTCGGCTCCAGGATGATAGTGTAGTCGAAGCCTGCATAGCGGAGCGGAATCCTATCGGAGGTCTTCTGTTTAGGCTTGATTTCTCCTCAACTCCTCAATGGCTTCTCCGGCCTGCCTAATATGAAGAAGCATATCTTTTTCGATGCGGTCAATTTCCTTGACCACCTTGCGGCAAGCGGGGAGGTCTGCGTCTTCTGCGTCAAGCATGACCTTGATTACCCTGGCACGCTCTTTGGCGAAGTAATCATCAAGGTACGCTAGGGCGGTTTCCGCCGCTAGTCCCCTTTGATACACTTCCATTAGGCGTGCTTGCCTGTCTTGACTGTTGGTCATTGGCCTTTACTTCCTCCTCAGAGATGGTGATGTTAGCCTCGCTTGCGGCCTGCACCTTACCACTCGCAGGGAGGTCGCGGTAAGAAATACTTACCGAGGGTCCCCTTTCCTCAGTTTTGGGTTGGGTAGGTTGGGCGGTGGATGCGGCGATCTCTGCATCCACGATTTTGCCTTCAAGGTTTCCTCTTTGCTTAATCATCTCCATTTCAAGTTGGAATTTCTGTTTAGCCATCTCGATCTCCGCTTGGGCTTGCAGACGCATCTTCTCCAATTCCAACTGGATTTGGCCTTGCATCTGAACCTTCATCTGCTCAACCTGCATCTGCATTTCCGCCTGTTGTTGCGCCCCCTGGGCCGCGGCCTCTTGTTGTTGTTCAAAGTTGGCCTGTGCTTCATCCGGCGAAAAACAGAAGTCGGGCAGATTCTTATAGCCCATCTCCTCTACCATCTTGCCGAAGACGAATGCGGCGTGTTTGACACTCGCAATGCCTGCCGGAATTGCCTGTTGGTACGAGGCAAGCAAAGTCTGGAGTTTCTCCATTCGTGCCTCCTTGGAACCAAGGGCAAGGGCAGCATTAACGACAATATCAATCTCGCCACGGAGGTCATCCGGAGTGATGGTCAGAGTCTGATCGGCGATACGGATAACTGTGGCTTGGTCAATGAACTTCTGGTTCAGAGAAATGAGGAATCGGAACAAGTCCTTGACACCAGTCTCCAGAAACATCCGCAAAATCATTTCAAGCCTTTGTTGGCTTGCGTCCATGATGCGGCTAATCCCGGTCGCGGTCTTGTTTAAGGTATCGGCCTGCATCCCTTGGTTATAGCGGGTGATACCGGTCCGGTTCTCCTTGAGGGCATCCGCCAGCTCTACGAACTGGAAGACGATGCCTTCAATGGTTTCATGCGGCATCCAGTACACGGCATCCTTGGGGTTGCCGGAGACACGAACCGCCTTGCGGCCTTCAATGAACTCATTCTCGTCAAGCATGACATCCACGTTAATGAACGCCTGCTTATCGTTGGCTAGGGCGATATTGTATACCGCCTGCCTAAATAAGGCGGTCTTGAGGTCTTGAATCTCACCGATGAGGTCGCATAGGCCGCGCTTCGCCCACACACGGTACGGCTCACGGATCGGCGAGATAACAAAGAACGGATGTCGGCCTAGCGTGTTATTCTCAAGGCGGACAATGGTCTTGCCGACCTTACCGACGATAACCTTCTCCAAAAGACCATCGCCGTCTACGTCCGTTTCCCAGAAGCACTCATAGTAGACATACTCCTTCTTAGCTTCCTCTGTATCCGGCGTATCGTTGTCGATAGTGGCGGACAGAAGATAGGTTTCAAGGTTCGTCCGCTTCTTGGTTTCACCAGTACCGTAATCCTTGAGAGCCTTGGCAAGGTTCTCGATAGTACCTTCCTTCTCGCGGCGGCGGAGCCAGTCGGCGGTAACAACCATCCTCTGGGCTACAAGCTTGGCCTCGTTGATGTTCTTGGCCTTGCCATCATAGCGGAACTCTGCCGGAGAGATGACGGCGAACTCCGGTTGGTTTTTGTTGACCTTCTTGATAAGTTGATATTGGACAGTAAAAATACCGGGGGCAACCTGTTCGGCTTTCACCACCCGGTACTTGGTATCGGCTCTCCATTGCATCAACTGGCCTTCGTCGGCGGTAACCTCAAACAATTCAATGTCCTCGTCACGTTCCCACCAAGCCTTGAGGATGCCCACGTTATCCATGAGAGCTGCTTTGAACCAGTCATAGAACAACAGGAATCCATTGGCGTGGCGTTGCAGTTGGAAATTGATGAGGTCTTGGTGTACCTTGGCGTTCTTGTCGTTTTCGACATTCGTACCACGGAGGGCGATGACATCGTCCGACTGGAACATGATCCGCATCAGACTGGGGAGTGCCCATTCGATAGTATCCTGCACATCACTTGCCGTCAGGTCAGAGATGGGGGACAACTTCGGGTACTTTTGCTTGTAGTAGTTCTGATCGGCCTCGTACAGTTGCCGCCGCCGAATGAGTGGCCCCTCGATATCAGTTTCGTACTGGTCTTCCAGTTCCTTGAGTTCCTTATCGAGATTGTCCGATAACTCTTGAAGCTTCTTCGGCTTTAGCTTAATCTCAATTCCCACTAACTCACCTCCTACATACTTCCTGCCAAGGGGATTGACCCTGGCTTACGTTTTACCGCCGACCTCGACGGTGCTTTGGCTATTTGCTCCACATAGGCCAAGGTGTCAAGGACATCGTCGTGAAGCCCCTTGGGGAAGGACAGGAATTCGGCCTTGAAAATATTAAACCAAGGTAAAGTCGGCGAGAACCATATGGTTCCTACCGTAAACCTTGGTTGGAGCATCCGGATACGTTCTTCTTTTTTACCCTCTGCTCTGAGGGGTTCGACACGGAACCAGATGTTCCGTTCCTGCATCTCCTTATTGATGAAGTCTTCCAGAGCGGCCTGGTAGCCGACCTTCTCCAGACCGACTATCTTGATACCGTACCTAGAGACTAGGCGGAAGATATGCTCGATAGTTTCTGTAGGCGAGAAGTGGCCTACGGCTCCGTCGATGACGAACCAATGGTTCTGGGAGTTGACTCCGGTCACGAGGATGACCGTGTTGTCTGCCTCTTTCCTCTGGGAGATGGCGAGGTCAATGGTGATGTAGATGGAGAGTTCGCCGAGGTTAATCTTCTTTGGGTCGTAGAACTTTATCATGTCCTCGCGGAATATCTGGCTTCCGGGGGCTATCGCTTCGCACATCTTCTCGCGGAACCACACATCGATCTTGCCCATTTCCTCATAGGCGGTGCGTTCTGCGAGGATGTTCTCGATGCTATGCCGCTCCGGCCAGGTAGGCACGCCGTCCTTCATTATCGGTATCCGTTTGGTTTCGAAGCCTAGCCTATCTTTGTTGAGGAAGATTTGCTCGATGAGGCAGGCCGCGCCAAGGTTGTTGCCAATGACGAAGATACGACAGTTCTCGCCGAGGAACTTGACATCGGAGAGGAACCATTCCCAGTCATTGTCTTGTACGGTATCCGACTTGGCATCCTCAGTATCCTGGGGATCGTCGAGAATCAAAAGGCGGGGACGCTTGTCTTTGTAGACGGCGCCGCGAATCGACGCTCCCTTGCCGTAGGCTTCAAGGCGGATTTCAATCGGATTACCCCAAAGGTCTTTGACCAAAACGCAGAAGGCGTTCTGGCTTTGCTCTTTGACCTCGATGAGGTTGTGCTTGAAGATGGGATTGGACAGGTATTCGTCCGCTATCTCCTTGAGCCGTTGTGAGGCTTTCCTCTGAGTAGCAAGGATGAGGATGATATAGTCGCAGGCCAACGTGGGGAACATCAGTCGGTGAAGCAGGAACGCCCGAATAATCGATGACTTTCCGCACTCGCGGAAGGCTTCAATGGCGAAGTGCTTGTTGCCGTGAAGCAGAATCCTATCCCACTCATAATGAAAAAAAGCCGGAGGTCGCTCATCGACACCCGGCAGGTATATCCGGCGGAAGTTTACCACAGACTCCATGGCTAGTTCCATGGCAGCTACGGCTTCATCAACCATCCTTTGTTCGTCAAATACGGTCACATATTACACCCCTAATACCCCTTGGCGGCATGGTGACCATTGGGGAGTCTATGGGCGATTGCCTTATATGAACCCATAGTCTTCTTGGCTTCGCCGCCGCAGACGCACTTAACTTGCTTGTCATCATCCGTGTTTACTTTGCAAAGCATGTCAAACACTCTGCCACATTCAGTACATTGAAACTCATAAATCGGCATAATTACCTCCAAAAGGAAATTTTTAGTTTGACATCGACATTTGTGTCGCTGTATACTGTAAATGAATCAATTGATACGTTCGCTGATGCGGATGTAATCAAAACAAAGAAAGGGGTTCAGTAGATGAAAAAAGTGATTCTTTCCATGGTCTTTCTGCTTGTCTTCTCAGTAACCGCCTTCGCAAGTCCTGTCACCGATCTGGCTCCGGGTAAGGTTGGAATCGACCTTACATACCGCACCGGCCCGTCGATGAAACTGTCCAACGATAGCGGTAGTGTCGATCCCAAAGGTAAAGGCAACCTCGACTTCGGCGTAACAATAGGGATAGCCGATAAGTGGGGCATCCAGTACCGTCAATGGGATACGACAGGCAAGACTTGGACAAACCAGGGCGGCAACCCTGAAACCGACAAAGCCTACTTCAAAGAGGCCAACATCCTCTACACTTTGGACAAGAACCTCGCGGCCTACATCGGCTTCACCCAATCGAAGTTGACCATCGAAGAAGGTGCTACCACCTACGGCGGTAAAAACAAGAACAAGGTGCAGGTTGGTCTGATCGGCAAGGCTCCTCTGGGTAACAACCTCACAGGATACGCCTCCATCGGTGCAGGCTCCGACCTCTTCAACTGGGAAGTCGGCCTATCCACCAAGGTCTGGGAAAACGCCGAGTTCAATGTCAGTTACCGTGGAGTCAAGGTAAACAAGCTTGAACTGGACAATCTGACTCCCAAGTTCGACTACGATGTCAAAGGCTTCGGCTTCGGATTGAACGTCAAATTCTAGGCATAAAGAAAACCTCCCTTGCGGGAGGTTTTCTTTTTATCTTCTCCTTACTAAATATATACTAACTATAGTTAGTTAGTTGATAGTTAGTGACGTTGGAGTGTCCGCTTGAGCGTATGTAACTCATTGCTAACATCATAGTATCTGTCACGCCAGTTCTTTATTGTTTTCTGAGCCTCTTCCAAGCCTCGTTCAGCCCTGCGAACTTTTCTAGCGGCTGCCTTAACCTTCTCAGTTTCTGAGTAGGTTCGGTTATACACTAGATACTTGAAAATCTCAAAAAGCCTTGCCTGATCCAAATCCCGCCGACGCGCCTTTTTGATGATTGTTAATATTCCGCGCTCATTGCAGTAGATCAACCCTATACCTTCGGGAACTTCATCAGTAGTTACCATTCCTTCTGGAACCACAAAATAGAAAGATGTGCAGACCGGCAGATACTCTTGCCACTTATCGTCCCGGAGAAAATCGCTTCGGCTTACTTTTACCTCAAAGCCCTCGGTGACTGGGTTTAAGAACTGTCGTTCTTTAACCACAAACCCATCAAGTATCCTTTGTTGGCGGTTGTAATAGCTACCATCCTTGACATGGGCAAAAAATCTGAATTTGCGATCTCTACAATACCTAGCTAATGCCCGAATTACATCAGATTCTGTCATTGGATTTTTATTGTCCACCAATGTTACCCCTTACCAAGTCTTCAAATGAGGCGCCCCACATTTTGCTTGGCCTATAACCTAATGATTTACATAGGTCTGCCATTGCCTCAAGGCATGTATCTCCGAATCCGGATGGCGATTCTTGAAGGTTGATAAAATCTTGACGAGTAGCACACCAGGAGTTGCCATCTTGAAAAAGATTTAGACCACAATAATCTGCATAGTTATGGGCATCTTTGTTGTTACAACCCCACTTTTCCACCAAATCATTGATTCTTTGTCTATTGGCTCCTAGTGCAAGTGCCTCAACAAGGATTCTCCAAGCAGTTGCGCGGTTTGTGGGGTCTATAGGCCACAACATTCGTGCCATATCGCTTTCGCGGATATCTGCCGCTGTATCCCCCAACTCACGCTTATAAATTAAATCCCCATTAATATGGAGGTAATACCAACCTATAATCGCCATTGTCTTATCCTCTCATCTCTTCTATTGATTGACACGCATAACAATCTTAGTAGCTTTCCATGCCCTGGTACGCTTTTGGTTTATAAGGGCAATCCTTACATTTAATAGTCAGAGTTGGAGCTGCCGGAGTCGAAACTACTTCCGGAGTCGCAGGAATCAAACGAGGGACTGGATTCCATAGTACTTCTATCGGTAGTATCCGTGTCCCATCCACGAGATGCACCACCCCCACCACCGGAACCACCTCCAAAACTAAAGTCTTCTGAATCCGAAGAAGGCTGCGGCGAAGAAGATGGCGATGGATAGGAATCCGATTCCAAAGAACCAAGCCCCATGGGAACCACCACCCCTACATCGAAGTCGCCCTGCACATCCTCCCTTGCGATCCGGCGAAGTTCTGACGGTCTGTGGTCGGGTCTGACCGATACGAAGCATTCACCCATGGTGCAAGGCACGCAATGGGTATCATGTCGAGGATCGAAGACGCATCGTTGACAAAGACCGTAATGCGACTTGGCGACATTGACCACCTTCGGTAGCTTGTCTTCGAATAGGCCGCAATGGCAATGACCTTCTTCCCTGTATTCCTTACAGGGGCAGACGTTGTCATCGGTGTGGGCAAGCTTGCAGGGGCAATACCGTTTGCCGAACATCTTCTCGTTCCTAGTTAGTCCTTCAAGTACAATCTTCTTGTGTTCGTCCATTACTTACCTCCTATTGTGAATGTAATGCACGCCCCTCCGAACTTCCGGAGGATGCAGGGTATACCGATGACCAGTAATCGCTTATGGGCTTCACTGTCGGTGGTAACCAGACAGATGGACGGTAACCACTTGTTCTCGCCGCACTCGTTGAAGGAAAAGTCCTCTAAGTCCGGACCGAAGAAAATAAGCTTCGTATGTAGATACTGTTCGGCGATGTAAACAAGCTTCGGATAAAACCAGTCCCTATTCATGGTTACCTCCTTATAAAACAACCGCCCCGAAGGGCGGTAATTTTCTTGGTGGGCGAGGATGGAATTGAACCACCACCCTGTCTAGCAGACTACGGATTTACAGTCCGCGCCGACTTAACCAATATTCGGCTCTCGCCCAGTTGGAGCCACCAGTAGGACTTAAACCTACATCCACCTGCTTACAAGGCAGAGACACTATCATTATGCTATGGTGGCGTTGGCAAACCGACTAGGAATTGAACCTAGAATTGCAGTTTTGGAGACTGCCGTGATACCATTTCACCACCGGCCTAGAATTTGGTGACGCATGGGGGAGTCGAACCCACCGACCACAGATTGAAAGTCTGTTATCTTAGCCACTTGACCAATGCGCCATGTGAATATTGGGGGCCGGATTCGAACCGGCTTCGCTATCACCCATCGGCAGAGACTTCCGAGAAGTATCACCCAATGGCAGAGAACTATTTCAGCGTGTTCCCATCACGCCGCCCCAGTTACTTATCTAGGACAATCCCTTTGGACACCGCCGGGTTTTTGAACCTGTACTTCCTCCGGCAGAATGCCCCGGCCGATGATCTCGATCCGGCCTTCATCGAAGAACTGGGTATCGCCGATCTTGCCTTCCACGGCAGCCGGAGCCAGTCCATACTGGTCGCAACCATAAAGGTACTGGACTCTGGCGGTGATGATACCCTCAAAGCCGGTTATCTTGTCTCTGCCCTTCTGGCCTAACTGAATCATCGGCAAGCACCACACTTTGCACATACTCCCGCAGGGTCGTACTCGGCGATCACCTGGATGACCTGCATCTTGGAGTTGAGGTCAAGGCCAACACCGACTTCGATGTCGAGAACCTTGGGATTCAACTCGATCTCCTTACCAGTCACCTGCTTGTACGCATTTTCGATGCGGTCAACGCACATCATGGTGACCATGTCGATATCGTCGTGACGGATATCACCATCGACCAACAATATCATTTTCTCTCTGTACTTCATGTGGCATTTCTCCTCCCGTTTCATTTGAACCTGTTTCTGTATCTTATGATACTTCAAACGGTTCAACAAGTCAAGGAGAAATTTTCCACGGAAGTCTATTTTTTTTATAAATCCAACTGTTGCTCAATCCACGACCTAGTGTCGGGATGAAGAACCATCTTATCTTTGTTAGTTAGATACCAAGCCTTGGTGTCCGGTTTGCCCTGCGCCCTACCAGCTCCGCGCCAATCACAAAGCATCTCCTTGCGATATTGGTCTGGCATCGGCAGTATCTTCTGTGCATCCTGGTCGCCGCGCAATACCCACCATTGCCAATGATGCGGATTGCAATGTTGGTGATGTAGCCACGCCAAATCAAAAGAGCCTCCGACCTTACTAGGGTCATAGGCTCCAGTTGAATCTCTCGGTGATGGTTTATCGCCGTAGAACGTTTCGACATATGGAAACCACTCAGTGGGGGAGAACTTACTCAGATCGTGAACAACGCCCCGCCAAGGTATCCCCATTTTGCAACACTCGATAAAGACGTACCATTTATGCCTTAGAACATACCATAAGTATCTAAAGTGTTTGGTCATATTTACCTCCTCAACCAAGATATTTCTCGACAAACTCTTGGGTAAAAATAAGACCCTCATCGAGGGTGGGGACTTCATATTGAGAAGACATCCTATCGATAATCTTGGGATCAAGCCGCTGCAACTCATTGTTTCTTTCGTGGCATACACTCGCAGGCGTATCCACCAAAAACATAACTAGCTTTTGATTAAACTCCTTCGCCATTGCCCTCCACATCTTACGGCGTTCAACAGTAGTATTGGTGGCATCGACTATAACCGTATAACCCTCTTTCAATAGGGTACGAACCATCACTACAAACAATGGCAACCTTCTTTTGTGCCTCGGCACACTTTCTTGCCAATGTACTTTTACCGCTTAATGGGAACCCAACCATAATGATTAGGCTACCGAGATGCAACGGATTTTCTATATTCATAATCTCCTCCTATTGGAACCATATGGGAACCCAGATGGAACCAGTTGAAAAAAATACCTACCCACCCATGGGACTAAAAATCACTATAGGAACCCATTGAAAAAAAATCCTACCAAGGTGAAGGTTTAAAAGGAACCTTAAAATGGGATATAACCCACGATTGGAACCGCGTGCGCCGCGAGGGCGCGGGGCCGTCCAGGCGAACACCCCCGGGGGCCTGCCTGCTCGATCACACCCGCCGTCCGCCTACGTCCACCCACCTGCCTGCCTGCATTTTAATGGTATGCGCGACACGCCACTTGATGGACGACGAGGCGATTATATCAGTAATCATGCAGGTTCGTGGCCTATCATACCCCTACGTTACCACTATTCCCTGCCCTGTTGGCGTTCTGCAATAACACCTCTAGCACGGTCAAGAACACTAGCTATATGGTGATGGGATAGACTCCCAGTAATGTTTATATTCTGTTCCGCACCAAGTCCCACGCGGTCTAGAAGGTCACGACTAGCCTGCACTCGCACGGCTCTGGGGGCAGCATCGTCGTTTATCGTATCAACTAAACAATTTAAGGCATCAATAGCATGATACCTCATTTTTTCCAATAATTCTTCTTTTCTTCTTTCTACTTCTCTGGAAAGGTAAGGCTTGGTAAGGTTTTCACATCCTACTGCCTTTGCTACTGTTCTGTCTTTGACATCATATCCCGCCTGTATTACTGCTTCTGTTGCATTGCCATGCTCTATATATGCTTCTACGAATTTCTCTTGTTTTGGTGTTAGGTCTTTAGGCATATCGTGTTACCTCCTTTCTAGCTAGATATATATTTAGCATTACATGACTGTATTGTCTTATCTCTCTATTGGATATATCCCCATAGTACATAGAGACACTCTGCGGTAGGGAAATTCTCCATCTCCCCGCCGCTCGACCTACTGCACGCAGGCCAGGACTAAAGTCCTATCTCACCGGGACTAAAGTCCTATTTTTTATTCGTATCACTTGACACGCCAAGCGGATTAAATATATTATTTAGCCGTACCGACTGACCCGGTTAACGGTTCAATAGACAGGGAGGTGATACGGCAGCACCTTGACATATGCCCACAACACACGGCTACAGTATCAAACGATACTCCTGCCGCAGCAAGCCGCCGCCATTCGGTAGCCAAACGGATGGACGCTATAGGCGGACAAGGGACGGACGGAGCGAAGCCCATGCGCGAGAAATGGTAGTCAGATTCCGGTATCCCTTGATTCAAGCCCTCCCACGATTACTAGATTTTTATATCTAGTGATGGTGGGGCGGCTTGGCCGTCCAAATAAATTTTAGGGGGCAGAAACATGATTATTAGGGCGAAAACCATGAGGGCGTGGATTATGGCGAATCTCAAGGATAGTCTTTCCGACATAGCAAGCCATGGGGCGGACTGCGGTTATTATGGCATTACTTACAATAGCGACATGGTAAAGCTTTTCAACAGGTTCGAAAAGGAAATATGGGATGCCGCTTATGAAGATGCGGAGGCGATAGGATATAAAAACGTCTGTGCAATGGTAGCGGAATTCCGCCGCTCGGATATGATTGACGATATCGACACCTTTAAGGCTCTAATGGTCTGGTACTACGTCGAAAAAATCGCTAGGGAACACGAAGACAATTTAGGATAGCACGCAAGCCCATGACTAAAGCGGTCATGGGTTTTTTGGTGTCCTAAATAAGGGAGGTGATGCGATTGGATTGGCTCTATGGTCTGCTTGGTATCTTTGGCATGTTTGGTTTCATGGCTCTGGCTCTGGTAAAATCTCAAAAATTTGAGGAGGGACAACAATGGCGGTAAGCGACAAAGATTTCGTGTTCAAAATGGTTTCGGATGAGATTCAACGCCGGATGTCAACCAATACCCTACCATGGCGTAAGCCGTGGTCGCTCTCCGGCGGCTCTCATCAACAGGCGGTTTCATGGGTATCCGGCAAGCCGTATAACGGCATTAACCGCATTCTGCTTGATGCAGGCGAATACGCCACTTTCAAGGCCATTTCGCAGGCAGGCGGCAGAGTGAACAAAGGTGCCAAAGGTACTACCGTGGTCTACTGGAAGATTATCCCCCGCACCGTGACCGAGGAAGACGGCACGCAAAGGACCGTCAGAACGCCGTACCTGCGTTATTACACAGTCTTCAACATCGAGACACAGACCACCGGCCTAGAGTTAAGATGGACAGGCGGCGAGGTAGTCCGGAATGTTCGGCCTAGCTTGATAGCGGCGGATGTCGTGCGGCTCATGGCTAACAAGCCGACCATACAACACGGCAGAGGCGATGCAGATTATTCTCCATCCCTTGACCGTGTCCAAATAGCCTCTCCTAGCAATTTCCGTAATCCTGAATCTTACCATTCCACCCTATTCCATCAACTCGTGCATAGCACAGGCCACGCGGCACGGCTTAACAGACCGACAGTAGCGGATAATCCGGCCTTTGGGACTGACCCGTATAGCAGGGAAGAATTAGTTGCCGAAATTGGCGCGTCAATGCTTGTAGCTATGTGCGGCATGGATTTTAGGCGCACCATGGACAACTCTGTCGCCTATATCCAACATTGGCTCCAATACCTGCGTAATGACCCGAGGGCGATGGTGCTTGCCACCGCTCAAGCCGAAAAGGCCGTCCGTTACATCCTGTCGATGGATGCCCTCGAAGATGATGTGGAGATTAGCGAGGATTAGTTAAATATATATAGCTAGTCCTCCCTCGTCCCTGGCAGCCGCCCTGGCGGCACAAAAAACGAAGGAGGTTAACCATGTACACGCAAGAACAGAAAGAACGCTATGAACAGGTAATTCAAGCGTTCACGCGGCACAAGCCGGATTCCCCTAATGCCCTGCTTGCCCAATGGCAAGAGAACAAGGCCGACCTGTACAATCTGCTTGGCGGCTTGAAAGTCGAGAAGGAATTGGTTGTAACACCTAGCCGCGAAGATGTTGTCGCGGTCGTTGACCAGTACATCCGCGATTTTAACCCTCTGTTTCCCTCTCCGGTATTTCAGGCTCTGCGTAAAGTCATTAACCCTAGCGACTACGGCTATGAAGGTGACTATACCGATATCCCCAAGAATACCAGTAATTTCACCCAAGAACAGGCCACCGAAATGGGATTGCAACGGTACAACAAAGGCCAAAAGCTTGGTGCGGTTCTCAAGTCCCTCCTGCCGGATTCCGGCACATATGTCCTGCGTGGCAAAGAAAGAGGTATCCGCGATGCCTTCGACCTTGTCTGGTCGGAAATAGTCCAAAAATTCAAGGCCACCGGAAAGGTGGTCTTATCTATAGACCCGATTGACTACCTGACGATGTCCTATAACCAGAATGACTGGCAGTCCTGCCACCGTATAGGCGGAATGTATCAAGGTGGTGTGCTTTCCTACATGGCGGACAAGGTGTCTATGGTCGCCTATGCCTATAACGGCAAAGAAGTCGCCTATCTGCACAACGGCAAGGAATTCAAGTGGAATTCCAAACAATGGCGGCAGATGGTCTATATCGATATCCCCAGTCAAACGGCTATATTTAGCCGTGAATATCCCACCGAAAACCCTGTACTCAACAAAGAGGTTCGCAAAATGGTACAGGCTCTGTTCCGCAAAATCAACGGCAAGCCCATCCAATGGATGGTCACTAAGCAACAAAATAACCTGCACGAAACCTACGAGGGCGGCAGAGGCTCCACCCACTACCATGACGTACAGTCCGGATGGCAATATCGCGGCCAGTCGGGAAATCATTACGGCGTGCGGATGCGGCCTGCCCTGCAAGAACCTGCGAAGATTCATGTCGGCACATCCCCGAAATGCCCCATCTGCGGTGTAAATAACGTGTCAAACGGAGGTTCTTTCCTTTGTAGCGATTGCCGGAATCGTTGCTCCTGCCCAAATTGCGGCCAATCCACTAGCGAAAACCGCTTGGTGTATATCCGCCGCGAGGATGGTAGTCGTGTCCGGATGTGTCCGCATTGCCTTCAACAGTCCGGCGCCAGACAATGCCGCGATTGCCACGAATGGCACATGCCGGAATCCATGTCCACCACGCTTGATGGCGTTTGCAAAAAATGCCGCAACGCCAATTACCGTATCTGCAAGACCTGTCGCGTAATCCACCGCAGAAGCCAAACCTACCAGTACAACGGTGCTAACTATTGCCGCACCTGCTACGGCGAAGCACTAAATCAAGCGAGGAGGGCATAAGCCATGACAAAATCCATCACCTTCGAAGGTATCCTAAAATCGAGCCAAAAGGAACTCCTGACCCTCATCCCCAAAGTCCTTGAGGCCAGAGGCTACGAAGTAACCGCCAATGATGATTTTATCTATGCCAAGGGGGATGTCCCCATCCTCCTTGTTTCTCACCTTGACACGGTACACTACGGCAAGCCCAAGGATATCTTTCACGATAAGAAGCAAGGCGTTCTATGGTCGCCCCAAGGGATCGGCGGAGATGACAGGTGTGGCGTATACGCCATGCTTGAAATCTCCTGCTACAAGCCGCACCTACTCTTCTGCACCGATGAGGAAAGCGGGTGCAAAGGTGCTAGGGCGGTTGTCAAAGCAATGCCCAAGGCTCCGGATGTGAAGTACATCATCGAACTAGACCGTAAAGGCAAGAACGATTGCGTATTCTACTCTGACCGTAACGAGGAATTTCACAAGTATGTCAAGACTTTCGGATGGATGGAAGCCTATGGTTCCTTCTCCGATATCTCGACCCTATGCCCTTCATGGGGGATATCCGGAGTCAACCTTTCAATCGGCTACTATGAAGCCCACACTAAGCAGGAATATATCAACCTGTTCCACATGAGGGATTGCATCTCCAAGATCAAGGAAATGCTTCGCACGCCGCCTGCCGAGGTATTCAAGTATGTCGGCGGATATTACGGCGGCGGATACGGCGGATACTACAAAGACTATGACTGGGATACGAGATCATCACGGCGGCGTGGTTCATACTTCCCTTCAACATCGACTGGCAGAAAACCCAAAGGCCAGACCATAGTCAAGTCATACTGCAAAACCTGCCATTGCGCGTTGACCGAATACAACGAGTCGAAGATACCTAGCACCAAAGGGTATTGCATCATCTGCACAGGCGAGGACACATGGGAAAATGACAACGAGATTGTCACCTTCATCTGCCAAGAATGCGGCGGCGAATACCCTGTAGGAGATGCCTCCACCCTGTATCCGGATATCTGCAACAATTGCTACCAAGCCATCATGTCGGTGAAGTAGCAATTCAGATCCGATAGATCGGCTAAAACTAAATATATTATATTTAGCAAAGGGGGCCGCAAGGCTCCCTTTGTGATTGGAGGTCACAATGAGAAAGATAGTCAAGGCCAAGCTTTACCAGAAAGAATGCAAGTGCTTGCGGTGTGGAAAGAAATATTCCTTCGCCTCTGTCCTGACCTACAATGACGGCTCCACTTCTGCCGTTCTTGGTTGCGGTTGCACCTTCGTAGACCGGAGAAGAGTTGCTAATGGCTAGGGTGATTGAGATAGCCACCCTGGTTCTGCTCTATGGGTTGTGCGTTCACCAGATGGCGGTTATAATCATAACAAGGGGGAATTGACCATGGCGAAAGTTAAAATCAAGGTCACCCTACCAGTCACCTGCATTTTCCTTGTCGATGCCGAGGATGAGGAACTCACCCCAAAGGAGATGCTTATTCGGCAACAGGACTTGGCGTATGAGGTTCGCAAGGCAGTACATAACGAAATATCCTCTAACCTTGAATCAGTGAAGGACTGGGGATATACCCATGGTATCGGTATGGAACTCCAAGAGGTAGTTATCCACTAGAGAAAGCCAAAGAAATAGCCCTCACGCTTCGGCGTGGGGGCTTATTTTTTTTGCCTCTTCCATGGCTCTGCCGCACTTGCAGACACACCCATGGGTTTTGACTAGCATCTCTACCTTGCGTCCACACTTCGGACATATCCAGACGTAGACGTTCACGACTCTATCCTCTGGCTATTGCACCTATAAAGCATGGCGGAATCATCTTTGGTCTTGACGGCACAGGCAGTTCTCCATTGGCAGATTTTCGTGCATCCTTTACATCCGGCTAGTCTGTCCAGTTCAATCCTCTTCGGTTTCATATCCTGTGACCTCCATATTCGCCCTGTGGGCGTTTTTTATACGGCTTGGGTATCAACCTATACCCCCATACCCCTTCTCAAGGCAGACAGGCTCCAATTGATTCTGGTGGCGTGTCAAATGATACGATATACATGTATTTAGCATTGGGGCTTTTGACCTTCGCCCCGGATCGAGCTGCTGCGATCAGCCAGGCAGGCAAGTCCTAATTCTAAATATATATATCTAGCAAACATGAAAACCTTGAGTTGCATAAGTCTTTAATTCTTTATAAAGATTTTTCTTTATAAAGAATTAAAGACTTATATAGTTAGTAAGAGGAGAGCCTCAACGATTCCAGTTTCGGTTTCATCGAGGCTCCGCGTCCTACTCCATCTTGTTCGGGTCTTCGTAATACCTCTCGTCCCGAATCTTTTCCACGAACATCTCGTCCTCGTAGACGTAGACAAAGGATTCGTCTACGATGTTGGTGTGGAACATCGGCGTGTCAGGATTCTTCTTCCGTGCGATGTACAGTTCATCGTCGTTGAACCGTTCCATCACGGCTTTGGCTCTGGCCTCGTCGGTGTAGCCGCCGTAAATACCATTGCTACTCAGCACAATATAGACCATGTTGTCCTCCGCTATATTTAGTGAATCGGCATGGCGAGGAAGCGGCGTATCTGGCACATCAGGAACCGGACACACGGTACTGCCACGCTATTGCCTAGTGCTTTATACCTGGCGGTGTCGCTGCCCATGTCCGTCCACCCATCTGGGAATCCCTGTAATCTTTCACACTCCAGAGGAGTCAGGCGGCGGACACGGTAGTAGCCGTCGAATACCGAATGCTTATCGTTGGCGGTGAGGGTTGGCGATGGGTCGCCATCCTTGCCTATGCCCAGACCGTTGCCAGAGCCATCGTTGTTGCGGGTCGGGCCGCCGCCCTTATATCTAGTTGCCTTGTCCGTAATCGGTATGGCTACCAGATGCCCCTCCCTGCCGTTGGCGTTGGTGTTGAGGGTGCAGGCGACATCGATGGGGCCTGTGATACGGCTATCCTGGTTGTGCCATTCGAAGACAAGGTCGGTTGCGTCCTTGTAGTCCCTTTGCTTGAGAGAGGATGCCTGCTCCGATTGCTTGTATTCTCCGAATGACTGCATGGCGTAAGAGATTCGGTAGGTACTAGATATATCTAGTAAGGACGGCTCCACCAGACAGGGATGTTGGTCGCCCATGTCGCTGCGGAGCGTCTTCACGATTCCGCTATCGTCGGGGTCTGCATCGGCGCGGCGGACGAGATTGCCCACGCTAAAGGTTATGGGTTCTGTGCCTGTTGCTCCAAAGCTTGGCGGAGTAAATCCGGTATCTGCTTGCCCCTGGCATTGGCACGATTCAGAATCCCCCTGCAAGCCTGCCCACTCAAATAGTATTTGGGGTGCGGATTGACCTCCAAAATCTGCGACAAGAAAGATTCTCTTACGTCTTTGGGGGACTCCCCAATATTGGGCATCGAGAACCCTCCACGCAAGAGAGCGCCCTCTCCGGACGACCATTCCGCTTGGTTCCCATCGTCCAGATCGAGGAAGAGGAACCGGACATTCGAGGATTTCCTCGATAACGGCTTGGAAGTCTCTACCCTTGTTACTGCTAAAGGCTCCGGGGACATTCTCCCAAACAATGATTCTTGGATATACGCCATTCGTCGCTTCCCTCATTTCTCGGATAATGCGAATGGCCTCCATGAACAGGCCGGAACGTTCACCATCAAGACCCTTCCGCTCTCCGGCGATGGAGAGGTCTTGGCAGGGACTGCCGAAAGTGATGATATCGACAGGCTCGATGTCGTACCCACTAACTTTAGTTATATCGCCAAGGTGCTTCATATCGGGGAACCAGAAGGATGTGACCTTAATGGGGAAAGGCCCTATCTCGCTTGCCCAGACAGATTCGATTCCGTACATCCTGGCAGCGAAAGGGAACGCGGCGATCCCGTCGAACAGGGAGCCAAGCTTTAGTCGTTTAAGTTTAGGAACTGGCGATGGTTTCGGGCGGAAAATCACTATGGCACTTGGGAATGGGGCGCTATTCTTGCTATTGCCGAACTTTAGCCGCCCACGGATTAGCCTTATTTCGCCTTTCATACAGTAGTCGTGCCACCAACTGGTATCTGTTCTCGCTGGCAGAAGGCAAACCACCGTTGCTCCATACAGACTGGATTCGTAAGCTTTTTTCACCCATTGTCCGATTGTTCTGCCATAGGGCGGATTCATCCAACAAACCCCACGCCAAGTTTGAGAAAGACCGTCCATCTCAGGGCTGTAATATTTAGCGCACTTGGCATTATGGGGAAGGGCGCAGACATCGACCTCAAAGCCAAACTCCTTATCTAGTTGGTCAAAAAGGTCTTGGGGCGTTGCCCATTCGTCTGTCGCAGAAGAAAACAATCCCTGGTTAATGCTCATACAAGCGTCCTTTCTTGATTCTCTTCGCGCATCAAACGATGCTTCTTCCGTGCCTTTAGGGCATACCAAGGCTACGTTCAAGTAACCGGATGTCATCCAGAACGTAGACATCCCAGTCCTCTTTGCGTCCGCTAAACACGGCGACAGGTACATGGTTCGGCAAGGGTGCGTATCCCTCGTCCATGGCGTAACCGGCCCATCCCAGAAAGCTGGAGGTCTGTACGTTTATGGTCGGCCTCACTAGCCATTGCTTGGTCAGGCGGTTGGGCGTGGCGAAGAGAACCGTTCTCTGCCCTACATCGTGCTTATGCTCAAAGAAGTTGACGTTGGTCTGTAGCCACGCAAATCTTGCCGGAGCCTTTCCGGTATGCCATGTGGCGATGATGTATTGGTTCTTTCGGGCGTTCAGTATCACGATGCCGCCGCCTCGGAAGAACGGCACATCGAGGAGAGCTGCAAGCATCTGTTCCGGCGGTATGCCGTTGGTGGCTTTGGCTCTCTTCATTCCGTGGTTGCCGGAACGGACGAACAATATCCGCTTGGCATCCGCCAGAGGTTTAAGTATTTCGCGGAGTTGAAGAATCTGGTCGCTACCGTGGCAAGCCTCGTCGTAGAGGCTAGACCTTGAAACGGTATTTGCGGACTCGGTGGAATCACCGCCGATGATGACGAACAGGTTGGGAATCGCCAGTATCCTCTGCACTAAATTAATTAATTTAGTCTTGAGGCACGCTAGTGCGCCGTAATGTATATCCGCCAGGTCGATAACTCTTACTTCATCCGCATCCACACGCTTGATTACGGTGATGGCATTGAGAGCGTCTTCATGGTGCTTGTACATCTAACCCTCCCACATAGTAATGGGCAGGTTGTGATGTCATCTCCGAAACGGCTCCGGAAGTATTCCTGCAACCGACATTCCGTCTTTGTTCCGTAGATGGTTTTGCGTTGCCCATATTGTTTCGTGGTGTACCATCCTGCACTCTCCACCTTCATAGCACTTTCAAACGGTAGCCCCGGAGGCTTGGAGGTGGAGGTATGATACACTTCACGAACCCTACCTTGAAGGGAGTCGTAAATGTCCCCCCATATATAAGGGATTTTTTTGGGGTCTTTGTAAGCCCATTTCCGGAATTTTTTCTGGATTTTTTGCAAGTAACTGTTGACGGTCTGTCTCTCAATGCCCATCTCGTCCGCTACCTTGGCAAGGCTCCAACCGCTCACTATATATAAGTCTAGTAGGGTCTGGTAGCGTTCCGATAGATGCTCCTTGAAGTTGTGGTAAAACTCCGCGATGGTGGCGAGGCGTTCCTTCTCCAGCAATACCTCCTCCGGAGAGGCGGAATATAGCCGAATATGGGGGGCTACCTTCTCAGCCACTTGGCGTTGCCGCCTACTCTGATCTTCTTCATCCAGTTCATAGATAGCTTCCAGACGGCGGACGGCGGATGCTTCCGACAACCGCCCCTCCTTCACCTCGGTTAGGATTGCCTCAATCCGGTCATATGGCATGGTGTCTCACATCCGGGTCCGCTTTCGACTTGCGCGAACTAAACGTGTCGCACTTGTCATAGCCATAAGTAACCTTGAGGATGAAGCCGCCTGGGATTGCTTTGCCTTTTCTGGGCGTTTTCTTGTCTTCTGCTTTCGTATCGACGAATCTTACATCGTTGGAGAATTGCCGAAGGTATTGCTCTATCCGCTCTTTATCGCCCTTTGTCAGGAATCTGTAGTAGTGTCCCTCGTCGCCATAATCAACGAGGAAGATGTGTATCATGTACCCGTAGAGCCGAAGCCTTTCTTGCCACGCTTGGTGGCGGATGGTTCGTTCTCTACGAATTCTACCCTCGGCAGAGGTATAATCTCACCCTGTGCGATGCGTTCCCCCGCCCGGATGACGTAGGTCTGGTCATAGGGGATGCCGCCGTAAGGGCCATAGGAGAGTTCGGAACCGTCGATGGCGTAGACACAATGGGAGAAGTGTTGGCTCCGTGAGGCGGTGTTAGTCAGAAGGATGGCTACCTCGCCACGGTAGTCGGAGTCGATGATGCCAACCGAGTTGGCTAACCGCAAGGGGGTTTTGAGGGATACCCCACTTCTGGGATAGACACGCATCACATGCCCTGCCGGAACTTCAAAGATGAGTCCGGTGGTTATCTTCTTGGTTTCCCCCGGCGGTATTACCACAGTCTCCGCTGCCACGAGGTCGAAGCAGGCCGCACCATCAGTGGCGTACTCCGGTAGGACGGCTTTGTCCTGGTTCTTCTTGACTACGACTTTTATAGGCTCCATCTAATAGTGGACACCCCTTTGCAAAAGTTGTTGGTTTGATGAGGCCGGGAAGCCTCCTGTTGCTAAATAATATATATAGGGACCGGTCTTGATAACGTCGAAGACCCGGTAAACCCATAGTGGTAGCCGCTCCGGAACCTCTCCGGTGAAAAGCCACAGTTGCTTGCCTGGGTAGCACTCGCGGAGCCGAAGTGCCAATGCTTTGCAGTCGGCCCCTTGGCGAAGGGGATCACCGCCTGTCAGAGATATTACCCCAGACCAGTCATCGATGGCGTTGACTACCTGCTCGATGCCCCACTCCTCTCCCCCATCGAAGGGGAGGAGGGAGGGATTGTGGCAGTCCTTGCACCCCCTGTCGCAACCTTGGAAGAACACTTCCGTAGCCATGGCAGGATAGCAAGTCACAACCTCTGGCACAACCCCCGCTAACCTCATAGCACCCCTCCTAGCTTACGAAGGGTTGGCGATCTGCGAACTCCTGGCGCTTGCCCTCGTTGAGGGACGATTCCTTGGCGTAGTAGCCCACACACCGGAGATAACGTTCAGTTCGCACCTGCACTTTCTGCTTCACGGCTTTTACCCCCCTTCGGCCTCACTAACTACCACCTTGCCGCCCTTTGCCATATCGGCGAGAAGGATGGTGAAGACCGCCTCATTGACTTTGGATACAAGATTGAGGGGGTTTTCCTGTCCGCCCAGAACCTGTTTGCGGAAGATATCCATGGCTATCACCATGCCGCAGAAGAATTCGAAAGGATCAACGCTTTTGGCTTCGGTGAAATTTTTGTCCATGGCTTCGCTCATCGCTTTGCCGCAGATATCCGCATACATGGATACTCTTTCGTGAAAGGTCACGCTTCTTGAACCTCCTAGCTAGAATTTGACCACAGTTCGTGCATTGACTGGCCTCCGGCATCGTTTCGGCGCCGCACCGTAGGCATTTGCCTACACTACCACGCCTAACATCCTTGCCATCGGTAGGGTGTTTGCCCATGCTTTGAATATCCTCCACATCTCCAGTCTGTGAGCGTCCCTCTGCCTGCACATCGTCTTGATTTGCAGGTAACTGAGGTCAATTCCGGCGGTGAGCTGCAAACCCATGGGGATATTCGCCATCATCTGGTCGATGGTTATCTCGCCCCTGATATATTTAGCAATATGGTCTTCGGCGAGGGCGATTGCCATCGGGTGGACATCCTCGGTGCATTGGGAGGAGATATCGAACTTGGTTATTCTGTGCATCTTGCTCTGCGACGATATGATGTCGGCGAAGTGATAGCGTTGGAACTGGGGCCACCAGTAGGACGGCGCTTCGATATCGCATTGAACA
This sequence comes from Selenomonadales bacterium 4137-cl, assembly GCA_032334055.1. Classification (NCBI taxonomy): domain Bacteria; kingdom Bacillati; phylum Bacillota; class Negativicutes; family Acetonemataceae; genus Anaeroselena; species Anaeroselena agilis. Next base: position 1,264,993 of record JAUOZS010000001.1, on the reverse strand, counting down.
CGGATGCCCTTGAGGAAGCAGTCGTGACCGGAGCCGGGCGTGGACTGTCCAAGCCGCGATGCCCTGTCGTTGACATTCACCCAGTCCGCCTGGGCGATAGCTTCCATCATGTCCGGAATCTCGGTAGACATCGGATAACCGGAACGGATGAGGCTCTCACGAAGTCCGTAAACCTGCGTATTGAAGATTCTCATGGTTACACCCCTGCGTACTGGCGGTGGATTTTGCCCACCATGCCTACTAACTTAGGGTCGTAGTCCCGGCCGATATTGAAGCGAACCAGTTCCCAGAAATAAAATCCTTTAGCGGGTTTCATCAATCTCAATCCCCCTTTGCCGAAGTTCGGCGATTTGCTCCGGCGTGAGTTCGTGTTCACACCATTGCCTGTCATCTTGAAGCTTGCCGCAGATCGGGCAGACGGCGATGACTGGCGAGAGGGATATGAACGGCAACTCCGTTTCGTTGACCAGTTTGTAGATAATGTCCCTGACGGCTCTCCAGTCGTGAATGACTTGACCAAAGTGCCATTGCCAGTTCGCACCCCCGCTAAATAACTTCTGGAGCCTGCTCTGGTGTTGAGCAGAGAAGCGTAGCGAAAATTGTTTGTCGGCAGGGAGCCAGCATCCCCTGGTTAAGTACATGCCGCCTGTGCCATTGGCGGTGTGGGCGTTGGGGTACTTCTTCTTCATGTGCTTGGCTAGGCGGTAGGTAGCACCTTCGCCGGGAACCAACTCCAGATTGTACACCACGCCGCGATACGAACCGTAGAAAGTCTTTCGCATCTCTTGGTAGTGAACCAGTCTGGAGTTCATGTGGTCCATAACCTCTTCCACGAAGAGAACCGACTCATCGTGACTGATATCCGGCAACCCCATATTTAGGCACATCTCATTGAGGCCGATAACCCCGATAGTCGAGAAGAAATTGGAGAAGTCATCGACGAACCGCTTGAGGTAGGGGAACATACCGTTCTTCATCATCATCTCGATAAAGCCGCGCTTCTCAGTCAGGGCGATGTCGGCGATGTCCATGTAGTGGTCGATGAGGTCGAACAGCTTGGCCTTGTCCCCTGCGGCCTCCGCCGCAAGCATCGGCATGTTGATGGTCACCACGCCTATCGATCCGGTGTTATCTCCGCTGCCGAACTGTCCACCGGCTTGTTTGAATAATTTAGTCATATCTAGGCGGAGGGAGCAACACATGCTCTTCACGGAGTCGGGGTCGTACTCTCCACTAACATAGTTATTTATAGTGGGTTGACCCATGGAGCCGACAGCCCGGAAGATGGTTTCGGCGAGAGGCGAATCCCAATCGAAGTCGCGGGTCACGCCGATGTTGATGACCGGAAAGGAGAGGACACGGCGTGCTTCCATCATCACCTCAAGCAGAGCCTTGTTGAACATGTCCATCTCCGCTTGGCAGTCGCCGTAAGTAAACGGCATTACCTCGCCGTCGATGACCACCGTCTGGTCTTTGAGCCGCTTGGGGACGGTGATGTCCAACTGGAAGTTGCAGAACGGTGCTTGGAAGCCGATTCTACCCTTGACATTGATACTGTAGATGATGGTCTGGATGATTTGCTTCACCCAGTCGTAACTGAGTTTGTCTTTCTTGATGTACGGAGCCATTAATGCGTCTACCGCATTGAAGGCCACAGCTCCGGCCACCTCTTGGGAGATGGTGTACAGGGCGTTCATCATAATGCCCATGGCGGAGAGGAAGTGTCTGGGAACTTCCCCATCCTCCAGACCCTTGTACAGGAGGGAATCCAGGGCGATGCCCATGCAGTAGTCCTGCGTCCCTCCGGACAGGTCGTGGATGTGGATATAACCTTCGGTGTGGGCTTCCGCCGCTTCCGGCGGTAGGACTTCGGCGAGGACGAAGTCGGAGATGCAGTAGTTCGCCACGAAGCCTACCATTCCGGAATGGCTAAAGGTCATATTTGCGTTTTCCTTCACACGCCATGAGGATTTCTTGATGTAGTCCCAGATGAGTTTGCGAGTCTTCTGCAACAATCACTCACTCCGGTCTGAATGGATTTTCTTCTCCCCTCTGGCAAGTAAGGCACGGCAGTCGAAGTATACCTTTTCAAGGAACCTGACCTGTGCTTCTTTGAGTTCTACGGCGAGAAGTGCTTGGTTGTAGTTCCGCTTGGCCTGCAAGACTTGCTCGTCTTGCTTGGACAGGCGTTCCCCCTCGTTGACTTTATCCGGAGCCAGTTCCTTGGACCGCCTGGCCTGTGTGAAGTCCACATCGACCTTGAAGTCGTTTGCCATGTGGCGGATTTGGGCTAGTTCGGATTCGAAAGTCTCCTGTAAGGTAACGGCCTGCGTTTTGAGAATGTAAGCCCCATACAGGTCGTTATCTGGGAGGGACAGATAAGCTTCACGGATTTCTCCGTAATCCATTACATCACCTTGATGACTTTGCCAGTCTCACGCATCTCGTTGGCGATGTTCCGCATGGCTTCTTGGGCTTCGGCAAAGGTGGCCTTTCTAGCTAATAGATAGCGTTGGTCAACCTCTTGAGTACCGCCGTCTTCGCCGCCAGTACGTTTCCGGCGTTTGGAAGTGTCCTCGAAGTAGATGGCGAAGACTTCCTTCTCTGCTTTGTCGGTGTACGAGCCGATTTCCAAAGTACCCATGCCGGGAATTACGATGCGATTGTCCTTTTCACTTTGGAAGGCTAACAATGTTCTTTCCTCCTAGTTCGGCGGGAATTGGTTATCGATCTGGGCGGCAACGTGGGCGCCGCGAATACAGGTTTTGAGAGCATCGATGATGTCCTGCTCCTTGGCCTCGTCGCCTTCGGCGTAGTCGTTGAGGAGGTCTTCCAGAGCCTCTGCGGCGTTAGTAATCATCAGAGCGACGATTACATCGGGGATACCTGCGCCGTCCCCAATCTTCTTGCAGAGGTCGGTGAACTAAGTCACATACGGCTGGATGGCTTCCGGCACTTCGGGCTTGGTCATGTTGCTAACTCCTTCGCTTTATTTAGTGTGATGGCGAACAGCCATTGGCGGTGGTTGGACTTCATAGCGACAATGTCGCTACCGTCTTGGTCGAACCAGTCATGGAGCCGCTTGAACCGTTTGTCGGGTAGTACGGTATCCGGCGAAAGCCTTGCACCATTTAGCAGGAATTCGAAGTTCTGCTCACCCATCACGATACAAAAGCCATCGATAACGAATGGACCTGTTTCTTCGACCATCCTGTAATAGGTGTTTAGGTCTGCCCTCTTCTTTGACTCGATCTTGAACTCTTTACCCCCGACAGTTAGGCGAAGGTCGCCGGATAGCTTGTCATCCAAGCATCCAACAAGGTTTAACCCTTTTAATGCTCCAGACAATGGAACCCGGCGACACTCATAGCCCCAACTGGTCAAGAGGTTTTCAAGACCCTTCTCCGCCCTTTTCCCTGCGTTGCGATTGGCTCTGCCGCGCTTGGATGCGGAGGTTTGCTTCTTCTCTTTTTTCGCTTGCTTTCGCTCTTCTTTGACCCTCACTTGGCGAGGGCATTTAATCTTTTTGTCAAGGGGATAGTAGAGGGCGTAATCGTCGCAACGCCAACAGAGGACTCTGTTTTGGCAGTTGCTAAAGACTTCACACTCTATCTCCCCCACCTCCTAGTGAAGGTTAGGGGCGACAGCAACGGCCTTCTGGGCCTTGAAGTCATCCGGCGTAACGAGGTTGTCTTCGTTCACGCAGACATGACCGAGGCCGAGGGGCAGGACCACTTGGTAGTCGTGGTCGGGCAGGCCAGACTTGATAACCTTGACAGGGATGCCCTTGAGCATTTCCGCCATCGGGTTCTCAGCGAGAACATCCTGCGGGATCGAGGCGAGGACGGCGATCTCTTCCATCTTCCACTTACGTCCCCAGTCGAAGACCTTGCCGTCACCCTTGGCGACGAGTTTGAACTCATCCGGCGACATGGCGACATGGCCGGGGGTTCCGCGAGTGCCGCCGAAGTCGATGACAACACGGTCGCTGCCGTCGATGAGGTGGGCGACATAGCCTTCTTTGCCGATGATCTGACCGAAGAACTTCGCCAGGTCTTCCTCATCCTTGATATCGGACGGAATGGCGGTGGCGCGGACTTTGTCGCCGAGGGCGAGGTCGGATTTGGCTACCTGGATGGGGAACTGTACGAGATTGTCTTTCATTCTGATTCCTCCTTAGATTCATTTGATTCTTTTTTAGTATCACTAGGGGGTAAAAAAAGACTGCCGGATTGTGTCGATGGCTTCGAAGGTGGCGGTCAGTAGCTTGGCCTTGCCTTCGTCGTTCTCGACGGTGGCGTGTGCCATCTTGCCGATTTCATCGATTTCCTGTTCCGAGACATGTCCAAATACCGAGGTGTCGGCGGACGCATCTCTGGCAAGCATACGCTCACGGCGTATGGCTTCCGGGGCGGTGACATGGATGAACTTGAAACCTGCGTCCCGAAGGACTTCGTACTCCCTGCGGCGGCGGACATCGGTACAGACCGCACCCACGCCATAACCCTGTACTAAATAAGGGAGTTGGCGGAAGGTGGTGCGAACCCAGATGTCATCGTCAAGCTGCCTTGCCCATGTCCCCACCTTCTGGAGGAACTCACGCCGAGTCGGTGAACTGTTGGCGATGTCCTTAAAGGTGGTGGCGGTGGTGGTGAATCTTGCTATGGTGTCGGAATAGAGGCAGAGGAGTTCGAAGGCAGGTTGCCATCCACCGTCTAGATATACTTGATAGACGGAGCGGATCGGGTCACCGAAGGCGAACCTCTGGTAGCCGAGGGTCTTGATGAGAACCTCCCCTACCGTGTCCTTACCGGAGCATATCCGGCCTATCAAGCCTATCTTGAGTTGGGGCGAAGGTAACTGGGTCATTTGCCTACCTCCACGATGTGGACATCACAGGGGTTGCCTCGATAGGAGCAATTCTTACACAGGCCACCTCCATCGGAGATGGGTAGGAAGACTCCGGCTGCAATACCCTTTTCTGTTTCGTCGTAGAGTCCCATGTAATAGGGGATGCTTTCCGGAGGGATGACCAGTTCATCCATTTCCCATGAGGAGTGATACCACTTTTTCTTGCGGGTCGCCTGGTTGAGTTTACCGTTCCACTTGGTGCGTAGAATCCGGATGGACTTGGGGAAGTAGCCGTGTTCATCGTAGAAGGCTTTGGCGTATGTAGCCATATTTAGTCCATACTCCGCCGAATTGGCAGTACCTGTGAATCCTCGTCCGGTCTTCCAGTCCCAGACCGCATCGTTGGTATCTACACAGTCTGCGATGCACTTGATGGGCATCCGGCCTTCCCTTCGAACCATGAACTCCTTCTCGATCTCCGCCGGGGCGATACGAGGCAACCATTTCTTGCAGAACTCATCAAGTGAGGCCGCGCCCTGTTCAAACAGGTGTTCTTTGGTGTCTTCGCCCCAGACCGTAATAGTGTCGGCTAGGCCACGGAGTTCTTGGTCAAATAGGTGGATAACTTCGTCTACTGAGGGGATGAAGCCCATCTTCTTCTCACGGAGGAGAGTTTCGATGGATCGGTGGATAGCCGTTCCGTAGGCAGTAGCCGCATATACGGTTGTGTCAGGGAGTCCCATGATTTTCCGGTAATACACGAGTCTACCACACTTCCGGTAAGACTGCACCGTGGAAGGTGATAGGTGGGTTATCAACTCTTGGGTGAACCTCCTTTCGTCTAATATAGTATTTCACTAACCCTAGTATAGCATCATTTGATACGAATTACAATAGGTTTGGGTAAAAAAATCGAACACATATTCGATTATTTTTCCGAGAGTTCTTCGATGATGCTAGGCCAAGCCCATCCCCAACCCACGGCTCCCAAGGCACTAAATAAGGCGGAGCCATAATCCTTGGTCATTACCTCCATGAACGCCACGACCATCATGGTGATACACAGGGCGTAGCAGATAAACAGTAACGGGGTTTTAGCTTTGAGCGGAATCTTTAGGTTTGGCATTTTGCGTCCTCCTCTTCTTCTGTACTACTACCTCGGCTTGCTCCTTGACCTCTACGATGCGTGTAGTGGCGGTATCGAACCGGAGGGCTACGTCACGGATTCTGGCGCCCCTGCGGTGCTTGAGGAAGCCGAACATAATGATGCCGTCCAACTTCTTCTGCTCCGCATCGGACAGTTCCGGATTGTTACCGGGAACCCAGAGGCCACCAACTGTGTCTCCAGTCTGTTCCAGTTCACCGGCCCCCTTGAGCATCTCCATGGTCGGCCTCTCGTAGTCTCGGCCTTGGCGTGAGATTTGGGAGAGGGCGATGACCAATAACTTGTTCTTCTTGGCAAGCGGCTTGAGAGCCTTGGTTTCCTCCGCCAAAATATCGTACTTGGAACAACCCTTAATAAATTGCATGTAGTCGATGACCACGAAATCGCACGGCTCATCAAACTTCCGTTGGTTAGCGTAGGCGATAATCTTGTCCATCATCTCTACGTTGATGTCGTTGTCATCCACCACATAGAGCCGACTCTCCAAAGCCGCCTTTATATTTAGTACCGTTGGGTCTTTCTCCTTGACTAGTTTTTCAACTTCCCACATCGGCTTGCCAAGGAAAATAGCCACCATTCGGTTATAGAGGCTCCCGGCAGACATCTCAAGGCTAAAGAATATGCCACGCTTCTTCTCGCGGATCGCCAGATGCAAGGCCACCATACATGCTATCCATGTCTTCGCTACGCCAGGGCGTGCCGCTAGGATGATTACCTCGGTCTTATAGAAGGAGTTGGCTCCCCAGTCGATGGTTTCCCATCCCAGAGTCATGGCTCCGGATGCGTAGAGGGCAAGGAGGTCATCGATAGCGGCTTCCGGTTCCTTAAACCTCTTCGCCATGTCATCGTCGTTGGACTTGGCCTGTAGCCACCCCTGCACCGTGTCCTCTTGGCGTTGCCACTTATGCGACAGGTACTTCGCGCATTCGGCCTTGACGATTTCGTTGGTCACCGTGGACATGAACTCCTTGGCGGCTGTGAATTCCTCGTCCTCGCCCTGACAGTCACTAACTATCTTTTTTAGTACATAGAGGTCAAGGGGTTCGGTTGGCAGCTCACCGATCTGGATTCCGGCGTGATGGGCATCGTTAAAATCCTTGATACCCTCCGGCAGTAGCACCACCCTGACGTTGGCTCTCGGAGCCAATTGGCGGAACTTGTCACGCATCCGGGGGATACGCTTCTGACCTTCTTCGTCGTTATCCGGCGCCAGAAAGAAGGTAAACTGGGGATATAGGTCTTCTGCCCTTTCGTTCAAAGCCTTGATGTGGCCTCTGGTCAGGTCGGCAGAGGCATAGGCCACACAGGGAAGTCCTTGTTGGTCGGCTGCCGCCGCATCGAAGTAGCCCTCGCAGACGTAAACCCTACGTTGCTTCCTCATCTCCTTCAACGCCCTGTTGAAGTTGTAGAGGAACTCGGCTTTCTCGTACAGTTCGTTATTGCGGGTGTTGGTGTACTTCGGTTGCCCCTTGGCCTTGTAGTTCATGTTCCGCCTGGCGAAAGCCACCACTTGGCCTTGCAAATTGATGAGGGGGATGATGATTCCATCGATGTCGCCGCCCAGTTGCAAAGCCTCGATGGTTTCATCCGATATCGATCTGTCCCCATTGAGATAGTCCTTGTAGGGGGTGATTCCTCGGCGGTACTTGGCAAGCTTGGCCTTATTCTGTTCGGCAAGCGTCTTCTGACGTTGGAACTCCTCGTAGCTACCTATCGGCAGATTCAGTTCGTTTGCCAGTTTCTCGATGGCGGAGGTTTGGTCGATGCCCTCTATCTCCGCCACCGCGTCGATAATGTTGCCGTAGAAGCCGCAGGCGAAGCAAGTAAGCCTATTCCCCAGTACGGAGAAGCTGTCGCCTCTGGAGCCGTCATGCACCGGACATTGGGAGCGGTATGACCGTGGCTCTTTGCGGAACTTGACTCCGTAGTTATAGGTAAGGTACTCCACCGGATCGACCTTGGCGATGATTACTTCGGCAATGTTGCCCACTTTGTCACCTCAACATGTCTAGATGGTATTGGTCGTACTCTTTGATGTCGGCCTGCTTGGTTTTCTGCACCCCCTCTCTGAACCGCTTGGCGTTCTGGAAGTCTCTGGCCAGTACCATCAATTCGCCGACTGAAATCAAGGAGCCAGGCTCCCATGTCTGGAGGAACTCCCATACCGATACCGGAGACACCTTCTGGCTTGCCATATAGTTGCGAATGCGGAAGTAAACAGGATTGATTTTCTTGGTCGGTAGGAATAGGGGTTCCGCCGTACAGACCTCGATGAACAACTTCACCGCCCTATCTAGTTGTAGGTTAGGCGGTAGTTGCATGAACTCGTCCAACGTCATTGGCTCACCTCCGTACATGTGTTCGGTCTGTACATCCAGTTTAGCACTCGGCGGTGATTCGTGTCAAGGTTCATTTGAACCGCCATTCGTTTCTCTTAACCGTTAAAACTTTTGGCGGTGAGAAACACCATCTTAGTATGAGTAATCCTTTAGGATTACGAATACTAAGATTTATATATACTGATAATTATCAGTATTATTAAAGACATATATAATTCTCTTTAAGTATTAATTAATATATATATAATATATATTATATATAATATAATACTAAGTATAGAGAGAGCCGGGGCATTGAACCCCGGCTCCGCCTATTAGTTGGCTACTCTTTGAACCGCCAGTTGTTTGATATGTTCGTGCAGAGCATTGCCTGGTTGCGGAGTCCAGGTGCTGGCAAGCCATTGCACATACCGTCCGGTCAGTTCGGAAAACCGTTTGCCACGGTTTACGCCGAAGTCGATGAGCGGATCGTTATCGTTGGAGCCGTCATCATCGATGGGTTCGCTACCGTCGAAGTCCTCATCCGGTTCGCCGTCATCTTCGATATCGGGAGCCGCTGCGGCGGGTGCAGGCGTAGCCGAAGGCAAAGCCCAAGCGGGGAGTTGCGGAGGGGTGAACTTGCCGTACTGGTCAACCGGAACCCAGAAGTCCGGAAGGTCGTACAGGTAACGACCCATACCGATGGAAGAACACGCACGCCGGAAGGCTTGAGTAATGCCGCCCTTGATGGGTTCGATGTCGGTGCATCCGGCTCCGTTGGTGCGGACGATGAGGTTCTCACCCGCATTGATGCGGATGGTGATGGTGCAGAGAAAACCTTTTGCGTCAACTTCCTTGGGGCCGTTCTTGGTGTCGATGGTGATTACGCCCATATCGACGGGGCTGTACTGTGCCGACCAGTTGTCCGGTCCCACGACTGCATCTAGCCGCTCTTCCAGAGTTCTGGCATCGACGAAAGGCATAACGGCAGCTTTTGTGCCGTCCTTGGTTCTCCGCATAATCCGCCACTCAATATCCTTCGGCGAGAACGGTGCGGTGAGCCTTTTAAGGGTTTCTGCTTTGGACACTACTAATCCTCCTTGAGATTTGTTTGATACTAAAATCGGTTCACATGGGTATAGAAAAAGACCGACACCTTACAATCGGCCTTCTCCTCTCCACAGGATAACCGATTTAAGCCGTGATGGGAACGGGGATATGTATCACAACAGGGAGCATGTCTTCCTGTACGCCTTTCCATTCGGCGGTGAGAGCGTTTACTTCTTCGACTGTGGCTACATTATCCCACGACTTGTTCAATAGGACTGCGGTCATGGGGGGGTACAAAATGAGGTAGGGTTTGTCAAACTTAGTCAAGCAATTTTCTCCCCTTTTAGCCGGTTCCTCTCAGCCAAGCGTGAACGCTCTCTTTTGGGATACGCCATTCACGACCCACCTTGCGTACAGGAACCTTTTTCGTTTTTTTCCACTCAAGCACCTGTTTCCTCGCCGTGGGATATGACACGCCAAGTACCTGGGTGAGTTCAGTAACCGTGTAGGTTAGTCGCCGAACCTCGGCGAGGTTGTCCACAATCATAGCATCACCTCCGTCCGTTTCAGACATGGTTTATAAGGGTCATGTTCAGTCATAACCTTTTCTGAGAATAGTATAGACTACGAACACATGTTCTGTCAATAGGACTTTAGGTTCAAAAGTTCTATTTCGAACCGGCCCATTGTCATTTGATACGTTTGGTGTTATTATTAACACATAAGCTGTATCAAGGAGGTTCTGACATGGGTAAAAGGGGCCAGAATGAAGGTTCCATCCGCAAGCGCAAGGATGGATCATGGGAAGGGCGGTATACCACAAAAAGCGGTGAGCGAAAATCAGTATATGGTAAAACGCGACAAGAGGTCAACCAGAAATTGTCGAAAATTTTAGCTGAAATCAATCGTGGCACTTACATAGAACCAAGCAAGGTCTGTTTTTCTGAGGTTTACGAAAATTGGAAGCCGTTTGGACTTGACCCTGTCGCCGATGCCACTAAATCTCAGTATCTTTACCTATTCAACAAGCATATATTACCATATTTCGGCGGCATGAAGGTCAGCGACATCAACGAAACAACCATCCAAAATTTCATCAACGAGAAGAACAATGACTATGCCCCCTACACCGTGAGGATGGCGAAGACTTTGGTCGCCTCGGTACTGGACATCGCCGTCGAAGACCAACTCATCGCACGAAACCCCGCCCGATCCCGCAAAAAGATCAAGTTGCCGAAGGACAAGCCTGACCATGAGAAGTCTAACCCGCTGGAATTGGAAGACCTCCAGAGTCTTCTCGACCACGCCAAGAAGCGCCTGCTACCGCCCAACAAAGGCGTAAAGGAACGGAAGCCGGATAGGCGTTTAGCAATGGCTCTGTGGTTAGGTTCTACCTGCGGCTTCCGCCGGGGCGAGGTCTTAGGACTCAGAAAGAGCGACATCGATACTCGCCGGAAGATGATTAGGCCGAGAGAAGCTTTTGGAACCGTCAACGGCAAGGGTGTCAAGAAGGGTCTAAAAAACGAAACATCCTACAATCCGGTACTCTTGACCGATAGCCAATGCACCGTCATTCAAGACTACCTCAAATGGCACGCCGAAGTTTTTCCGAATAGCATTCACCTCTTCCCTTCCACTAAGAATCCTTCAACGCCGGTATCGCCACGGTGGTTTACCAAGATGGTTGCCGACACGGCGGTGGATGCGGGGCTTGATGGAACACGCTTTCACGACATGCGGCATACCCATGGCTATCTGATGATGGAATCCGGCGCCGACTCGTTCACCGTACAGGAGAGACTTCGCCACAAAGACTACAGATCAACTAGGCGGTATGTGAAAGCTTCCGCCAGAAGGCAACGCGCCGCCGTCCAAAATGTGGTAGACTTAGTACAGAAGGTAAGCGAGAAGGATAAGAAGAATGGGGCCGATTAAGACAGGCTTTATCACCGCCAGATATGATGAGCCGGATACCACTACCTATCGTGGGATCGAGGCTACTGTCATCACTTACGAGAACGGCGGCAAGTCATCGGAATCCAAGCTTTTTAACTCCGGTGACTTTGACAAGGATAGGGAAGAATCGGTGCGGTGGTGCATCGACCAAGGTAGTGTGACGGTAATGGGTTCAAGTACAATAGACCATTTTATTATGGACAGGGGGTAATCAGTATGCCACAGTTTCACGAAACTAAGATGGGGCAGCGTTTTTACGACAGGCATGTTCCACAGATCGCCGCCGCACTTACGGTAATAGCTCAAGAACTAACGAAAGCCAACCAAAAATCCACCCCAACTTCCACCCCAAATGATGGGGTAATTGAGAAGGCTCTAAGGTTGGCTCAACTCATCGTGAACTCCCCTCCCGACACCGTCATAGGCGGTGAGATTGAGACTCTGGCCTTGGATTTAGAGTTTGATATCCGCCAGTCTCCGCCCAAACAAGAAAAATAGTCAGTAGGGGTAAGGTTGGGGTAAAAGACAAGAAAAAGGCTCCGGGCGAAATGCCTCGGAGCCTTGATTTTTCTTATGGTGGGGTTAAACGGACTCGAACCGCTGGCCTCCTCGATGTCAACGAGGCGCTCTAACCAACTGAGCTATAACCCCATATTTTTGCGGCAGCCATATCAACTGCCGCAAGAAACATTATATTACCGTAAACAAGACTTGTCAAGGGGGCTGGTTAATACAATATCTGGTTGGCAATTACAAGACGCTGGATCTGGTTGGTGCCTTCATATATCTGCATGATTTTGGCGTCACGCATGTATTTCTCGGTGGGATATTCCTTGATATAGCCGTAGCCGCCGAGAACCTGAACAGCGTCGGTGGTGACTTTCATTGCGACGTCGGCCGCGTAGCATTTTGCCATGGCCGCCTCTTTGGCGAACGGCAGGTTCTGGTCTTTGAGCCAGCAGGCTTTGTAAACCAGAAGCCGCGCCGTTTCTACGGCGATGGCCATGTCGGCGAGCATTGCCTGTACAAGTTGAAAGGAGGCGATAGGCTTGCCGAACTGCTCGCGTTCTTTGGAGTATTTTACGGCGGCGTCGAAAGCTGCCTGGGCAATGCCGACCGATACGGCCCCGACCAGCGGGCGGGCGGCATCAAGGGTTTTCATGGCTATTTTGAAGCCTTCGCCTTCTCTGCCAAGGCGATTGGTGGTGGGTATACGAACGTTGTCGAGAATGAGTTCGCAGGTGTTGGAGGCGCGGATGCCCATCTTTTCTTCTTCTTTGCCAACCGAGAACCCAGGGGTGCCGCGGTCGACGATGAAGGCGGTCAGGCCTCGGATGCCGGCCGATTTGCGGGCGTTGGCGAAGATGACGAAGACGTCGGCGATACCCCCGTTGGTGATGAAGCATTTGGTGCCGTTGAGAATATAGTGGTCGTCGCCGTCCTTTACAGCGGTGGTGGCTACCGCGCCGGCGTCGGAACCGGCGCCCGGCTCGGTAAGGGCAAACGCCGCTAGTTTTCCGCTGTTGATGATATCAAAGTAGTGCTTTTTTTGCGCATCGGTACCCATGAGAATGACAGGATATGAGGCCAGGGCATTGGCGGCGACACTGGTGGCTACGCCGGCGCATCCTTTGCCGAGTTCTTCGTAGATGAGGGCGATAGTGACCGCATCAAGCCCCGGACCGTCGAATTCTTCCGGCACGACCAGGCCAACGAGACCGGCTTCGTCGAGCTTTTCGAGCAGACCAGGCCGCATTTTCCCGTTGTGGTCCATCTCAAGGGCGTAGGGAGTAATCTCTTTGGCAACTACTTCCTGAGCCATCTTCTTGAGGGCAAGCTGGTCGGGAGTAAAGTTAAAATCCATTACTTATCCTCCTTGTTAAGATTCGGCGTGGCAAAATATACCTATGATGGCGGGCCAAAAACCCTAAAAATAAGTATACCTTATATTATTTTTTTTGTGAAGGAAAATCTATTTCAGCAGCAGCTTTGCCCCAACCGCCAGGAGAGCCAACCCGGCGACCTGGTTCCAGCCGCAGGGTATCTTCTGCAACCCAAAGCCTCCTACGTGGTCGATTATAACGGCGGTCAGCACCTGACCGACGATGATGGCGGTGGTGGCGTTTGCAACGCCCACGCGGGGGATGCTGGCGGCCACCAGATAGATGATGAAAACGCTGATTACCCCTCCGAGATAAGAATACCACGGCGCCTGTGGCAAAGCGCCTAAATCGCCCTGCCCCATTTTGAGGAGGTACAAAACGACAAGCAAGACTAGCGTCCCGACGGCATGAACGACGAACGTCGCTTCCCACAGGCCGACTGTCTTGCTCAGCGCAGTATTGAGCGAACCCTGCACAGCCATCAGCACGCCGGACACAAGCGCCAAGAGCAGCGGCAGCAAATGGGCGGGTACCAAGTCCAAAGGGCTAGCCTCCCTTGTCAAGCAGACTACTTTCCTGGGTAGTATAAGCCCATTTCGCGATTATATGCAGCTTGGCTTATCCGTCGCGCCGACCGGAAAACTGGCCGCAAGCCAAGCGAGCACCGCCGCTGACGCTTGACCGTGGCCGTGAAGGAAGCGGTGGTCGGCTCCCGGTATAACGGCCATGCTTTTGGGCTCACCCGCCTGTCCGAATATTACGGCGGCCTGTCGACAGGGAACGATTTCGTCATTTTCTCCGTGCACCACGAGAAGCGGCCGGCCACTGACCTGCGTTGCGCACGCCAGGAGATCGAAACGGTCGAAATCGTGGAGGAAAGACGGGGAAAGGCGGAGCTCACCGAACTCGTCGGCGATGCTGACCGGCTCGCCGTCCAGCAAACGATTATACCCATCCCCCAGGGAGAGGCGGAAAGTCTCGTGGAGATCGAACGGTGTGGCCCACAGGCAGAGACCGCCGATGAACTTGTCGGCGGCGGCAACTGCCAGGGCGGCGCTGCCGCCCATGCTGCGGCCGAAAAGAATCACTTGCCTGCCGACCTCATGACGGCAGTAGTCCACTACCGCCCGCAGTTCACCGACCTGGGCGGAAAGCATGCTGAGCGGTGTGAAATCGAACAACAGGGCGGCAAAACCAAGCCCCGCCACCCTGGCAGCCAGTGAAGAAGCCCTGCCGCCCCCTTCTTTGGAGCCCCGGAAACCGTGACAGAATATAACGGTGTAATCGCGGCGGCTGCCCTCAGGAGGGTACAAGGCGGCGTTCAGGTTGCCCACCGCCGTCGGTATCATTAGTTCCCGCGGTTTACCCGAGTTCAATGCTACCGACGACAAAGAAGGTCCCCCTCGCTTTCGCCAAAAGTCTACCGGCCGTATCGCGATGCTCCGCCTCCACAACAACGGTTTGCCGGCCGTTGTGCACGACCTTCGCCACGGCGGTCACTGTCTCTCCGTCAGTGGCGCCATAAATGTAGTTGATGTTTAAGTCCAGGGTAACGACCTTCTTGCCAAGGGAAATACAGACCAACCCCATAGCCGTATCGGCCAGTGATGCGGTGGCCCCGCCGTGCGCCATCCCGAACAGGTTGCCATGAATTGCTTGGACGATCGGCATGGAAAGCGTCGCTTCCCCTTCCTTGACATCCTCCACCTTCATTTTCAGAAGCCCGACGAACGGATTGCGCTTGTAAAGATTCTGCAATTTTTCTTTGAGTACATCGATTCTGTCTGTCACAACGCCGCCTCCTGGATTAGTTCCTGTCTCTCCCCGTCCGGGCCGGCGAAAAACAAGGTCCAGCCGAGCACATCCCGGCAAAAACGGCCGGACCGGTCGGAATCTTTAACTGCCAGGCCGATGTAAGTTACTTCGTACATCGAATTCTCCTTCCGGATAGTTTTGTATGATATACGCCACCGCCAGCACTTTACATTTTCTACGAAAAAAGAGCAGGTTAAACCTGCTTTTTAATCGAGAATATAGACTGTAACTTTCTGTACGCCGAACTGGAGGGCCTCGGCCCGGTTTTCAAACGCCAGGTCGATTTTGTTGCCTTTGATGGCGCCGCCGATATCGTCGGCGATTGCATAACCGTAGCCTTTGATGAATAACCGCGTGCCGAGCGGGATAACCCGGGGATCAACCGCGGCCAGACCTCTCCGGAGCTCGTTGCCGCGGTAGGTGTGGCTGCCGTTGCCGTCATCCTCAGAGGTGTAGGCGGTAGCGGTCATCGTCAGTTCGCGGCTGTAGCGGTTGGGAGTGGCGCTGGTCCGCTCACGCTGGAGAAAGGCAATGGTTTCCTTGCCGACTACGCCGTCCGCCTTCAGACCGTTATAAGTCTGAAATCTTCTGACCGCCTCCAGGGTAGCGCCGCCGAAGATGCCATCGATCTGCCCTGCGTAATAGCCGGTATCGGCCAGCAGCTTCTGGACCATCTTCACGTTCTCGCCGCGCGCGCCCTCCCTGAGGAGCTTGTCCGCCGTCGGCGCAACAGCCGCCAGCACGGTGGCGTTGACCAACAACAGCACCGCCAGCACGGCTGCGATATACACTTTTTTCATCCATTCACCCCTCTTGTTGAGTGGCCAAAGCGTCTGCCCCGGTGACTGGAGCAGTGCAATAGGGCCAATATGCCTCGGGGATTAGCTGTCGGGTTCGGGCGAAGAGGATTAGACGCCCTTCCGCTGGTGCGGATTCACCCCTGTGTCTGTGTCGGTTTTCCCCTACCGGTTAGGATTCGGCATGAAATATATTCGACATAAGACGGCAAAATCATCTTTTTTGCGAAAAATGTGCTGTGACGCTGCCGCGGCATTACCGCCAGATCAGTTAAAGCCCGAGCAGTTCCAAGGTTTTGCGATCGGCGATTCCGGTGGGCTTGAGACCCTTGTCGTGCTGGAACCTTTTCAAGGCCACCTCAATTTCCCGACTGAATAGTCCGTCGGCCCGTCCTTCATAATAACCCGTTCTGCGCAGCCGCATCTGCAGCATGACAACGTCAGGGCCGGCCGCGGTGTAGCGCAGCGGGCGCGCGATACGAATCCTGCTGCCTTCGATGCGCACAGGGGTGCCGACAGGCACCCATTCGAACAATTCCTCAATGTCTCTGTTCCGCATACGGATGCAGCCCTTGCTGGCAAACTGACCTATCGACCACGGCCTGTTAGTGCCGTGGATACCATAGCCTCCCCACGGTACATTGAGGCCCAGGAATCTGGTGCCGAAAATGTCTCCGGAGTGATATGCCTTCCAGGTCACGATCCATTCGCCGAACGGCGATGGGGTGTCGGAACGTCCAACGGCGATACGGTATTTCTTGTATTGTTTGCCGTCGTTGAGCACTTCGAGGTAGCGGGCAGGTACATTCACTACCAGGGTTATCCTTCCTTCAGGCCGTGTTTGCGGCTGGCCGGGAGCGACCGCCAGTTCCCGCTCGTCCCAATATTCGAAGCCGGCCAGGCCGGTAAGCAGCCCAAAAAAAGCCAGCAGGGCAACACTTAAAAATACGCGGGACCCCCTGCCCCTTAATGCGGTAAGCAACCGCCTCTCCCCCTCCCAGCTCTGTCTGGTCAAATATATGTAACGCCTGCCGGTGATATCCCTGCAGGCGTCTTTTGCCAGCTCCGCCGGGGTCGGGTATAATGAGTTTGTACACGCAGATCGGAGGTAAGAGCACCGGTGACCGAAAAGTTATATTATACCAATCCTTATCAAAAAGAGTTCACAGCAAAGGTACAGGATCTTCACTCCCTGCCTGATGGCAAATTTGGCGTCGTCCTCGACCGGACAGCCTTTTACCCCGAGGGCGGCGGCCAGCCTTACGACACCGGATGGTTGAACGATATCCCTGTGCTGGCGGTGTCGGAGGATAACGGCTTGATCGTGCATGTCACCGCAGCCAGGCCGAATGGGGAAACGGTCCTGGGACGCCTGGACTGGGCGCGGCGCTTCGACCATATGCAGCAGCACAGTGGCGAGCACATCCTGTCGGCGGTTTTTTCCGACCTCTTCGGCGGGGAGAATGTCGGGTTCCATCTCGGCGACGAAGCGGTATACATCGACGTCACCATGGGAGCGCTGACCGGCGAGCAAGCGGCGACTGCGGAATCGGCGGCCAACGCGTTCGTATTCGCGAATCTGCCGGTAAAGAGTGAATTCGTCACCGGCGGCGACCTCGCCTCATTTCCTCTCCGTAAACAACCGGCGAAAGACTACGCCAAAATCAGGCTGGTCAGCGTAACGGGGGTGGACTGTTGCCCCTGCGGCGGAACGCATGTTGCGGCCAGCGGCGAAATCGGTCTGATCAAGCTTCGCTCCTGGGAACGAAAGGCCGGGATTGTCCGGGTCGACTTCGTGTGCGGCGGCCGGGCCTTAGAAGACTACCGGCTCAACAGCGCGGTGACCCGCGACCTCTCGGTCCGTTTTTCCGTGCCTGTAGAAGAGGTCCCGGCGGCGGTAGAACGCCAGTTGGGCAAGACTGAGACTCTGAGCCGCCAGTTGCAGGCTGCGAAACGGGAACTCGCCGGCCATCAGGCCGGCGAGTTGTACGAAAAAGCTGACATGCTCTCTGACTTAAAGCTGGCGGTTTCTGTCATCCCGGACGCCACGGCGGCCGAATTGGCGGATCTCGCCAGGGCGGTGCTGGCCCGCGGCCGCGCCGTCGTATTGCTGGCGACCGGCAGTGCCGAACTCGGCAAAGCTCATTTCGTCTTCGCCTGCACTCCCGGCACCCCGGCCGATATGGGCAAGCTGCTGAAGCAGACGCTTGCGGTTATGGGCGGCAACGGCGGCGGGACCGCCAGTTGGGCGCAGGGCGGCGGAAACTGGAGCGACAAACTGGAAGATGCCCTGCGGGCGGCCCGCGCGGACGTCTGCAAATAACCGGATATATCGCCGCTACTGGCCGCGCATAAGGAAGGCTGTTAGCAGAGCGGTCAGCGGGATGACGCAGATGAGGCCGATGCTGCCGGTGAGCGCGCGGGCGATTTCGGTGACGATCAACATTCATGCCGGTCAGGAAGAGACTTTTCCTGTCGATATCCGGCCGGATTGCTTTCACCTCATAGAGGGCTGACGCTATCGAGATGGCGACATCCATTACAGCGCCGAGAGCCCCGCAAACCATGCCCGAAAATAGAACTCCCTCAGGTCAATCTGCCTGGCCAGCACCTGACCGATATAGACCTAAACTATCAGGGCGGTGGAAAAGCCGATCACGAAGCCCGTCTTAACGCCGACAAAACCGGGGCGACTGAAAGCTCCAAGCCCTTCTCGTACTGGACGGGGGGCGGAGCGGCGGGTGCGGATTCGGCGTTGTATGCTCCCGTTCCTAGTAAAAAAACCGGCCAAGCCGGTTAATTTTGTCTTTATGTAGCGGCAAGCCGGCCATGCCGTCTTACCGCCTGGCGATCCAACACCTGTAAACCGCGAATGTCTGTTTGTGTGTTACTGCAGGATTTGCCCGCCTGCCGCCAGGCTGTTGCTATCGCGGACTGTTTGGGGAATCAGTCCGGCGTTCTGCAGAAGCGTGGCGAGTAGGTTGAGACTATCCTCGTAAGGACCGAATTTTGCTGCCAGCTGAGCTGTCACTTCCTGCCTCACGGCTGTTTCCACCGCGGCCCGGAATTCCCCGCCGTTTGCGGCGGAGCCCACCAGCCCGGCCAGTTCTCCCTGGCCAACCCGGTCAAGGGCGGCTTGAGTCACACGGCTGACAATCGCACCACGGCCGCCTTGCTCTATGTCCTGCTTGAGGGCAAGCAGTTCCTGTACCTGGGCGGCTTTTGGGTTCTGAGCCATTATCTGCGCGAGCACATCGTTGGCGGTTGCTGCGTGCGCTACGGGCATCAGGGGCGAAGAGACGCCGATAGCCATGGCGAGCATGGCCATGATAATGATTTTCCTCATAGACATCCCCTTTCCATGTTGCTCAGCCTTCATTTTATCACGTACATTACGTAAACTAAAGGCGAAATATTTACCTGAAGAAAGACCCGGCCGCTAAGTAG
Source organism: Selenomonadales bacterium 4137-cl (assembly GCA_032334055.1). Taxonomy (NCBI): domain Bacteria; kingdom Bacillati; phylum Bacillota; class Negativicutes; family Acetonemataceae; genus Anaeroselena; species Anaeroselena agilis. The sequence goes on along the minus strand of JAUOZS010000001.1, from coordinate 1,245,711 downwards.
CGGCCGGGTCTGTTACTTCGCCGTTTTGAAATACGGGGACAATGTCAAAAAGATCTTGCCGCAGGCAATAATCGATATCTGCGCCATAGCCGATCGCGGCGAGATACCTGGCATGGGTTCCCAAAGAAGTCCGCCGGACAAGGTCGGTGCGGTAATCGTTGTATATCGCCAGGGCGGCAACCGCGGCATCGCTCAGGTCGCCGCGGCCGGCGAGCCTATCGGCCAGCAGCCCGGCGCACAAAGCGTCCTCGATGGTCAGCTGCCCACGGGTACCGGCGCAGAGAATAACGATATCGGACGATAACGAGGAGAGTATCCGGCAGAGGGCAGCGGCGTTGACAAACGCGCCTATGTAGACTTTTGTCGCCTGTTCGGCCGTCTTCAAAGCGGTCGTGCCGTTCGTGGTGGTCATGATTATTGTCTTGCCGTCCACCGCGGACCGATTGTATTCGAAGGGCGAGTTGCCGAGATCGAAGCCCGCTATGGGGCGTGCCTGACGCTCACCCGCCAGCAGCCCCCCCGGATGCCGTTTCTTGAGAGCGAGGGCCTCTTCTACCGTCTTTACGGGTATAATGCGGCGAGAGCCGTTGGCGAAGGCGGTGACCATCGACGTCGTCGCCCGGAAGATATCGAGGACGGCGACGGCGCATTCACCTGACGGCGGCCTGGCTATATAGTCCTGGGGAGTAAAGTATACATCAATTGTCATGCAAGCACCTACTTGGCGAGTTGGCGGATGGTGGCCGTAAGGACGTCAATGCCTTTCATAATATCGTCAGGGGCGGAATCCTCGGCGGGGTTGTGACTGACACCGCCCCGGCAGGGGATGAAGATCATCCCTGTGGAGGTTATGGCGGCCATGTTCATGGCGTCGTGCCCCGCGCCGCTGTTCATCAGCCTGTAGGGCATGTCGAGCTGGCCGCAGACGGATTCGATCGTCTCAATGATTTCGTTGTTCATAGGCACCGGTTTGTCGGCGGTAACCACCTCGATGGCCACCGGCGTTTCCTGCCCGTCGGCGATGGTGCTGACGGCGTCCTTGATATCCTGGATGGTTTCAATTATGCTGTCGTGGTCGACGCCGCGGATGTCGACACCCATCTCGACCCGTCCAGGGATAACGTTCATTACGTTGGGATGGTTGCGAATTACGCCCACCGTCCCTACGGTGCCCCGATGGTGCTGCTCCATGGCAATCTCCTGCACCGCGAGGATTATCATCGCCGCGCTCACCAGGGCGTCCTGACGGTCATCCATCGGCGTCGTTCCCGAGTGCCCCGCCATTCCCTCGACGATGATCTTTAGTCGGGTGGGGGCGGCGATTGCTTCGACGATGCCGATCGTTTTTCCGGTCCTTTCGAGAACCGGTCCCTGTTCGATATGCAGCTCGATAAAGGCTTTGAGTTCGTCCCGCGGGCGGAAAGAGGACCGTGCGTCAGCCAAGTTGAGGCCCTGTCGTCCGAGGGCGTCGGCAAAGCTTATACCGGCATGATCTTTGGCTTTCGCCCAGGCGGGATTTACGAGCCCGGTCATCGCTTTGCTGCCCATAGTGGCGAAGCCGAAGCGGCTGGATTCTTCCGCCATGAATACGATGAGTTCCAGAGGATGGGTGAGCGGTCCTTGTTTTGCCAAGCGCCGGATGGCCGCAAGGCCGCCGACGACCCCCAGGACGCCGTCGAAGCGGCCTCCTTCGGGAACGGTGTCGAGGTGTGATCCGGTGGCCACAGCGGGCGCTCCCGGCAGCGCGCCGTCCAGCCGCCCGATAATATTGCCGAATGTATCGCGGCGCACGGTAAGGCCCGCCTGCCTCATTAGTTCCTGAATGTATTCTCCGGCCCGGCGGTCTTCGTCGCTGAAAGCCAGGCGCGTAATTCCAGGACCTCCCTCGCTGAAGCCGGCCAATTCTGCGATTGTGGCCAAAACCCATTCTCTGTCCACGGCCATACCTCCTAAATTATTTTTGTCCGCTGTTTTTCTATTGCTATCGTAGCCAGTAAGCTTAATTGGTGTTCATAGGCAGGGGCATCCGTATCCTCCCCCATCTTTCAAAAAATAAGCGCCATGCGGCGCTTGGGCTGAAAAATCACCTGATGAAGGAAACAACCATCACCAACAAAAGAACGGCTGCAGCAATACCTCCGACGACAAGGGCGGTACGGTTCACCTTCTGCATATCCTGCTTGTGATAGCCGCGCTTGCTGGGCCCCCTAGGCATCGCCCATCCCCCTATTCAGAAGTTCGTCCCTAAAATAATTTTACAGTATTTGGCGAATAATTCAAGCTGTTCCTAAGCCCCAAAGACAAAATCCTGCTGGCATTTCGAACAATTTATTTGTTCGCCGTTGACAGCCTTGCACATAGGAACGACTACGATGGCGCCGCAGTGGGGGCAGATGATCTTAATCCCTTTTTCGATCGGACATTTGCGGCGCCGGCGCCGTCTAGTCATCGCGCATCCCTCCCGCTAACATGATATGCGGGGCGGGCAGCGCCGGAAACGTCAGTACTTTACGGGTTTGATCACGTTGTGGGCATACTTTTCCACAAGATGCTCCAGAATGTTGTCCGCAGAGGTGAGAATCGTGTCGCCGTCCACCAGTACCGGCACCGAATACTGGCCGGTAAGCTCAAAGACCTGGGTACGCTTGGCCTTCGACGGACTGACATTAACACACACGTAAGTCAGCTCAAGCTCGGCGAGTTTTTCCCTGATGCTCTGACACTCCGGACAGGCATGGAGGTTATACAATACAAGTCTCGCTTCCATTACGACTCCTCCTTCGTCACGCCCAGGCGTCGACCATTTCGCGTATTTTCACAACGTGAGCCTGTTCTTCTCCTTTCAGGAGGCGGAAAACATCCCTTGCCTCGGGGAACTTCGCCTTTGCGGCCAATTCATCATAGAACAGCACGGAGTCTTTCTCCGCCTGCAAGGCTGCCTGCAGGATCGCCTGCACGCTTGTCAGCCCGGCGAATTGCTCACCGGCGTCGTTTGGTTTGGGAAAAACGTGCTCTTCGGCGATAACCGTAAGGTAGCGGGAAGTATCAGTGTCGAAAAGGTATTCGGCCGAATGGGCCTCTTTGCGGTTTTCAAGCATTTCGAAAAGAGCGGTAAACCTGGTCAAATGATGTATTTCCTCATTTTTAAGCCACAGGAACAATTCTTTGTGTGTCGGGTTAGGTGTTAGCTGGTAAGCCTGCTGATAAAAGTCCCGGCCGCGGGCCTCCATCGCCATGGCGATGCGTACCCCTTCAAGATCGCTGAACATGTTGGCCATACCATATCACTCCTAATATGTTTTGGTATTATATTCCTTGCGGCGGCAACGTATTCCTCCTTGATATGTCACTGACTGTTGTAAAGGCGCCAGTACAGTCCACGGCCGGCGACAAGCTGATCGTGGGTGCCCGCCTCGGCGATCACGCCTCGATGGAGGACAAAGATGCTGTCGGCGTCCCGGATGGTGGAAAGGCGATGGGCGACGACGATCATGGTACGCTGTTTGGCGATACGGGCGAGGGCGCCATGGATGAGAGCCTCGGTCTCACCGTCGATATTGGAGGTTGCTTCATCCAGTACGAGCACGTCTGCGCGGCAGGCAAGCATCCTGGCGAGAGAAAGCAACTGACGTTGCCCTACCGAGATCATCGCTCCCTGATAGCCGATCGGCGTATCATAACCCAGCGGGAGCTTGGTAATGAATCCATGGCAGTTTGCGGCGGTGGCGGCGGCGATGATATCGCTGCGGGAAACCTGCGGGTCGAACAGGCTGATGTTCTCTGCGACTGTGCCGTTAAACAGGTGAACGTCCTGAAAAACCACGCCAACTGTTCGCCGGAGAACGTCAAGCGGAATATTGAGTATATCGACGCCGTCGACCAGTATCCTGCCCCGCTGCGGCTGGTACAGGCGAAGCAGGAGGTTGATAACCGTGGTCTTGCCCGAGCCTGAAAGGCCGGCGATACCTATGAATTCGCCGGCGGCCACTGAGAAGGACAGGCCGCAGAGCACCCAGCGCGGCTCTTCGTAGGCAAACCATACATCTTCGAAGGTTATTTCACCTTTGACTTGGGGGTGGGGATTTCTCTCTACAGGTTCTTCGGCAGGCCGCTCGGTCGCCAGCATTTCATAGACCCTTTCGGCCGCCGCCAGGGCAGACTGCAACAGGCTGTATTTCTCGGCCAGGTCTCTGATTGGCCAGAAGAACTTCTCCATATAACGCAGAAACGCGGCAACTACGCCGATCTCAACGCCCCCTAAGGTGCTTTGCCAGTTGCCGTACCATAAAAGGAGAACGACGGCCAGCGTATAGACAAGGTCGACGAATGGCCGGAAAAGGGCAAAAGTACGCATTTCTTTCAGGCCGGCTGCCAAGTATTCGTGGTTGACCGTATCGTATTCCGCCTCGCTGCGCGGGAAACGGGCAAACGCCTTGACTACGCTGATGCCGTTGAAGTTTTCCTGCAGGAAGCTGTTGATGGCGGCTGTTTTTTCCCGGACCAGGCGGTATGCCTGCCGGGCGTACCTTTGGTAGAGGGCGGCAACTATGACCATAACCGGGATGACGGTGAACGAAACCAGTGCCAATCGCCAGTCAATGGCGAGCATTACGGCAATAATGCCGATAAGTACCAACAGGTCGCTCGCGAAGGCGACAAGCACATCGGTATAAAGATCTTTGATGGCGTCGGTGTCGTTGGTGACCCTCGTGACGATGCGCCCCACAGGCTGGCCCTCTATATCGGTGTAGCGCATATAGATGAGCTGCCGAAACACCTTTTGCCGGACATCAAAGATTATTTTCTGGCCGATGTACTGGAGAAGGATGGTCTGGCCCCAGGAAAAAACCATGCCGGCGGCGATGGCGGCCGCGTACAGCCACGCGGTCTGGCGAAGGCCCGCCAGGTCGCCGGTGAGTACCTGATTGTCGATGGCTACCTTGAGAAGGTATGGCCTGACCAGGTCGGCGGCTGTGCCAAGAAGCATAACGAGTAGTGCGACCGCCATCAATCCCCTGAAAGGCCGTGCGAAGCCCCACAGAACTTTCGCCACATCCCGGTCCAGTAGTCGATTCGACGAAGCGGTGTCGTATTCCCGGCCGCGATAATACATGCTCATGACAATTCACCGTTGACCAGTTGCTGCTCGTACAGCTTGAAGTAGAGTCCGCCCCGGGAGATTAGTTCGGCATGCGAGCCTTGTTCGACAACGGCTCCTTCATCCAGGACGACGACGAAATCGGCGTCTTTGACCGCCGCAATCCGCTGCGAAACTATTATGGTGGTTCGACCGCCCCTGAAATCCTTCATGTTGGCGAGCAGCTCGGTCTGGGTCTCGTAATCCAGGGCGGAAAAGACGTCATCGAGGAGGAGAATTTCCGGAGCTTTTACCAAGGCGCGGGCAATCGCCACCCTTTGCTGCTGACCGCCGGACAGACGATGGCCCCTTTCGCCGAGAACGGTACCGAAGCCGAAAGGCTTGTCGTCGATTGCTTCCCTGACCGCCGCCAGGCCGGCCGCTTTCTCAATGTCGTCCCGGCGGTAGTCGCGGTCGAAGGCGATGTTCTCTCCGATGGTACGGGCGAACAGGAAGCTATCCTGCGGTACATAGCCTATCCCATGGCGCAGGGAAAGAAAGTCCAGAGAGAGTATATCCCGCCCGCCGATGAGGACGGCGCCGGCAGGAGGCTCGTACAGGCGAAGCAGGAGCTTAAGCAAGGTCGATTTGCCTGCGCCGGTTCGCCCGACGAAGCCGACGACGGCGCCCGCGGGGATGGATAAGCTGACGTCGCTGAGCGCGGGGCTGGGGCTGTCCGGGTAGTGGAAGGTCAGACGACGTATTTCGATGCTGCTGCCGGGGATTTCGGCAGGCCGCGCCGGCAGGCCGGTTTCGTAGGCCGGCTCGGCCAGCAAGGCGGCGATACGGGTCAGCGACGCCGAACCGCGCTGAACAGTTGAGACGAGGTAACTGAAACCGGTAACCGGCCAGATCATCAAACCCAGGTAACCGAGAAAGGCCACAAGGTCGCCGACAGTAAGAATTCCGCCGACGATAAGCTGCCCACCGCCATAAAGGGCGATCGCATAGCAGAACAGCGGCGCAGTATGGGTGACGGGGAAATATGCGGCCTGCAGGCGGGCCATGGCCAAATTGGCGGCGACGTTTTCCCGGCTGGCGACGGTAAAGCGGTCGATAGCCACAGGTTCAGCCGCAAAGCCTTTTACTACTCTGGCGCCGGCGAAGGTTTCCTGCACCATCTCCGTGAGCTGGCTGAACTTCTCCTGGACAGTGCGGAAGCGGTGGTGAATCGGTCGGCCCATCAGAGCGGTGCCTAACAGCACGAACGGCAGCGGTACAACCGACTGCCAAGTCAGACGCCAGTTGACCACCTCAACCATTACAAACATAGAGGCCAGCCCCATGATGAGGGCGTCCACAAGCAGAACGGCGCCGAGGCCGACGGCGACGCGGACAGCGGTGACGTCGTTGGTGGTGAGAGCCATAACCTGCCCCGGGCCGCGGCGGTCGAAGTAAACGGAGGGAAGACGGAGAGTGTGGGCGAAGAGTTTCTCCCGCAAATAAAATTCGAGGTGGCGGGTAGTGCCCATAATGAGCACCCGGTAGAAATAGCGAAGAATGGCGATCATAACGGCCAGGGCCGTCAAGGCGAACAGCAGCCTGGCGATGCCCGCGTCGCCGGCGACCAGCAGGTCGACCGCCTTTCCGGTAATGCGAGGTATGGCCAACTGTAGTAAGTCAACGGCTACAAGTACAAGGATGCCAAGCACGTAGTATTGCCAGCGCCGCCTGAAGAAAGGGACAAGGATATGGCTGTGGCGAAAAAAATCCATGTATTTCTCCTTTGATCCCGATTAGCCTTTTAATTGAGCCTAATTTATTATGATACGGCCCGCTACCTGGCGATTCCTGCGGCGCGGTCTGCGGGGAGAGCCTATGTATAGTATACGACGAGGCTCGCTTTTACGGACAGATATGCTTCGGGTTACTGGGAACTTCGTGGCTATTTACACCCGCGGCGATATCGCGCCTGGAAAGAATTTCGATGTCGACAGCCAAAATTACCGCCCCATAAAGGGCGGCGAAATAACCGATTTTTAAACCCCGGAGGCAATCTCCGGGGTTTGCTGGCAACAAATTGTCAGGGAAGATTGATTTTTTCCGCGGTGAAGGGCGTGGACAACACAAGGTGGGTTTCGACGCGCCCAAAGGCCGCCAGTTCATCAAGCAATTTCTCTAGTTCGGCAGTGTCGGTCACGGCCACGGAGATCAGATAGGAGGCGCTGCCGGCAAGGCGGTGGCACTCGAGTAGCCGAGCCTGATTCCGGCAAAAGTTTATCAAAGCATCTCCAGCGCAGCCGCCGATTGTGACCAGAATGAAAGCCTTGACAGGCAGGCCGGCTTTGACGATATCGATGTCGGCCCGGTAGCCGCCGATGATGCCGCTTTCTTCCAGTTTCTTGACCCGTTCTATGGTGGCCGGGCTAGTCAATCCTACCCGCTGGCCCAGTTCCTTCATGGTTATACGCCCGTCGGTCTGGAGGATGTCTATGATCCTCAAGTCGATATTGTCCATACTCCACCTCATTATTAAGTATCATAATTCATTTTAGGTTAATATTATTCCGATTTCAAGTGATTAATCCGCAAATAATTAAATCCCCCGGCCTAAGTGGCCGGGGGATTTAATTCACCTTTAGATTATGTTGCGTTTATACTGGCAATACATTGCTTTAAGTTCATCCATTTTTGCGGCCATCTCTATCTGCATATTCGAGGCGACGGCATAGTCTGCGTTCGCCACCGCTTCCCTGATCCGGCTGAACAGGCTCTTGGCAGCGGTTGTGTCTTTGGCTAGATAGTTGCGAAGAGCGCTTACTTTCTGCCAGGCTTTTTCGTCAACCTCATCTTTGGCGTCATGCAGGGGCTTGCACTCTTTAATTAACTCGCAATTCTCGCCAATAATGCGATTAACTAGTTCTGTCCGCCAGCGCAGAAGCGCCCCGGCCACGAAAGCGTCGATAAGTTCCTTGCGGAAGGCGTTGCCGGAGGTGAGAACTGCAACCTTCTGCGGGTACTTTTCCATGCCCAGCATGTTCTCCCAAACGGTCGCAGGCGGCTTGCTGAAGAGACGGTCCCGTTCCTCGGCGGTGTAGTCTTCGAAAACGTCGTGTTCGCTGCGATAGGCGCGACCTTTTTCCAGGTAGAAGCCTTCAGCCGACGGTTCTTTGGAAAGCTCGGACTCAAGTTCTTTGGTGGTTTTGCCGGCGCTGACGGCGGCTTTGATACCGTCGAGCATGCCAAGGTAAAAGGCGGCGACGGCAATATACGTGTTGGTGAAGGGATTCGGGGCGCGGACTTCGAAACGGGTGGCCAGCGGGTTGTTGACATCGCGGACAAGGCCGGCCAGGATGGTGCGGTTGCGGGACGGAATGGCCGGGCTGTGGCCGAGGGAAGTAACGATGCAAACCGGGGCCTCAAAGCCGGGCTTAAGGCGGTTGAGGGAGTCATTGGTGGCGGAAACGAAAGGATTTATTACTTCGTAGTTCTTGAGCAGCCCCATGATGGCGCCGTAACCGACGGCGCTCAGAAAGTCGCCTTTCATATCGCCAGGAGCGAAGAGGTTTACCAATTTACCCGACTTCAAGCGGGCGGCCATCCCCACATGAGTGTGCTCGCCGCTGCCGGCGACGCCGATGATGGGTTTCGCCTTAAAGGTTACTTCAAGGCCGTTTTTGCGGAATGCTTCTTTTACAAGGATGCGGGCCTGGAGTTCGTTGTCGGCGGCCTGCATGGCGTTGGTGAAGCGCCAGTCGATTTCCATCTGCTCAACGACGTGGGCAAGGCTGCCGGATTCGCCGATACGAGCCTTGAGACCACCGACCTCTTTGTGGCCCATCTCGGGCTCGAGGCCGTATTTACCCAGCATGAGGATGGCTTCTTCGAGGGCGGTGCGGGCCTGGCCGCGCGCCCGAGCCCAATAATTCTCCTGCATGACCTGGGTGGCGGAAAGTTCTTCGATTTCGGCGGCCTCATCCGGCGTCTTTACCCAGAATTCGAGTTCTGTGCCGACCGTAAATACTATATCGTCGATTTCAGCAGGGTCAAGATGCTCCAAACCGGATACTTTACCGGCTTTTTTCAGCAAACCGATGATTTCCCCTTTGACATACTCGAGGCTCTGCGCCAAAACAGAGCGGGAGTCGACCCTCAGGCCATTGTGAACGAGAAAAGCGGGAATGCGCAGGGAACCGATCGGCTTGCCGGTCTCTTCGTCAACGCTGTCCCAGTTATAATCGATAAACCAGTTGACGTTGGGGTCTACCAGCATGTCAACCTTAGCGTTGTTAAGGGTCGCCACGCCGGTGAGAACGACTGACGATCCGTCAGTTTCTACCGCTCCACCCAGGAAGAATTTCTCGATATCTTTCAAGAACAGATTGATAGGGATTTTTTCGTCGGTATCGTTGCCGGCGAGATCGATGCCGACCAATGATACAAACTTGATTTCGGGATGCTCTTTCAGCAGATTGACCAACTGTCCGTTGGTGTATTTGCCTGCCGGGATGTAGTAAAGCAAATCTTTCGACATACAGAAATCCACCTCTCAATAAATTCAAAATACTGCTTTTAGCCACTAAGTTATTATACCGCCCCTGGCCGGGGGGCATTCCCCGCAATCGCCGCTTGACCAGAACTGCAGCAAGGAAGCGACCTGCCAATACAATGGCATGCGGGTGAACTCTTCGCTGCCGGCTAACATCATTATCCCTCCTTTATCGATCTGACCGGGCTTGATTACCGAGAAACTCGGCGCCGTCCGGCCGCTGCAAAACGGCGACCGAGAAAAGCGCAAAGGACTTCCCAAAAAAGTTTAGGAAGTCCTCATCGACTTGTTTGTTATTAATTTTGTATTTATTATAGATTTCACCGCGGTTGTTTGTCAATACTGCTGCAGCAAAATTTTCCCCAAATTGTTGCGGCGTTATTGCTGTACCCGCACGGACATGATATCTTAAAAGCTGAAGACTTGATCGGGAGGTTTATTATGGCTCATGTCAGCCTTATAATACTCAACGCCGCTGTGTGGACAGGACTTAGGTCGCCAGGCCGCTGCCAAGCCATAGCCGTTAGCGACGACAGAATCGTCGCAACGGGAAGCAACGCGGACATATCTTCTCTTGCTGAAACGGGAACGAAGGTGATCAATGCTGGTGGTAAACTCGTTCTACCCGGCTTCAACGACAGCCATGCCCACCTCCTGCTCGGCGGACGCCAACTGATGGCCGCTGATCTGCGAAACGCCAACAACCGCGACGAACTAGCCGCCATGGTGGCGTCCGCTTCCCGTTTACTCCCCCGGGGACGCTGGCTTACAGGCGGCAATTGGGATAACAGCAAATGGGCGGACCAGCGATTGCCGGTCAAAGAAGATATCGATCCTTTTACGCCGACGACGCCGGTATTCGTCACCCGCAGCGATCTCCATATGGGGCTTGCCAATAGCGCTGCCCTGGCTGCCGCGGGAATAACCGCCGGTACGCCGGAGCCTTCCGGCGGGGCGATAATGCGCCATCCCGTTACCGGAGAGCCGACAGGTATATTGAAGGATGCGGCCCTCGAATTAGTCCGTCAGGCGATTCCTTCGCCCAGTATCGATGAATCGCTCGTCGCTGTCGGCAAAGCGTCTGAACTCGCCGCATCGCTTGGCGTGACCTCGCTCCAGGATATGGCGGTGGGGAAAGAATGGGAAAGCTGGGACGTCTTTCAGACCTACCATCGACGGCATTCTTTGACCGTCAGGCTCAGTCTACACATGCCCCTTGCCGACTGGGTCAAGACCAAAGCGTTGCCGACCGGAGCGCAAGATGCCTGGCTGAGGCTTTCCGGCGTGAAGGCGTTTGTCGACGGGTCGCTCGGTTCATCCACCGCACTCTTCTTCGCCCCCTATGACGATGAACCGGACAACAACGGCCTGCTGATGCATCCCGTGGCCGAACTGTGCGAACAGCTTAACGACGCCGACATCACGGGCCTGCAGGCTGCCGTTCACGCCATCGGCGATAAAGCAAACAACATACTCCTGAATATTTTTTCCGAAGTTGCCGCACGCAACGGCAGACGCGACCGGCGCTTCCGCGTCGAGCACGCCCAACACCTCAGCGCCGGCGACATTGACAGGATCGCCGCGCTGGGGGCAATCGCCTCGGTGCAACCAAGCCACGTTATTGATGACGGCCGCTGGGCCGAACGGCGTATTGGCCCGGAAAGAGCAAAGTTTGCCTACCCTTTCCGATCGCTGACTGACGCCGGCGTGATGCTGGCCTTCGGAAGCGACTGGCCGGTCGCTTCCCTCAATCCCCTTGAAGGCATCCAGGCCGCCGTGACCCGTAAACTTGATGACGGTCAATCCTGGCACCCCGAACAACGGATAACTGTCGAGGAGGCAGTCAAAGCCTACACCGCCAACGCTGCCTTTGCCGAGTTCGCGGAAAATGAAAAGGGTACTCTTTCGCCCGGCATGCTGGCCGATTTTATCGTTCTGTCGCGTGACATCTTCACGATACCGCCGGACGAAATCGCCACCGTCCAGGTGGTTTGCACCGTTTGCGGCGGCAGAGTCATCTACGAAAAGTAAATCGGGGGGGAACGGCAATGGCAAAGACGGCGCAAACGATAAAAAACCTGCTGGCGCTGGCCGAGACGGCCAAAGCTAAAGGCTGCTGCGAAGCCGAGCCGCTTTTGGCGCGTGATATCATCGTCGATCCGCGAGTAAGGCTTAAATGTCGGCTCAACCAATGCGGCCAGTATGGCCGCAACCTGATGTGCCCGCCTAATGTTTGGGATTTGACCGAAACATCTGCCGTCCTTTCCCGCTACACTTTTTCGCTTCTGCTGCAAATCACCAGACTGTCTGAACCCGCTGACTACCGCGCCGTTTTCGACCGGGAAAAACTTGCCCTGAATACGATCATCGTTAGCTTGGAACAAGCCGCGTTTCACTATGGCCATAGCTTGGCCGTAGGATTAGTCTGCGGGCACTGCCAGCTTTGCCCTGACTGTGCCGGCAGAGACCTTCCCGCCGCCTGTCGCCGCCCGGAGGAAGCTCGACCATCTCTGGAAGCGGTGGGAATCGACGTGGAAAAAACCTGCTCCGCCGCCGGACTCCCGTCCGGCTTCGTTCCCGGCCATGTCACGTTAACCGGGCTCTTGCTCGTTGACTAATAATCGCTAGAAAGGAAGCTGAATTATGGCGAAACGCTCGACCCCTTTTTATCTCGTTGCCGCAATCGCGGCGATCGTAATCATCGGCTCAACACTCGATATCCTCGACGCCGTCTTCGGGACCCGCATGGTCGCTTATAGCGGCAGTTGGCTCGCTGTGGCAGTTGCACTACTTTTTATAGCCTATCTGGTTCAGGCCTATAAAATCTGGAAAAAGAAGTGATTTGAAAATATAATGAAAGCCACATTCCTGGCAGGGAACGTGGCTTTGTCTATTAAGGTTTGAACAGTCGATAAGCAAAACCTTGTCCTTCTACGAACCTATCTATTGTCATTGGCCTCACTACATCATGATTGGCGGCTTCTATGCGGATTGTCCCCAGTAACCCTTCCGTCTCGATGCCTTCAAGAGCTGTTCGGATATCTTCAGGGTCGGCGCTGCCGGCCTTTTTTATTGCTTCAATAAGAACGCCAGCCGCTTCATAGCCCATAGCCGCATATATATCGGCCGGCCGTTTGAATTCCTTGGCAAAAGCAAACATAAATGCGTCTAGTTTAGGGAGCTTATCACTTGGGGCGAAATAGCTAACGTAATAGATGTTGTTGAGCGCTTCTTCGCCTGCGTAAGCAACAATACGCTGCGTAAACCACAGGTCTGGCCCCAACAGCGGAACACCTATGCCACTTTCGCGCAAACACCGTATGCCCTGCCCGCCCTCGCGATAATCCATTGGCATGAAGATCACTTCCGGTTCGGCTTGCCGAATCTGCGCGATATTTTCCTGAGAAACTTCCCCGCTGCTGCCAACCTGCTCCTTGGCGACAATTTTCCCCCCGGCATCCGTAAAGCTCTTCTCGAAATAAAACGCCATGGCGCGGAACAAATCGACTTTATCGTCAAAGACGATTGCGGCCGTTTTTGCCCCTAGGTCCTCCAATGCGAATAAAGCCATAAGGTCGGCTTGCTTTATATCCAGAAAGCATGTCCGAAATGCGTAGGCCTTCACCTTACCGTCATTTCCTGTCAAGAGATAATTTCCCGCCGAGGGGCTTATCAAAGGCATTCGGTTCTGTTCAGCTATTGTATAGGCTGCCGATGTATTAGTAGCAGTAAGGCAGCCTAAAACCGCCGATACGTCTCCCCGCGCGGCCAAGCTTTTCATCACGACCGCCGCCTTCGCTTTGTCGAAAGCGTTGTCGAGAGGTATGAATTCGATCTTGCGGCCAATCATTCCACCGGCATCGTTGGCTTCTTTAAAAGCCAATTTGGCCCCACTCATCACCATCTCGCCAATATAGGCGCAACGCCCGCTGAGGTCGAAATTTCCGCCGATGCGAATGGTAGCAGCGGCAGAACTAGTCGCCCCTGCCGCTGCAGCTCCGACCGGAGAGAAGCAGGTTACGGCGCCGATTAAAACGACTGCCAGCCCGTAAAAGAGACTTGAATGCAAACGACTTTTCCTCATCCCCTTCACCTCTTCCAACACTACAATTCAATCCAGTGAGAGTTCAAAGGCTTGGGCTTGTCAGCCGCCGGCATACCGGGCGCGACTGCCGGAAACCCTAAAACAGCATTCAATCTGGCCTGCAATTCCTCGGCTGACGGCTCGCCGGGCACTGGTGTAATGATAGTCCGTCCGGCCAGCTTAAGCGTGCCAAACTCTACTGTGGCCGGCTCCGTCGGTCGCGGCGACTGATGGAAAACGCGGGCAAGGTTGCCGGCAACCAGGAAAGCGCGCTCCTCAGCCAACCGCGCCCCGATCGGCCTGGCATTAAGCAAGAGTCGCCCCCTGACATTTACGGCGGTGCCGTTTACGGTGACATTATTGCCGGAATAAGCGGTAAGCTTGGAAGAAAAATTTTCGATGCGCTGTTGATGTGTCGGATGTGTACGAGGATTAAACAAAGCTCGCAGCAGGTCAGGCTTATCTTCATAAAAGAGCTTCATCCGGACAAAGGCGGCAGCGGCTCCTCCCGGATTATACCCGGCGTTGACGGCATACTCGAAGCCCGTATTGTCGGCCTCATACTCGAAGGGAACGGAATAACCGCTATTTCGGATATGCAAAAGAACCAATCCGGCAAGCTGCAGTTGATATGCCGGGATATATTCCCCATATCGTTTCGCGATAAGCTGCGCGACTACTTTCAACGGAAGCACGCCTTCTATCTGTCGTAAGGAGTGCTGTTTGGTGCCGTGACCGATTTCGTGAGTCACGATAAAAGCAACCATATCCTCATTGAAACCCAGTCCGTGAAAAACGCCTAAGTTTATGCCGATAACATTGCCAATTGAGCGGAATCCATTAATGGAACCATCAGGGATAATAAAATAGCTGGGCGGCCGCGCCAAAACCTCTTCGTTACCGGGGGCAACGCCCACACGGGTAAAAATCCTGTGCAGCATGTCATTGGCAGCCACATCCCGGCTAACACCAAAATTCTGCTTAGTTTCTTGGAACACTTGGTTCTGCATGGTAAATTCGGTCTTCTTGATCATTTCGCGGACTAATGCATAAGTACTTACAGCGTCCAGCACGTCGAGAATTGCGTCGAAGGTGTCGGCCCTTGCCGGCGTCGGAGATGCGAAGCCGAAACCGAGATTGAAAATTACGACAAGGATGAGGGTTGCGCACAGTTTTTTCATCGCGGCACCTCGTATAACTTGTCATTATCTGTAAATCATTATAGAACATACGTGCGATTTTGTCAACATATGGTTATATTGGAGTTATTTACTACATATCGATATGTATTTCGGCAATTAGTTGATTTGTCACTGCATATTGTGCAAACCTTGTTTGTCCACGCTAAATATGAAAAAAAGCCCCCCCAGGAATTTTGCACTGAACCCCGGCCAATGGACACAGATAAAAAGCCCTATCGTAGGATTAGATGAGATTACGCAAACTGGCGTCGTTTTTCGAGCGGCGTCAGTTTTGTTTTGAGTTGAATACGCTCGTGGTTGTAGAAAGAAATGTAGTTATCAATAAGCTGACGCGCCTGATCGACCGTCTTTGGCTTATGCCGCCGGATACACTCGGTCTTAAGGATGCTGAAGAAGTTTTCTGCCGGCGCGTTGTCATAGCAGTTTCCCCGCCTTGACATGGACGGAGTAATGCCGTAATTTTGAGTTAGGGTGAAATATGCCTGGGAAGTGTATTGAAACCCCTGGTCACTGTGGAGGTGCAACTCTGCAGTGACCGCTTCTTTTGCCTTGGCTTGCCGAACGGTTCGCAGAACCAGGTTGACCGACTGCTCGGTTCCAGTCTGGTAGGCGACAATACTGTTGTCAAACAGGTCGCGAATCATGGATAGATACAAGGTTCCCTGCGGCGTCTGGATATAGGAAACATCCGTTACCCATTTCTGATTAGGTTTGATGGCTGTGAAATCGCGGCCGAGGATATTCGGATACCGGTGCAGTTGACCGCTCATCTGCCGGTACTTTTTTCTGCGCCGGATTTGCGCCAGCAACCCGTACTTGTTCATGATGCGCAGCACCGCCTTATGGTTTTTCTTAATGCCTCGCCTCTCAAGCCATATCCCCACACGCCTATAACCGTAAGTTCCATTAGTCTGCCGCTGGCATTTTTGAATCAAGGCGGCCAACTTCTCCTCGGCGGATGACCGGTCTTTCCGTTTGAGATACGCGTAGTAGCCGCTTCTTGATACCTCAAAGAAATTACACATGACCGCAACCGGATGCTTGCCGGCATTTTGCGCTATGGCTATGTACTTAACCTGTGCTCTCACATCCTTCCAGCAGCGTGAAGAAAAGACCGGTATAGTTCCACTTCTCTTTCAAGTTCCCGTATCCGCAGCTCCATCGCGTGGTGTGCAGTTATCGGGCTTTTTCTGGGGCGGCCTTTCTTCTTGGGGGATGCCGGAAGGGTGGTCTGTCTCCGATTGTACCGGTTAATCCAGTTCTTGATTTGTACTTTTTCAAGACCCAAGGCATCTGCTATCTCCCGCCTGGTTCTTCCATCTTGTCGCATTTGCAGGATAATCCGCTCAGCCGATTGCATATCTGTCCATTTCCGTGACATACAAAACCTCCTATCGTAGTTATCCTACAACAGGAGGCTTTTTTGCTCAATGTCCGTTTTTTCGGGTTCAGTTCATTTTACTGGGGCGCGCTCATGTTATTCAAAAACAAGAGGACTCCCAGGTTGTAACCTGGGAGTCCTCTTGTTTTTGAATGGTGCCGGAGACCGGGGTCGAACCGGTACGGGTATTACTACCCGACGGATTTTAAGTCCGTTGCGTCTGCCTGTTCCGCCACTCCGGCGTGTATTAATATCCCGGCAGCCGCAACTGCCGGGACAGCATAGCTATTATATCGCAAATCGGTCTTTCTGACAAGGGCGCCAGGTCGGTCGGAACCCCAGAATCAACTTGCCATACGGCAACTAAAACGTAAGCCCGACAATTGCTACTTCGTGGGTTTTTGTCAGGTCGATAAACCTTCCGTCCTCGGCTTCCAAAACAGGGCAAGTCGGATTTATTGTCGGCAAAAAAACCACTTTTGCTTTGCGTCCGTCGTTGAGCTTAACCGGATTATTCATCAAATAATCATTAATACGGCGGACAAACGTGTCGCACACTGTCGGATCAAGTCTTGTGAACATCTCACTTTTGACTGTCTCAACCATATTGAACGGGTTAAGTCCGCCGGAACCTTCGACTATATGGCACAAACGGTTGGCTACCGTGACAAGGCGGGCGTACTGACCAATTCTATTGCCGGATAATGCGAGCGGATAGCCGCTGCCGTCGCAGTATTCGTGATGCTGTGTTATGGCGGCTAGCACGTTCGGCGGCAACCTGGGCACATCCTTTAGTAGTTCGTAAGCCAACAGAACATGTTGCCTCAACATTTCTTGCCGTTCGGGAGTTGGGTTGTCATCCGTTATCAGACTACGCGGCATCTTTATCTTGCCGATATCGTGAATAAGGCCGGCGAAAACTACCTCTTCAATTACGGCAGGAGGCAGTTCCATCCACGATGCCAGCATCCCGGACAGGGACGCGACCGATACGGAATGACGCTCGAGATAATCGCGTTCACGGGTGACTGTCACCCTGAACAGCAACTTATTAATTGCCTCAGAAGGAGTAACGAGATGACGTGCGACCTTGGCGGCAATCTTCCGGCATTCGTCCGCTTCGAATGCGCCGCCGGATCTGACCGCTTCAAAAAAGTTGGTGATATTGAACAACGTTTCTTCCAAGTTGCTGGAAAAATCAATTGACTTCTTCGCCATTATTTCCGGAAGAATCTCCAACACTGGGTCGTTGGCAACGGGCGTCGGCAGAAATTCGGCTTCCAGAGCTTCAGCAACCATTATGAAAGGTATATCCCAATTTTGTATTTTGCGGATAACCTGCTCGGTCAGCTGACTGCCGGCCGGAACTAGAACCTGCCTGCCATCGTGGGAAAAAATCGGTTCTGCAGTTACCATGCCCGGTTGCAAATCAAATGATATCAGCTTCCGCACGGAAAGGCCTCCTCCTAAATACACCACATTGTTATAAAAAACAGGTGAGCTAAACATAATATCGTGGCAATATAGAGAAACATTAAGCATAAAACACAATATTTTGTTGTCGAAATACGCCAATTTAAAAACCACCCTGCATAGGGTGGTTAACTTTTGGAGGCGGCACCCAGACTCGAACTGGGGAATAGAGGTTTTGCAGACCTCTGCCTTACCACTTGGCTATGCCGCCAGAAATTGGAGCGGAAAACGAGATTCGAACTCGCGACCCTCGCCTTGGCAAGGCGATGCTCTACCACTGAGCTACTTCCGCATAAATGGTGCCGCAGGGCGGAATCGAACCGTCGACACGAGGATTTTCAGTCCTCTGCTCTACCAACTGAGCTACCGCGGCAAAGAAAATATAAATGGCGACCCCGATCGGATTTGAACCGACGATCTCCGCCGTGACAGGGCGGCATGTTAGACCACTACACCACGGGGCCATTTGAAAACCGCATTATTTAGTATATATGATTCACGTTTTCCTGTCAATGAACACAAAATGGATAATACCATGTTACACGATTATTGTCAATGGTTAGCCGACACTTAACGGAATACCGTTGTCGCACAACGGACATCTCTCCCAAGCCCCTAGCGACCTCCGCCAGCGAGCTTGACCGGCGGCAACCAGTTCCTTACCTTACCTTTTCACTCCCCGTCGCCAACAACACCAGCCTGAGAATAAAGCTCATAAAAGTGATGTGTTGGCCCCACTCCTTTTCCTAACGAGAAGCCATGGGAAATGGCAACAGTAATATAACGTTTTGCGACAGCGACAGCTTCGAAGACCGGCATGCGTTTAGCAAGTCCCGCAGCAATAGCAGAGGAAAAAGTACATCCCGTCCCGTGGGTATGCTTTGTTTCGATACGTTCATTGGTCAAATAAGCGAATTCTTTGCCATCATAGAAAAGATCGCATGCAGCGCCGGGCAAATGCCCGCCTTTTACCACTACGTACTTCGGCCCCATAGCCTTGATGGCGATTGCCGCACGCTCCATAGAGGCGCGGTTGCCCACGGGAAAGCCGACAATCTCCGCCGCCTCGTGAAGATTGGGCGTAACCACATCGGCGATAGGGAACAAAAACTGTATCAACGCCTCAACAGCCTCAACCTTTAAAAGACGACTGCCGCTTTTGGCTACCATCACTGGGTCAACGACGACGTTCGCGGCGCCATGCTTGACAAGAGCCCCGGCAACAACACGGGTTATCTCCGCACTCGACAACATACCGACCTTAACCGCCCCCACCGGGATATCGTCGTAAACCGCCGCAATCTGGTCGGCAATTATCTCCTCATCCAACTCGCGGATATTAGTCACACCACACGTATTCTGCGCCGTAATAGCGGTAATCACACTCATACCAAAAACGCCCAGCGCGGAAAAAGTCTTCAGGTCGGCCTGGATTCCGGCGCCCCCGCTGGAATCGGACCCTGCGATCGTAAGAGCTGTTTTCATGACAAGACTTCTCCCTCCGACTGTTCAACTCGCCAGCGAAGATCGGCCAGCGAGGGCTGCAATTCACAGTCAAGCTTAGCGGCCAGCTCACCTAGGTCTCGGGCATCAAAAGTCCCGATCATTTGCGGTGTCCGGCGTAAGCGGGTCTGGCCGAAGAATTCGTCGCGATAAACGTTATAGCTAATGCTGAGATTGCTGGCGGTATCAAAATCACTGTAATCGAGGATAACGTAGGAGCCGTTGACCGTCTTCAGCGGTTGCCGCGGTGTGATGAACAGACGAAAACCGGCTATTTCGCCGGCTAGGCGGTCACTGTACGGCCACTCGAGGATTCTCTTGGCCCTAAAAATGCTTTCATACTGCTTTTCACCACTCAAGTCGACCAGAGAGGAAACGAGCTTGGCGGTCAAAATCCTCTCCAGTGAAACGATATCAGGGCAGATGAAACTCACGTCGTAAAACTCGTTGAGCCCCACCGCAACCCGCGCCAGAAAATCCCTCGTCGCCTGGTCGTAAACGATGGAGAAGCTTCGCAGCTCCTCCGCGTCCCGGTAGGAAAAAATATTATACTGCATCCCGTCCTCAGATAAGTCGAGACTTAGGGAAAATTCTTCCTGCCTTGCCGGAAGCTGCCGTAAGAACGGCCACTCATTAACTTGGGCAATAATCTCCTTCATCGGCAACCTTCCCTTTTTACTTTCATGCTATATTATCGCCGACAAATCAAAAACCCGCAAGGGCTGTAACCAAAAAACGCCGCGGGGAATATCGTGTATTATTCTAAAATGAGTCATGGGAGGGTTATGCATGATGAAAAAAACAGGCGTTATCCTATCGGCCGTATTCTTGGCCTTAACCCTGGTACTCGGCGGCTGCGGCCAGCCGCAAACCGCCCGGGTGGCTACCAAAGGCCCGGCCTGGGCGCCGTCGCTCGTACCGCTTCAACAAGAAACAATTGTCAAAGTCGGTATGAAACAAGTCGTATCCGACGCTGGCGTCCTGGTCGGCATGGCTAAAGGCTACTACAAAGATCTGGGCATCAAAATCGAGCCAGTCCAGTTCAACACCGGTCAGGAAATGATAAATGCCCTCGCGGCCGGGCAACTTGACGTAGGAGCCACCGTAACCGCATCAGGCCTGTTCAACGCTATGTCCCGCGATATCCCCGTAAAAATAGTCGCCGATAAGGGCGTCAACGTCCCTGGTAAAGGTTACTACCGCCTTGTCATCCGCAAGGACCTCGTTGGCCAAATCAATGATTTCGCTGACCTGCGCGGCCGCAAGATCGCCGTCGTAGGCACCGCCTCGCTGGACGAAATCGCCCTCGACCGTGTTCTCAACAAAGGCGGCATGACCACCAAAGATGTCGACCTGCAAGTCATCCGCTCCTTCCCCGACATGCTTGTATCCCTGGGCAACAAAAGCATCGACGCCGCCATGCTCATCGAACCCTTCATCGCCGTGGGCGTCGCCAAAGGCCTCGCCGACCCCTGGAAAGACCCGTCCTCATATGACCCCGATGCCCAGACCGCCCTGCTGGTATTCGGCACAAGCATGACCACCCGGCCGGACGTTGCCAACCGCTTCATGACCGCCTACGTAAAATCCTTGCGCGACTATAACGACGCCTTCTTCAAGGACAAGGGGAAAAAGGAGCTCATCGACATCCTCTGCAAATACTCGGTTGTCAAAGACCCCGTCATGTACGAAAAAATGTTCCCCGTAGGCCTAAACCCGGACGGCTATCTACGCCTGAAAGGCATCGAAATGGACCTCGCCTGGTATAAACAGCGCAATCTACTGAAAGCCGACATCAAACTCCCCGATGCTGTCGACAACAACTACGTCGATTTCGCACTCAACGTGCTCGGAAAGTATAAATAAACTTCTGATGGAGGAGGTGACGTGAATGGAAAAATTACCTAGTGGCGGCCTGTTCATCCGCGTCGTCTCCGTTCTGTCGCCGCTCACCCTGCTATTCGCCTGGGAAATTCTCGCCCGTGTAAATGCTATCGACACCAGGCTCTTTTCCAGCCCCAGCCTCATCATCCAGGCATTCGTCCCTCTCCTGCTCTCGGGAGAACTGATCTACAACACCGCGGTAAGCGTCCAACGGGTCATCCTTGGCTTTGCCGTCGGCGCCGTGCCGGGTATCGTCCTCGGGGTAAGCATGGGGTTGTCACCCTTCGTCCGTTCGGCCGTCGAACCAATGATCGCCGCTACATATCCCATCCCCAAGCTAGCCATCATGCCCCTTATCCTGCTCGTCTTCGGTCTGGGGGAAACCTCCAAGGTTTTCACCATCGCCATCGGCGTCTTTTACCTTGTCGTCATCAACACCATGGCCGGCGTTCTAAACATCGACAAAATTTATCTTGACGTAGCCCGAAACTATGGGGCCAACCGCCGGGACTTCTACCTTACTGTCGCCTTCCCCGGCGCCCTGCCGATGATCTTTGCCGGCCTTAAGCTAGGGATGGGCATGGCCCTCATCCTCATAGTCGCCGCCGAGCTATCGGCCGCCAAGGCCGGTGTAGGCTGGATGATATGGCGTGCCTACGACATGTTCGACATTGAGCAGATGTTCGTAGCCCTTATCGTTCTATCCGTCCTCGGCTACATCTTCTCCCTGCTCCTCGACGCCGTCGAGCGCTGGGTCGTCCCCTGGAAACAGACCTGAACCGGGAGGTGCCAGCTTTGGCCTGCGGAACCGGGATAAAAATCAGAAACGTCAACAAGACTTTCATCGCCAGAGGCGGCTCCGTCGACGCCCTCCGGGGCATCAGCCTCGACATCGGCGCCGGAGAATTCTTCTGCATCGTCGGCCCCTCCGGCTGTGGCAAAACCACCCTGCTAAGAATCCTCGCCGGCTTAGAGGACAGCAGCGGCGGCAGAGTTATCATCAATACCGCCAACGGAAACGGCCGGCCGCTCAACTCGATGGTCTTCCAAGAGCAGAGCGTTTTTCCCTGGATGACAGTGAGAAATAACGTTGCTTACGGACTAAGATTACGTGGAATTGGCAAAAAAGAACGCCTCGCCGTCGCCGACCGCTACATCCGCATGATCGGCCTCACCGGCTTCGCCGATGCCTACCCCCATCAGCTCTCCGGCGGCATGAAGCAGCGAGTCAGCGTCGCCCGCGCCTTCGCCAACGACCCCGAAATACTGCTCATGGACGAACCCTTCGGCGCCCTCGACGAGCAAAACCGCATCCTCCTCCAGCAGGAACTACTCCGCATCTGGGAAGAAAGCCGCAAAACCACCGTCTTCATTACCCACAGCATCGACGAAGCCCTCTGCCTCGGAGACCGGGTCATGGTTATGACCGCCCATCCCGGCCGCATCAAGAAAATCGTCGATATTGACCTCCCCCGCCCCCGCGACATAGCCGCCATCCGCACCACCCTCCGCTATAACCAGCTTTTCCAAACCATCTGGCTCACCCTGCGCGACGAAGTGCTAAAAGGCAAAGAAATAGAGCTTGCCCACTAGGGCGCGCAAAAAGGCCCGGCATATGCGCCGGGCCTTTTTGCAGGATTTTACAGATAAATATTAAAATATAACAACAAAAACTACAGCCGTTTGGAATGCCGCATATCACCCGCTAATCACCGTCCCAGCGGCAGCATTATGCCCGCCGCCGCCGTCCGCCGGTCGCCGTACAGCCACCATCCCACAGGGCCGCCGCCCATTCGCCCGCTTGCCATCATCGCCGCGCCGTTCGTCCCCCACCCCAGCCCGAAGCTATAGCGGGGCGGAGGCGGGGTTTTTATTTCCAGCTTCAGTTGTGTCTCCTCGGTGATGACCAGCTTCCCCTTCTCAAATTTCTGCTTTTCATCAGTCAGTGTTTTAAGCTCCGCCTCCTTGCCGTTCACTGTCACCGTCACCGCAGGCTTGGCCGTTTCTACCTGGACATCAGTCTTTTCCCCCACCCCTTTGGGTACGTACACAATTTCCTTTGTCGTTTCAACCGCCGCCTGCACCTCCACCGGTGCGGCGGCCTTTTCCGTGACACCTTGTATCGGAGGGCACAGCCAAACCGCCCCCGCCCCACTTACAACCGCGCCGACAAAAAAAGCGAGCGCCACCGCCCGCCAGGAAAACTGCATGGTAATAACACTCATGCCCTCGCCCCTTTGCTAGCACCCGCCCTCGGGATTTTTCGGCACCCTCGGCGCCTCCCCGGGCGGGCTGTTCTTGTACGAATTGGTGATATACGTCGCCACCTTGTCCGCCGTTTTTGCCCCCAGAATAAGTGTCAGCACCTGCTTGGCGAAATCCAGGAAAGGCGGCCAGCCATATACCCAGTCGTACACCATCGCTGCTGCCACCAATAAAAAAGACGCGGCGAACAGCACCCGCGTAAGACTCGGCTCGTTGTTCTCATACAGCAACCCGACGAAAAATCTCTTCACATCTTTCTTCATATCCATTACCTCCCCATCAGCCGGTTCAGCACCGTCCCCCCCACCGTCCCGCACAAAAACACGATCACCGCCCACAGTGACGCGATGTGCCGCCACTGGTTCGTGACCCGCTCCTCCATCACCGCCGTGTTGAGGCAATTTTTGCACCGCTCCTTGATATCCACCTTTATTTCCGCCATGTCGTCCTTGATGTTCTTGAGCTCCGCCAGAATCACCTGAATATCGCCCTCGCTCATTTCCCGGCCTCCTATCGCCGTCTCCGCGGCGTGCTGAACCAATCCTGGAATGGCACAAAATCGAAGCGGGGAGCGTCCTTCCCGCTCCCCACCTGCTTGATCGCCGCGAAATTCGGATTCTCCTGGCGGCCCGCCCCGCCGCCCGTCGCCATAACATCCCTGGCCAGCCCGCTTTTCGACAATTCGATCTGCGGGTCGGCCAGCTTCTTCGCCTCGTTCGCCGCTTGCAATGCCATAGTAACATCGGAAATATTTTTAATCGCAAACGCTTCTCCCATTTCCTTGCCTCCTTTAGCAAAAAAGCCAGGGACTTTCAGAAAATCCCTAGCCTTCTTTCTGCATTTTTGACTTTATAGTTTCCTTTCAGTCGCCGTAGTAATCCATAAATTCTATCGTCGGTTTGAAGAGCTGCCTGCATAGCAGCAAATTAATTCCGGCAAGTAGTAAAAAGCCCGCGGGAAAAAGAACTCCCTACCGTCCGATCCGGTTACCTTTATGGCAAAAAGGTCTTTTTCTATCTCCTTTACATCTTCCAAAGCCATGCAATGCTGTTGTCCATTTTCATCCCCAAACGATAATTTGTGACCATTAAGAATCGCGGATACTCTTTTGTAACGTTCCAGACCGAAAAAAGCAATGAAAACAGCAATTAGTACAAATAAAAGTTGTAGCTTTTCAAAAAACATAAAAATGCCAAAAAAGACAATGAATATAATTGTCAGCATCATAACAGGACTGTATAATCTTGCCCCAAGATCGTATTTTCTGGAAGTAGCGGAGTAACAAACAGATAGACCGGCAGTTCCTCCTTGTTCTATTGACAGTGAGCTTCCGTTGATAACCCATTTATTTAATCTGGTATGCGCCAGCTTAACCATTTCTCGATCATCGAGACAAGCTTTTACACTTTTATTGGTATCTGACAGATGTAAACTCAAGACATTTGACGAAAAAACACTTTCTTCAAAATCAGCCTTAATAATATCTATATCACTTATATTAACCTCCACTTTGTCTCTGAGCCATTTTATGCCGGTCGGCGTTATGATTGCACGATATCGATGACACATATACCAACCGATCGTTGTTTTGAGAACCAAATAGCCGAGAAAGCCTAAAGGTCCAAAAATAAAGTATAAAACAAAGAACGACACCAGGTCATAATTTTGTGACATGTCATCCTCCATTAAAATATTTTGGCGAATAACGTTCGCGCAAAGACCATATATTTCCTTCTAAAAAATGAAGGGAGAGGACCCGTTCCTCCCCCGGCTTCAAGGCAATAAGAATTTCTTATCACCTAATATTCTTTACATATAAACCCATTTCCCCTGGTCAGCTTGTCTCTACCGGCTGAATCTAAAATCCACTACAAAGTATCGGATCAAAGCATGGGAGTTTACCACTTCCTGGTCTGATACGGCAACGCTTTATCCGAATACCATGGCTGCAGCCCATACAAGCCCTGTCCACGATTAAGAACATCGTAGCCGCCGAGCCTACCGAGGTAATAGTGATAGTCATTAACACCGTAATTATATTGTTGAGGGTTAAAAGAATAGCTTCTGTCAGTGCCACCGCTTGCTTTGCCGCCGGTAGCGGCTGCAGTCCCCGTACTCACGCCAGTTAGATTTTGCCCCGTACCACCGCCTCCAATCACGGGCAGTTTTTTTGCGTTTTTTTCCGCTTCTTCACGTTTCTTTTGAATTCCTTGGATTTTATTATAAGCGTCATACAACCGCGTGAACGACGTGTTCATCCCCAAGCTTTTCTGGTATTCCGCGAGCGGTTCGAGAATATCCTTCCGGATCCCCTTCCAGCCCCCGGCCTCTTTGTACAAATCGCCCATATCGTCCCTCCTCATTTACAGGCCGGATATATCAACCCGGCGAAGTATCCCTGAACTCCGTTATTTTCCCATGCTCTTAGACTGCGACTGCGTCTCGACAGGGCTTTTGACCCCCATCACGAAATTAATCGCCCGGTCGAGGTTGGAGTCATCAACCCCCATCTGCCGCAGCCATTCGCGATAATCCCGGTCATAGGCGTTCTGGCCGCTCTGCTGCTCGACATTCCCGGCGTTTAAAAGGTTGCCGAGCGCCTGCTGTTGGGCACCGAGCGCCTGAAGCTGATAGCCCCTCTCCTGATTGTAGTTGTCGGTGAACATTTGCGTCGCCAGATTTGTTTTCTGCTCCGCAATCTTGTCCGTCTGCCGTTTCAACGCATTATACCTGGCGCTTGAGTCATACAGGCCGTTGCGGTTAAACTGCGAGTTAAGGGCGTCGTATGTTTTGTTGAGATCTTTATCCAGACTCTGTGACGCGAGGCTGTAGTTTTGCTTAAGGTAAGGATTAGTATCCGGGCTAAGATACTTGCCGCCGATAGTATCGTTAAGCAAGGTCCTCAACGCCCTCACGTCTCCGCTGGCGAAAGCCTCCTGCAACCGTGCGTATTCCGCATGCGGCAGCTCCGCCACCCTCGCCTTGGCGTATTCGTAAATCGCCTCGTAATTCGCCTCTTGCCCTCTCAGCTCCGCCTCCAGCCCCAGCATCGCCTCCTGCTGGCCCGCCACCCGGGCCACATCAGCGTAAATCTGCTGTACCGCCAGCGCCATCGCCGTCTGGTGGGCAGGATTGAACGCGTCGTATCCCTCGTTGAAATACCGTTCCACCTGCCCCTGCGCGGCCTCCGCCACCTGCCGGACATAAGCCCTGTGCGCGTCCTCCGGGGCGGCCGGCTGAGCGCCATCCCTGGCCTGCTCCAAAATCTCCCGCACCGCCCGCTTTTCAGCCGCCAGCTCCTGCGTCTTCCGCGTAAACCCCGCCTGCATCGACTTGTACCACGGCAGCAATTCCCGCGGAATCCGTTCCGGATCCAGCTTGTCAAAGTCCGTCGCCCGCACCTCCTCGGAAGAGTAATACGCTTGCTCGCCGTCATCCTCGCGAATGCCATAGTCCTCTTCCTCCGCGGCAGGCTCCGCCTCCTCGCGGAAAACCCGCACCTCGCCATTTTCGTCCAGCGCCACCTTCTCCACCGGCTCACCGGCGCCGGAATCCTCTGCGGTTGTTCCGGTCTCCTCACCGATATCATTGAAAAACTGTAAATCGAACTTATCCATCATACCTTCCATCCTTTCCCTCCGACTGCTTTCCGCTTGGTCGGACCATCGCCTGGGCCGCACTCTTACCCCGCGTTTTGGCATTAAAAAAAGCGCCCCATTCAGCGCTTATCCTGCTACCTTATCTTTTTATCCCGCAGCCGCCTCCCCAGCTCCGCCGTCAGCATCGCCAAATCGTCCAGAGGCGTCCCGTCTTCCAGCGCCGCCTCGTTAAACCGCCTTACATGCGCAGGCACCGCGTTCGCCGCTGTCGCCACCGGCAGCCCCATCGCTGCCTTCCGCGCCGCCTTCCCCCTGTGTCCCTTCGCCCGCTGCCACCCCAGCACCAATTTGTAAAACTCAGTTAACGTTATAGGTGCTATACTTCTTTCTCAACATCTAATACCACCTTGCTTTTATAATCCGGTCGGTCATCTCGTCCACCTTTCAGTTGGCCTTGGCTTCATTATTCATCCCACCTACCCCGTAATAATTGCCGAAATCATCGGGTTGATTAGGTGCTTTTTCACCTTTATCAGTAGCTGCATAAAGGCCTCCCATTGCGCGCATTAATCCCATTACCCATGCCGTAGCGCGCACCGCCGGGTGCGGATGTAGCGCGCCTGCGACAGGCAAAAACTCAAGCATCTCAGGAATTTGACCTTTTCTCAACCTCTCCTCGTCCTGTAGCACCAGACCTTAACCCTCCTTTCTAATCTTGCGAGCTATTTCCCGCACCTCGAAAAATAGCGCGACAGAAATACCTATCACCCAAACCACACTTATGAATGTGTCCTCAATCTTCACTAACGCCAGAGCGATTACTCCCGCCATTAATACAGCTGCAATTAACCTTAATCTCATGTTCTTAAAAAAATACCGAAAAGGAATCCACAATCCTGTCATGACGCCAAGAACCTGTGATGCCGCCTCTTTGACCCACAGTATATAAAGGCTGACGGCAATCGATAACAAAAAAAGCACGATGCTACCAAATCCTGCATCACGTCACCTCCCCGGCATCTTACCTATATTCCCCTCCTTTTATGGTATTTCCTACTAGACAGCCATCACCTTTCGCCTTTTAAACAACCTTATCTTTATTACACTCTCATAAGTCGTTCATCCCATCATCTCCAGCGCCTCCCGGCACTCCTCCGCGAACCGCGCCCTAAGCGCCGGCCTGAGGACCGGACTCCCCGCCGTCCACTCGTCCGACGCCCGCACCGCGTAAACATTCGCGATCATCGTCGCGTCATCCACCCTGTCCGGCTCCTCCCCCGCCAGCGCCGCCGCCGTGCAGAAAAGCTCGCCCACATACCCCGGGCCGTACTGCACCGCCGCCGACCACACCACCTGCCGCAGCGCGCCGGACCTCGCGTCTACGTCCAGCCCTGTTTCCAGCAGCGCCGCCCTCGCCGGCTCATAATACGCCTGCTCCACATACCCGTGCTGCGCCGCCAGAAACCCCGCCGCATCAGCCGTGGCCACCTGCCGCCACGCCGCGTCGAACCCCTCCGTCCCCGGCTCCCCCGCCTGCACCAGCACCGCCGCTCCCCAGTACCCCTGCTCCGCCAGCCACCCCACGAACACTTCCGGAACCCCCGCGTTCGTCGCGAACTGATACGCCCCGTACGACGCTCCCCCCGCGTCCCCCTCATTGCGCCCAATCGCCCCCGGATCGCCGCTCGACTCGTACTTAGCCGATAGTTGTCCTAACACAGCCCGCCGCCCCCTTGCACCAGGTTTGCATAATGCCCCCAAAAATCCGGCGGATATTCGCGGATACTCCCCATGCACAATCCCCCTGTCCTTTCCGCTTACAGACCAGGCGACCGTGCATCCCAAGCACGTCGCCTTCTTGTTCCCTACCCCTCCAGCTCCTTCAGCGCCAGACACCATCCATTACAATTCATAGCAAACGAGTGCTCTCAAGCACAATCAAGCCTCAAAAATACTGACACATAAAAGGAAGCGCTTGTGCCGCTTCCTTTTTCCAACCTTTATAATTTCCTAGCTCAGTGGCTATTTTGCCATACCCGGCACTATCTTTCCGGTGGCACTGTCGATGAATATCCTCGTTTGTCTCCCTTCGACAGGGGTCGATGCCTCGCCTATCACTATTTCGCACCGTTCGGCATCTGACTTTATTATCATCACTGGATTCTCATACCCGCTGACTATTTTCCCCAGCCCCGCCTGCTCCTCCAAAACGCGGAAAAAATCCCCCGTATCCGGCCACGCCCATATGTCCCTTTTGCGGTATTGCTCATGGCGTGGTTTTCTCTCCACCCCCACCACTGCATTCTTTCTGCCGTCTATCGTCACCGAATATAGCAACGCGCTCCTATGTATATCCCAGCCGTGAAACTCGTACCTTGTTTCGCCTTTCCTGCCTCTTATAGCTTCTTGGCCGCGAAAAGTCATCACAAAATCCGCCAGCCCGATCTCTCGTCCCCCCAACCCGTACGCCACGTCCTCCGCCACCGGATAAACCTCCCGCAACGACCTGCCCCATGCCGGGATATTGGCGGCATACCTGATCTGTACCTTTTTATATGTTTCTTTTCCGCCTAATTGTTTGGCTGTACGTGCCGTCACGAGAAGCTCCTCCGGCCCCGTCCAGGCAAACTCGAACTCCTTGCGGGAATCGGCTATTTGCTTCTTTCGCATATCGGGCTTCTCGCCCTTTTCCCGCACCGTCAAGTAATACTCGTATGGCGACGGCCCGAAGCCGGGGCTGAAGCGGTAAAGCTCGGCGACATATTCCCCGTTCGGCGACTCTGCGCTTTTGATTATTTCCTCGGACTCCGCCAGGGCAAAGCCCCCTACCAGGAACAGTAACGGAAAGACAAAATGGATGAAGCAATACGCTATCACTGCCGCCAGAATCAATTTCAGCGTCTTCACATCAGCGGTTCCCCTCTATTTTTCTTGCGGAGCGACTTCGGCGTTTATACACAAAAATCCTTTATTATCCATTTAGTCGTTCGGATTATTACCCCGCCTTTTCCCTACCCCTCCAGCTCCTTCAGCGCCAGCCGTCCGCTGCGAATATACGCCCCCAGCCGCTCCTCCACGCTCCTGAGTACCAGCAGCCTCGCCCTGAGGAGCGCCAAATCCGGCGTCTCCTCCCCCTCCATCTGCCGGTATATCTCCTCCCTCATCGCCGGGAAAAGCCGCTCGCAGCAGCGTAGCGTCAGCTCCGCCTCCTCCCCCAGCCCCGCCTGCCCCGTCAGCCTCTCTATCTGCTCCCTATCCACCCTGCCTTACCCCCTGCAGCACCCGCTGCCAAAACTCCGCATCCGCCG
The DNA here is from genome assembly GCA_032334055.1 of Selenomonadales bacterium 4137-cl. NCBI lineage: Bacteria > Bacillati > Bacillota > Negativicutes > Acetonemataceae > Anaeroselena > Anaeroselena agilis. The sequence continues at coordinate 1,215,386 of JAUOZS010000001.1, read as the reverse complement.
GCTGATTCCCCGGACCGCCTGCCGGCTCTCCCGTCCCGCCCAGACCCGGCGGCAACCCCGGCGTCCCCGGTTGCACCGCCCCTGGCATCCCCGGCCCGGCCTGCCCCGGCCCTGGCATTCCCTGCGCCCCCGCCCTCGGCCCGCTCGGCAGCCCCGGCAGCCCGGCGCCGGGCGCCTGCGGCGGCGGCGACGAAATAAACTCGCCCGCGTTCTTATAACCCATTATCTCCAGCAGCTTCCGCACCGCGTTGAAAACATTCACCGGCTGCACGATCCCCGCCTGCGCCAGTTGCGGATACATCCCCAGCAGCATCTGCATATTCTGCATCTCCGTCGTCTTCGATCCCACCCCCAAAGCCGCGTTGATCTCCAGGTCGAAATTCCCCTGCACATCGTCCCCCCGCACCGTCAGCGCCTCGTTCGCCAGCCTGATCACCTGCGGCTGATCGATAAACCGCTGGTTCAGCGTAATCAAAAACCGGAAAAACGGCGTCAGCCCCGTCTCCAGCAGAATGCGAGCCACCAGTTCCAGCCGCTGGTTGCTCGACTCGTGGATAATCGAAATCCCCGTCGCCGTCTTATTCAGACTGTTCGCATCCAACCCCTGGTTATAGCGCGTCACCCCCGTCGCCTGCTCCTTCGCCCCCTCCAGATACTCCAGAAACTGCATCGTCCATGGCGCCATCGGCTGTAGCGGCGGAAACGAAATCGCATCCCGCGGCGACCCCGTCACCCTGATCGTCTTCCGCCGCTCCACCACATCGAGAATATTCACCCGGTTCTCATCCACGAACGCCGGCAAATCGTTGTTCAGCGCCGTATTATTGATAATCTGCCGCAGAAAAGCCGTCTTCAGCGACTGGATCTCGCTCACGAACTGCCCGATCCCCTTCTTCGGCCAAATCCGCCCCGGATCGCGCACCGGGCTCAGCACGAAAAACGGATGCCGCCCGTACGTGTTTGGCTCCTTGCGGATAATCACCTCGTTGGCCACCGTCACGATCCAGTCCTCCAGCATCTGGTCGTCGTCCGCGTCATACTTGATATAGCACTCGTAAAGCTCCACCCGCTTGCGCGCCGTCTGGTCCTCCTCCCGCGCGTACAAATCTATCTCCGGGTTGTTCAGCCGCTCCGACTCCGTATACCTCACGTTGCCGAGATTCTCAACCACCTCGTCGACATTCTTATAAAGCCCCTCCTTCTCCATCTTCCTGAGATAATCCACCGTCACGACCTTCCTGTGAGCCACGAAATGGCAATTGTCCAGATCCGTCGCGTCCGGTGAAAACCTCAGCTCCGCCGCCGGCACGTTCTCCACCTTCGGCGCGTTCCTCGTCAGCTTCACCGCCCAAAAATCCACCTTATAAAGATCGTCCGTCCCCGGCACCTTCGCCTTGCTCACCACCTCCGCCCGGCCCGACTCCTCCAGCGCCGCCGTCTCCTCCGCCGACAGTATCTCCACATACCGCCTGTCCCGCTTCGTCTCCCTCACCCAACTGCACTTTATCGCCGCCGCGTTCTCCATCAGCGCCGCCTTAATCCAGTCGTAGCACACCACGAAAAACTTGTTCAGCTTCGTCAGCTGGTAATTTATCAGTGCCTCCATCACCTTGGCGGGCTGCTCATCCTCGGCCGTAACGCCGCGCATCGACACGATGCTCGCCCCGCTGAAATACGCCTTCATCAAAGACGGCATCGACCACTCGATAATATCCGCCAGATCCGTCGTCACCAGATCGCTCACCTCCGACAGATCGGGATACTTCATCCGGTAATAATCCTTATCCCCGTGGTAAATCTTGTTCCGCTCGATCAGCAGCGGCTCCACGTCCGAATCGTAATACCTGTTCGCCGCCTCGATATCCGCCTTGATCTTCGTCAAAAGGTCCTCGTCCCTCGTCTCCACCCCGGCACCTCCTCATTATCGGCAAAACAAAAAACCGCCCCCCTCGGCGGTCTTCTTCACGCTATCATCATATCACACATTTTTGTCAAATCGTCCACTAAAAGTCCACTTTTCGTCCAAATGAAAACATTTCTCAAAAATTATTTTCTTTTATCGGCTTTTCCGATCCGGACAGTTCCATAATCAGTTCCGGCAACAAATAACATCCTCGCGGTAAATAAATGACCTGGCCGTTTCTTCCGATAACCTTTACACGGAAAATACCCTTTTCGATCTTCGTCACATCGCTAAGCTCCAGAGAATTTTCAAGACCTTGGGAATTAAATATCTTTATTTTGTTTTCTGTTAATAGGATCTTAACTTTCCGAAAATGCCTCAATCCTGTGCAGATTAAGGATTTAACAGCAAATAAAACTAATAAAGGTATGAGTAGCAAATGGTACATATCCTCAAATACCGCCGTTTCAGCTACTAAAGCAATTGACACTATATACCAGTCAATAGATTTGTAACCGAGTGGCCAAAAGTATCTCCCTATAAGCGGATACTCAATGAAAGCATTATCCGCGACCGATGGTATTATCAAGAACGAACCCTCTGTGATTGACCACTGATTTAATCTGGTTTTTACCAACGGGACCAAACTCTTACCATGTATGCATAGCTCTATCTCATCAGATCCATCGGAAACCGCGACTTTCGTGTCCGGATAAAATAGATTAGCATACAATATTTTCCCATTGATTGAAGTAATCGCCTCCAGGGGAACCCCTTGGTTTTCATACACTTTTTTTATTTCCCTGTCGGTAACAGTCCCTTTTATTCTTTCATGGCTTTTTATGTTGTGAATCAGACAGAACGCAACTATTGCTATAACCTTTGTGGTTTGCCAGTAGGCGGGGGTAAGGATAGATATATGTGGAAGCACATATTCATAAGAAAACCCCAGCGTATCATCAAATATACTCAACACAAGCAGAACGAACATTAAATGAGTCATGTCCTTCCCCCTCTCAATTAATCATTTCTATATATTACAATTTTTCCCTTCAGGCTGCCCGCATAATACACTGCTTAGGGCGGCAATATGGATCCCTCCGGAGGATTCTGTCGCAGCTTACGGTTATTTATCGTCGTTTCAATAAAGTACCTTTGCAGCTCGTCCTCAGTCAATTCTCGCCCCACCTCTTTTATAAAATATTTAAAACCTTTTAATCTTCTCCCTAAATATGCATCGCCTCCCAAGTAAATTCCATGCATAATCTGGGCTTCCCGTGCAATCTCCATTGCATCCTCGTGACCGTATCCCTGCTCTTTGGCGACATTATAGGCTTTATCGCCAAATTTGTTGAGTTTGATCGCTCCTTTAGCCACCTCAGCCGCCTTTCCCCAAATTCCCGAGCCACTGGAATCCGCGCGCTTTAAGCCCTCGTCATAAGTATACTGTCTAACGTCAGGAGCCCCACTCGCAAACTGGCTAAAGTCACGGTCATTATCTTTACCTCGATACATGAAAGTGTTAGTTTGAGGCTCCATCGTCCTCGCCTTCTCCTCTGGCCTGCCCTCTTCGCCCCAATCCAGCTTCCATGCCTTCGACCACGGGTCGGGCTCCTCCCGTCCCATCGCCCCGTTACGCAGCGGAGCACGCTCCATCCGCCGATTCTGTTCCACCAGCGTATCGTCTTCATCTCCGTTGTCCCATCCGTTGAGGTAGAACTCCTGCCCCTTGGGTATCGCGCTCTCGTCGTAAGGCTGCCCGAATTGGCGGAGTATCCGCGCTTTGAGCCCCGGATCCACTGGCCGGTACACCGTCCTCAACGGCTGCGACGGCGCCTCGCGCCTCCGCTCGGCTTCTTCCATCTTGGAGAGCTCCCCTCGATATCCTCCTCATCCATCCCCGCCAAGGGTTCAGCCCATACATAAGGGCCGTTAATAAGCCCTCATCTGCGGCGTTGCTCCTCAGAACGCTTGCTAGTGTACATCCGCGTACACGTCGCTGCGCATTCTTCCGGTGCGCCTAGCATCTGAAGGCTTCTTAACGGCCCCGGCAACCCAAAAAAGATTCTCCATACCCCCGCGCCTTCATCCGCCTGATATACTCCTCTTCCCTGCTCGCCATCAGCCTTTCCTCCCTCAATTTCGTTTCCGCTCATCCGCCACCCAAAACAAAAAACCGCCCCCTCGGCGGTCTTCTTCACGCTATCAGCATATCACACTTTTTTGTCAAATCGTCCACTAAAAGTCCACTTTTCGTCCAAATGAAAACACTTCTCAAAAATTCTTCAGAAATTTTACTCTGACCGCCCTCTCCGGCGCCCAGCAAGCCCGGTAAATTCCTCGATAATCTCGGGCAATAATATGCACCCTCGCGGAAAGAAAAATACTTTCCCATCCTTCGCCGTTACCTTAACCTGAAACAGCCCCTTTTCGATACCGGCCACATCGCCGAACCTGAAGCTTTCCTCTTTTTTTCCCCTTTTTAGCACAACCCTGTCGCTTAGTACCGACACTCTTACCCTTCGGTACAAAGGTATTATCAAAAAAACGAAACCGTAAATTAAACATCCTTCCAAAAGCCACTCAGTATTCCAGCCTAATTTCAGGCCGAATAATATCGCCATGACAAAAACAACCATAACCAGAGTACTCAGGCTGGCAAATCTATACGTATCGTACCTTCCCAGCAATGCATAGCTTATTTTCAGTTCCGCCCCCACCTCCCCTGGTGTCACAATTAGTTTCTTACCGTTAACCGTCCATTGATTTAATCTAGTTTTGGCCAACTTGACAAGCTCCCTGTCCACTATATGTACCTTTACTTGATCGACGGCTAAAAACACCACTGATGGGAATCCACCGCCTTCGCTGACGATCCGCTCTATACTTATCAATGGAATGGCCGGCCCGTTTTCTCTCTCCAACCCGGCCTGCGTCACCGTCCCTTTCCCGGCTCTCCATATTAGCCAATATACCAAGCCGCTAATTGTCACATAAATGCCTAACACCCAAGCTAACCATTCGCCTTTAGACAATCCCGCTGCCGGTCCGACCTGATCATAGTTCCATATAAGTTGTGTACCATAAAACGCCACACAACTTATAACATAAAACAGTAACGTCCACCAGTTTTTCGGCACACCGCCACCCCCATTACACCGGCTTTATCGAACATTTATTCGCTATCTCGCCTCGACTTCCTCTTTTTTCAATAATTTAGTCGCGGCTTATAAGGGGACGCTCGCCTCTTATAAGCCGTGTGTCCGATTAGCTTGGTCGCGTCGGCGGCTAATCCCCGCCATGCAACGGTTCTTCTTCAACTTCACTATCATAATCGGCCCCACTTTTTCCTAATACGTGTTTTTTTATCAATGGCTTCACAGCATATGTCCCGGCAACCGTACCCGTAGTTCCAGCAATAATGGGACCGTACCCCGACGCTCTCCCTGCCAAGACAGCGGCTCCACCCACTCCCAATAAATAGGCGGTATACTTCGATGCCGCATCAATACCTTTCTTTCTGGCCAGTTCTGGGCTATCCCCGTTCTTTAACGCCTCCGCTTCCACCTCTTTGACAAATTGATCTACATCGATACTCTTTTCGATTATTTCTCCAGCTGGTCCCAAAACTTTATCCAACGCCCCGGCTCTCTTTAGCACACCTTCCTTGCCACCATCAGCGATATTATAACTCAGCTCCTTCATTCCGACTGCGCCCTCAAACTTGCCTGGCCCGTACGCAAGAGCATTCCACCTCTGCTTGATAGCCCTGCATCGTCCTGCCCCCATCGCCACTCCATCGTCCTCGCCTTCTCCGCTGGCCTGCCCTCTTCGCCCCAATCCAGCTTCCAGGCCTTCGACCATGGGTCGGACTCCTCCCGTCCCATCGCCCCGTTACGCAGCGGAGCGGACTCCTCCCACCGATTCTTCTCCATCAGCGTGTCGTCTTCATCTCCGTTGTCCCATCCATTGAGGTAGAACTCCTGCCCCTTGGGTATCGCGCTTTCGTCGTACGGCTGGCCGAATTGGTGGAGTATCCGCGCTTTGAGCCCCGGATCCGCCGGCCGGTACACCGTCCTCAACGGCTCCGGCGGCGCCTCGCGCCTCCGCTCGGCTTCTTCCATCTTGGAGAGCTCCCACTCGATATCCTCCTCGTCCATCCCAGCCAACGTCGGCACATACCCCCGCGGCCTTCATCCGCCTGATATACTCCTCTTCCCTGCCCGCCATTAGCCTTTCCTCCCTCAATTTCGTTTCCGCTCATCCGCCACCCCAAAACAAAAAACCGCCCCTCGGCGGTCCACTTCACGCTATCAGCATATCACACATTTTTGTCAAATCGTCCACTAAAAGTCCACTTTTCGTCCAATTGAAAGTGTTTCTCAAAAATTTCCTATATTTTTTGATAATATTTAATTCCCGGAGCACCTTTGCATCTCGACCCTCGGAAGCCCTTCGTTCGTATCCGCCCAGACCAATTCATCCAAAATCCTCAGATACCTGGGTACGAACCCGTCACTATACGAAGCCCGATAGTAACACAATACCCCGAAAAACAAATCGCCGTGTTGCCCGACTGCGATGGTCCCAATCGGAAGCCTTTTCGAGCCCATCGAATACCACGCCGCCGTAAACGGCATCTCATACAGCGACCACGGGAAAGACTTCTCCTCCTTGTACTCGCGCTCGTGCTTGTCCCACCCGGAGCGGCTCATCAGCCCATCGATAATTTGCCTCGTATGCTCCCGCGTCGTCCCTTGCGGAAAGACGAAAAACTCCGCAAAAGCCTGGTACCGCTTATCGCCGCCGCCGCGGTTCATCCAGAACCTTATCCCCGTCCCCTCTGGCCCGCTGAAACGCTCTGTCTCCACATCGTGTGGGACGTATGTATAATACGGATAAGGATCACCGTCCACTCTCCGCATCGTAAACTTCTGCGGGTGGCATTCAATGGCAATTATCCCTTCTTTTATACCGGGAGCTATTTCCGTTGCCCTTCCATCTTTGCACAATCCTGCTGGCAATCCTACGGCGACAACCCAAAGCGAGAGAAAGCCAATGGCGGCTATCCGCCTAAGCGTCATTTCCTTCACCTCACACTAGACTCTCATCGTCTCTGCCATAAACCATTGTATCCCCAATAAGCATGTGCGAAAAATGATCACATAGGAAAGAAAATCTGTCCCGTCTCTTGCCATCAAATAGCCCATATCCCGGTATACCGGTTTTATCGAAAATTCATTCGCTGCATACGCCTAATTCTCCTCTTTTTGCCAAAAAACAACTTCGGCTTACGAGGGGGAGCTTCCCCTCATAAGTCGTTTATCCCGATCAGCACGGTCCAACTCCTAGCCCGCCTCTCCCCGTGGCTCTAGAGGATTACCAATATGCAGATGCCAGCCTGTACCTCTATGCCAGTATACCTCTCCAAAACGTTTCCGCGCCATCTCCTCGATTTTTGCTCTCTCTTCTGCTGTGTAATCATCCAGATTAATATCTACCGCCAGCCCCTCCAGATGCCAGGAGTTTGGTGAAGCCTCCGGAAGAGTTGCATTGAGTTCCGGACTTCGATATCCGGACGTAATCCATGGTGTTTTTTTCGTTCCGAACTCCTTATTAACCTCACCAACAAAAGATGTTGTCGTATTCTTCATCTGCGGCTGCAAATTATTCCAGTCGGGGTTTTCTTCCGCCCATAGCTTAACACCTGCTGGAGGCTCTTGAGCCGTCTTTTTCCCTTTCTCCATTGGCTTGACGCCAGTAACCTCAAACAGCATATCTCCTTCTGCACCGCCGTTTGCATATCCGCCTGCATACGGGTTGGCATCTGCCTCGTTCGTCTTATAACTCCCGGTTCCCATGTCATGTCCGCTTGGTCCATAGCTTAGCGGTCTATCCACTCCACCTCGACTCACCAGTCCCGGCTCGTCTCGTCCCCATTGCCACTCCATCGTCCTCGCCTTCTCCTCTGGCCTGCCCTCTTCGCCCCAATCCAGCTTCCATGCCTTCGACCACGGGTCGGGCTCCTCCCGTCCCATCGCCCCGTTACGCAGCGGAGCACGCTCCATCCGCCGATTCTGTTCCACCAGCGTATCGTCTTCATCTCCGTTGTCCCATCCGTTGAGGTAGAACTCCTGCCCCTTGGGTATCGCGCTCTCGTCGTAAGGCTGCCCGAATTGGCGGAGTATCCGCGCTTTGAGCCCCGGATCCACTGGCCGGTACACCGTCCTCAACGGCTGCGACGGCGCCTCGCGCCTCCGCTCGGCTTCTTCCATCTTGGAGAGCTCCCACTCGATATCCTCCTCATCCATCCCCGCCAGCGTCGGCACATATCCCCGCGCCTTCATCCTCCTGATATACTCCTCTTCCCTGCTCGCCATTCGCCCTTCCTCCCTCTGTTTCGTTTCCTCTCTCCGCCACCCCAAAACAAAAAACCGCCCCTCGGCGGTCCACTTCACGCTATCATCATATCACACTTTTTTGTCAAATCGTCCACTAAAAGTCCACTTTTCGTCCAAATGAAAATATTTCTCAAAAATTCTTCTAAACTTTTTCTCACACCGCCCTCTTTAACGCCCGGCAAGCCCGGCAAATTCCTCGATAATCTCGGGCAATAATATGCACCCCCGCGGAAAGAAAAATACTTTCCCATCCTTCGCCGTTACCTTAACCTGAAACAGCCCCTTTTCGATACCGGCCACATCGCCGAACCTGAAGCTTTCCTCTTTCTTTCCCCTTTTCAGCAAAACCTTGTCGCCTTCTACCGATACTTTTATCCTGCGGTAATATAGCAGTATACAAAAAGGCAGAATACAAATTAAGCTTGCACGAAAAAGCAATTTTGTATCCCCGCCGAACATTTCAGAGGAAAACTTCAACATCAGCAAAAAAACAATAAGCCACTTACCTATATCAAAGAAATTGCCGTACATTCCCAGCGGAGCATAGCTTATCTGAAGGTCTTGCCCCGCCTCCCCGGATGCCACGGTTACTTCATCGTCGTCAATCGTCCATTTATTGAGCCTTGTTGCGGCAAGTTTGATAAAGTCCTTATCCTGTAAATGCATCTTCACCTTGTCGTCGGCTAAGAGCACCATCGCCGGGAACCCCCATCCCTCCCACACGATCTTCTCGACACATGCCAACGGGATGACCGGCCCGTTTTCCTTCTCCAGTCCGGTCTCCTTTACCATCCCTTTACCTGCTCTCCGCACATACCAATATGCCGAGCCGCCGATTAGTGCAAAGCCCCCCAATGCTCCCGCGAACCACTCGCCCTTCGACAACCCTACAATCGGTTCTACCTGCTCGTAATTCCATATCATTTCTGTTCCAAACCAATATACACATATTATGATACATAATTGATACCACAAGCTTTGCAGCATGCGCTCCCCTCCCGGCTTACAGTTATTCGCCGAACATACATTCGTCACCATCCTCCAAATTTCCTTTTTTTCCCGCAAAAAGCAATTTATGCTTTTGAGTGGTCAACCCATTAAAAAAATGCAGTGGGAGAGAAAGCCTCTCTGCTCTCCCTCCTCCTAAAACTAAAGCTTAGGGTGGCAATATTGACCCTTCTGGCGGCTTCTTTGCTAGTTTGTAATTATTTATCGCTGTTTGAATAATGTAATTATGAATTTCATCATCGTAGATTTCCTCTGCACCTTCCTTTACCCCATATGCCGGCCAGGTTTTTTTTAGTTTCTTTAACAAGAGGGCGTTAACCCCCCAATCGGCGGCTTTGTAGGCCGTGTACAAGGCCTGGGCTTCCCGTGCTATTTCCATTGCCTCGTCATGGCTAATCTCCTGCGCTTTAGCGGTTTTATATGCTATCTCGCCAAATTTGTTGAGTTTGATTACCTCCTTTACCCCCTCCGTACCCTCCTTCACAAGTTCCCGACTAATCGGCTTGGCAAGTACCTTTCCTCCCTCTCCGCAACTGGTGAAAGCACGAGCGGGGGTCACTGCACTCGCTAATTGGATATCATTACTATAGTCTTCTGGTTGAAAAGAGGTTATCATCGTTTCCATCGTCTTTGGCCTCTCCGCCGGCCTGCCCTCTTTACCCCAGTCTAGCTTCCATGTCTTTGCCCACGGGTCGAACTCCCGTCCCATCGCTCCGTTACGTAGCGGTTCAGGCGCCACCCGCCAATCCTTTTTCATCAGTGCACTTAGCTGTCTATCCACTCCACCTCGGCTCACCAGTCCCGCCCCGGCCTGCCTCCACCGGTACTCTCGGCGATCTTCTTCACGCTATCATCACACCACTTCCCCTGCCCTCACATCCTCCCCGCCCGGGGAATCTCCGTATCCTCCCACCGCCGCCGCGTCCCCGCGCCGCTCGCGCAGATATACCCCAACGCGTCCTGCGTATGGCTGTACTCATTCTTCTCCGGCTCCTCCAGGTACCGTTCTCCTACCTTGTGCCGCCGGTATCCACCCGTGAAGCCGCCGATCAGCCACTGGCAGCGCGGGTCCACCAGCAGCATCGGCCCTCCCGTCTCCGTCACCGTCGTCAGCCGCTGCCGCACCGCCTCCCACCGCCGCACCGCACTCACCGGCCCGTCCTGCACATAAATCCCGAACCGTTCCCGCAAAATATCCACACACGTCGACTCGTCGCTCTGCGCCCGCTGCCGCCCCGCCGGGTCGCCCACATCGATGAACGAATGCCCCGCATACGCCGCGCTCTCCGCCTCCACCACCTTCGCATGAGCTGTGATCCCACAATCCACGCTCTGCACCTCACCCAGCACCACCAGTTCCCCTTTCGGCCCGTACTGGGCGAACACCGTGCACGGCGTCAGCCCGTAATCCCAGCCGCGGATAACCGGCTTGCCGCCAAACGGCTTCAAATTCTCTTTCGCCACATGAAATTCGTAGCGAAACTCCGGAAACCACGCCTTACCCAGCATGATCCGGAAATTGACCTCCATCTCCCGCTCCCACATTGCCTCCGACATCCCCCGCTTCTGCTCCTCCTTCCACGCCGCCGTCCGCTTCGCAGGATCAGCCGTATAATGAACCCTCACCACCGTCACTCCCTGCTTTGTCCGCCAGCGGTTAACCCCTTCCGGAACCTCCGTATTCGCCACGCCTGTTCCCCCTTTTTGAAAAAGAAGACCCCCAGGATTGCTCCTGGAGGCTATGGGAGAAAACTCCCGTTACTCTGCTCGCCTAATCAATAGCCCGCCGCACTGTGGTGACATTCGCACATCTTCCGCGCCACAGCTATTTGCGGTGCCGACAAGTTTGTAAATGTTAATCTGGTAATATTTACCACTTTTTGTAAATTGTAACACGGTTTTTGGGGAATATCAATACCTTTTTGGCATTTTATTCCAAAAATTTTACCGTACGATCAAACGAACGCAGTCCGCGCCCCCGTTCCGCCTTTATTCGCCGCTGTTACAGCTCGCCGTGAATAAGCCGGTCGAAAAAGCCCGGCCCCGCGCTCGAATCGACCGTCACTTTTCCGCCCCCCTGGATCGTCGGCAGCAGCGACGCGAACGTCTCCTCCGCCCACTCCCAGAAAGCCAGCTCCGTCAGATACACGTGCGACGCCGTATACTGACGGAGCTGATCCGGCCCCTGCCCCACCGCCGCCACATACGACCCGTTAGAAACCGCAGATATGCGTACCCCTTGCCGCTCTTCCCCGCCATCGACTTCTCCAGCGCCGGCCAGGGAAATTCCTGCGGCAGTTGGCGGTAAATGAACATCAGCCGGTCCTCCCCCAACAAAAACTCGCTGTCCTCCTGCTTCTTCGACTGGATAAAAATCGCCGCGTTCTTCCTCGTCAGCGCCGCCCAGAGATGCAGGCACAAAAAAAGCCATGTCATCAGCATCCGCCGGCTCTTCGGGACCGCCAGCAGGCTCTCCTCCCGCCATACCCGCGTCACATACCGCAGATACTCCTTGTCAGGCATATTCTTTATCCTGCCCCCGTCCGCCTCGTCCTTCGTCCGGCAGCACTCCGTCACGAACAGCCACGGATCTTCCCCATACTGACGGAAAGCCTCCAGCACCGCCAGCTCCGCCAATTCCTCACCGCTCAGCATCGCCGCCGCCCCCGTCCCCCGTTTCTCCCTCGCCGGTGCCCTCAGACCTGCGCCGCCGCCACAGCTCCTCCAGCCGCGCCGCCACCGCCGCCGGATCCGAATAATCCAGCAACATCCTCGCCCCCTGCTTTCCTTCCCCCTCGTCGCGCCGCTCCCCCTGCCGGCCGCGCGCCCGATCCAGCACCTCCTGGGCCGCTCTGAGCCTCACCGAATCCGTCTCCGCGTTTTCCATCAGATTCAGCAAAATCGCCAGCGCCTTCGCCGACTCCCCCGCTAGCTTCGCCTCCACCCCGCTTCTCGCCTCCGCTATCGCCGCCTGCACCTTCGTATTCCGCATCATCCGGTACCCGGCGCTCTCCGGGCTCTTCACCCCCGCCGCCCTGGCCGCCTGCAGCACATTCCCTCTGCTCACATACTCCCGCACAAACGCCTGTTGACGATGCGTCAGCCCTTTTCCGCCCGCCAAAATCTCGTCCCCCTTGTATGCTATAATAAAAAAAAGCCGCCGAAAGGACTCCGCCATGACCAATACCCCGGGGAAACTATCCCTCCGCCAAAAAGCCCGTCTCCTCAAAGACGACATCCTCGCCCTCTTTTTCGCCCTCAAGCACCCCGCCACCCCGTGGTACGCCAAAGCCCTCGTCGCCCTCATCGTCGGCTATACCCTAAGCCCCGTCGACTTCATCCCCGACTTCATCCCCGTCCTCGGCTACCTCGACGACCTCATCCTCCTCCCCCTCGGCATCGCCCTCGCCGTCAGGCTCATCCCGCCCGCCGTCCTCGCTGAATGCCGCCGCCGGGCCGCCGCTTACGGCAGCATCCTGCCCAAACTCTGGCTTGGCGCCGCCGTCATCCTCCTCCTCTGGCTCGCGATCGCCTACGCCGCCTTCCGCCTCCTCTCCTAACCCCGCCTCACCGCAACACCGTCACCCGGTCACTCACCCAGCGGCCCCGCGCATTACGATACCCTCACCCCCTTCACCAAACACAAAGACCGCCATTACAATTTTGGCGGTCTTTTAGCTCCCCGTTTAGCCATTCCTTCAAAATCACCTGTGCGCCTTGGCACAAACCATATAATAACCATTTGTTATTAATCTTTTTTCAATCCCGCGAATTTTCTGACCAGTTCCGGCAAAAGCGGCCACGCCCCTGGAAAACGCATCAGTTCGCCGTTCTTAGCCGTAACCTTCGTATGAATAAATCCTTTCTCCACCTTAGCTATATCCGAATACGCTAAAAATCGCTCCCGTTCCTCACCTTCATTCACCCTGATCCCCATGTCATCCAAGATAACGGCTATTTTCCGGAAATCTTTCAGCCTTTCAACACCACATCCCGCAAAAAACAACAGAATAATATATAGGAATGAAACCATCTCTAACATATTATTGATTGCAGCTAATGGTATTAAAGCAAATACGCCAAACTTAAGATGAACGTGAGTATAATGCCTCCCTAAAAAAGTTAATAGAATTCTCCGGCCTTCACCTACCTTTCTGGTTATCGTTATAGCCTCATCATCAATAACCCAATCGTTTAGCCGGCCATCCGCCAAAGCAATTAAGCCTTTGCCTGTCAGCGAAACCTTCATCGCCGGTTCCGCGGCGTCTTCTTGTGTATAAATTTGTGTACTGAAATAACTGGGCATACCCCAAAGAGACGGAAAACTGACGATTTCTCTGACATCGCTTCGCATTATCTCTTGTCCTGAAACGCGTTTTATGCTTTCTTCTTTTATCTCACCGCGTCGCCTGAAGGAACAATACCAATGAAATCCGTAATAGAATGCGTAATATATGCAAAATCGAACCTCCCTCGTATCGCGGTTAAATAAAAAACCATCAATAACAACTACTACAAAAATCACCACATAAGTCCAAAACATCTTTACCACACTCTCTTTCCTGCAAAACGAGTCCACCGAAACAGTTACTTTGTTTATTCTTCATCTGCTATATTCTTCCTTTTGTCATTTTCGACCGTTACCCCCTTCATATTCGCCGGTTTCCCCGGCCAAACGGAAAAGACCGCCCCCCCGGCGGTCCTTTTCACGCTATCATCATATCATACCTTTTAGGCCAAACAGTCCACTAAAAGTCCACTTTTCGTCCAAAACGCAATTTTCCGTAAAAAAACTTCGAAAAAAATAACCCTGACTCAAACAGCCAGGGTTTTCGTTTCAAATAACCCGAACAGCATCCTTGGATTTTTACTTGCCTGCCGCCTTGCCCAGCTCCTGTACCGTAATCTGCCGGACATCCATCGGCGTCGCGAGCACCCGTTCCTCGGCGAACTTTCCCTTCAGCCGGCCGGTGTAGATGGCCGTCGCCAGCCCCTGGGCATTAAGCCGCGCGAGATAAATCACGTTATTCTCCACCCCTACCAGGCGGTACTTGCCCACCGGCGGCGAAACCACTTCCCAACTGCCGTCCCCATGCCTCGCCGTCACCGTACCCTCGGCGATATTATCGTAAAACAGCGTGTCCCGGTCGTACAGCACCGCAATCCGGCCGATCTTGCTCGCATTAAGATACACCCTCTTCAAATCGCGGTTGGCGTCGGTACGGTAAACGCGATACTGCTCCGGGTTCGTCGAAACCTGCACCTGCATATAGATCACGTTCGTAGCCGTGGAAAACGCTACATCCACGATCTTGCTGCCCCGCGGCAGCTTGCTCACCGTCTCCGCCAGTTCGTGCTCCGCCCCCAGCGGATGGATCTGCGTCAGTGTCACCGAACTGGTAGCGCCAGTTTCCTCGTGCACCGCCATCAGCGCCAGATCACGGTCTTTCAGCCAGCGGAAAAACGACACCTCTTTATTGTTGCTCAACTCCACCGTGCGAACCGGTTCCTTGCGGGCCGCCATGTAAATATCCACGCTATTGTCTTTCACGATCGCCGTATAACGACGGTCACGGGAATAATAAGCCTTGCCGCCGGCCACGGTGTCAGTCGCGGCGCTCACCTCATAGGCGGAAGTCGGCGCCAGCAGTATCTGGTCGAAATATAAATAAATGCTGCCTTGGAAAATTAGGCTCGCCACAATCCAGATAGCGAGCTTCCGCCGCTTTTCGTCCACCCGTTGCCCTCCCTATTTAACGATAAACGCCGTCGGCACCATGCGCTCGCCCAGCATATCGGCCGGCTTATTGATAACCTTGCCGTTGTAAAACAACGTCGCGCTTGAGCCGCCGTCAAGATTGGCCGCCGTATAAGCCCCCTGCTCGAACAGGATATTCTGTACATCGAGCAGCGTCGCCCCGATCGAATACCCCGGCTGTCGGCCGTCGATAACCAGGAAAAGAAGCGTCCCGTCCTTGCGCTGGCCGATAGCCGTTCGCGGAGCGATCCCCCAGCCGCCGTCGCCCTTGGTAATCAGTTTCTTACCGTTGATGATCAGCGACGGCCCGAACGTGACCGCCTCGGCGACATTCATCGCCCTCATCTCCGCGACCGTATGATTTCCCGTCACCAGCATCCCGCTCTTCGTGAGCCCCACGACATCGATGCTATCCTTGATATCGCCGCCCACCAGAAACTTACCGTCGCGAATGATTATCCCCCACGGAAGCCTTCCCGTCCCCGTGCCCTCGGGATCGTAAAACCCGCCGGCGTTAATCGCCGCAATGGCGTTGTGGCTGAGCGCGATCGTGCTCACCGTATCGCCGATCTCCTGGATATCCCTCGCCGTCGCCACCTTCACCCTCATCGGGTTGGGCACCTCCAGCAGATATCCCTTGAAACGGCCCCCGGTAATGTTAATCAGGCGCAGTGAGTCATCCTCCCGCTTCGTGAACTTCAACGCCTGCTGCCTTATATTTGCATGGTTGGTGTTATCGCCGATGATATCCTTTATCTGGCGGTCGGACAACAGCCACGTTATATACTGGGGATGGCGGGAAGTCATAATCGCCCCGACAACGCTCCGCTTGATATTCGCAAACGGGCCGAAAATAACCACCAGCGGCCCCGTCACAATAAGAAACGCCAGATTGAGAACCAAAAACCTCATATAGATGTTCGTCGGTAGTACCAACCTTATCATCGCTTACCTCTTTTGCCAGAATAAAAGAGCACTATCGCTAGATGATCGGATAATCCTCGCGGGTCAGCCTGGTCTCGAACTGCTTCAGATCCACCCCGTTGCCCATCCAGACCCTCTTAAGCAGCAGCGGGGTATCGCCGCGCTTCACCCATCCAGGCTCGATGGTCACCGCCAGCCGAAACCCCTTCGCCTTCAACAGCCGCAGCGTCTCCGCGTCGTAACTGCCGTTCGGATAACAGAAATAGCGGCTGTCCTGCCCCAGGTTACGGTCGAGAACCTCCTTGGAGCGCCCGATCTCCTCAGCCTGTCGGGCCGGCGTCATCGCGGCCAGTTCACGGTGGGAATAGTTATGCGAGCCTATCTCCATCCCGGCCGCCTTCATCTCCCGCAGCTCCGCCCAGGAAAGACGGCGGTCGGCATCGGCGACGGGAATAAACAACGTACTTTTTAAACCGTACTTCTTCAGCACCGGCAGCGCAATCTCGTACGTATCGCGATACCCGTCGTCGAACGTGATCACCACCGGCTTGGGCGGCAGCTCCGCCCGCCCGTCGAGATAAGCCTCCAGTTCGGCCAAGGAAAGCGTCTTATAACCGTTGTTATGGAGAAACTCCATATGCGAAATGAAAAGAGCCTCGGAAATAACGGCATCGTTGCCCTTTTCACCGCCGATCTTATGATACATCAGCACCGGCACCCCGGCCGGCGGCGGCATCTTCCGGTTCTGTTCCGCGGCGGCAGGCTTGGCCGTCTGCCCGCCGGCCGGCGCCGCCGGCTTCCCGCCGGAAGCCGCGCAGCCCCCCAGCCAAAACACGCCTGCCAGAGCGACCACCGCAACATATATAACCAATAATCGCTTCATATAGTCACCAATACGGTTTTTTCGCCCCTAGATGATTCTACACATAGGCCGAAAGTACCTGCGTCGACAATAATATTCTTCAAAATACCAACAATCGTGCAAAAGCGGCCCCCGGCGGGGGCCGCTTCCGTTCCATGCCATTCGTCCGGTGAGGCTCGCCGCCAATCGTGGGCGCACCGCCGGCGCTTCAACACATCAAAAACCCAGATTCTCGCCGACCACCACCACCGTGATATCGGTCAGCATCGGGCGCCGCTTGAGCACCGTATAAATCCGGCAGCCGCGCTTGTCGGCCCGGCAATCCATGCAATAACCCGTCTGCACGCACGGCGTCGGCGCATTGAGACGCTTCAGGTTCATCGGGCCCGCCACCTTCTCCAGCCGCTGCCAGGCAGACGGCAGATCGGGGCAAATCTTATTGGCCCCCGCCACCACGATCACCTTCCGCGGCCCGAACGTCATCGCCCCGGTGCGGTTGCCCGCGCCGTCCACGCTCACCAAATAACCGTCCATCGTCAGCGCGTTGACGCTACAAAGATAAACATCGCTCAGCAACTGCTTGCGACGCCCCTCGAACATCGCCTCCGGGTCGCCGTAAGCGTTCTCGATCAGCGTCGCCCCCGTCGCCTTGATCTTATCGATGATCGCCATATCCCGCGTAAGCGTAGCCGAACCCCCGTGAGCCACCACTTTGCCGGGGACGCAGTACCCGAGAACATACTTAGTGGCCTCCTCCCGGTCAGGCACATACAGCGCATCGAACCAATTGGCCTTCAGCGCCTCCACCACCCGCTTGCCCAGCGTCTCCCGCTGCCAGCCCTCCACATCCTGACACCACTGATCCTGCTTAACAATCATGTCGTCAGCCTCCTATAATATAAAATCGCAATCGCCATTTCCAAGCCGGCAAGCGCCCGCGGTTTCGTCATTCCTGCTTCTCCAGGCGGGCGGCCACCTTGGTCCAGTCGTGCCTGTCGAGGAAACTCCCCGGGATATTGGCCTCCATCTCCCGGAACATCGCCATCGGCACCGAGAACGACAAAAGATCGGCGTCAATATAAGGCCGGGCGCTGATATCGGTCATCCCCACCACCGCCCGCGGCCTTGGTTGTTGCCCCTCGTGCCAGGGGATGAGAAACGTCGAATGGCAGCCGGCCGCAAAGGGGCTTATCACATTGTCGCCGCCCGGCCGGCCGTAATTGGCCAGCACCACCAACGCCGACAACTGATCCGCGTTAGCGTAGAACACCACCACCGCGGGCTCCTCGCCCTCACCCAGCGCCTCCAGCGGCTTGAACACCACATAAGTGCTGGGGATTTCGGTCGTCGGCAGCCATTCCCTGAAACTTGCCGCCAATTCGGGCGTCTTCTTGTAGCCCTCGCCCGGCGGATAGCCTTCGCCTCGGCCGATCGACAAGAAATAATCGAACCCGCCGGGCGTAGCCGGGAACGCGGCGCAAAACCCCAGGCCCACACCGCCGCCTTGGCAGCCGTGGCGACCCCGGCCAAACACCGCTTGCCGCCCCTTCGCCGCAGCCGTCAGCATCGCCGCCACGCAGCCCCATTTCCCCTCCTGAAACTCGAGCGCCCCGGCCGGCTTCTCCTCCGCAAGCACGATGGCGACCGGCCCATACCGCAGCTTCAACCGGGCCGCGATCTCACTCTTCATCCTGCCTCCTCCTCCGCGCAAATTCCGCTGCTTCATCCATTCGCCGGCAGGCGGCCGTTTCCCTCCGCAGCGCCCGCCGGTAAAAAAGAAAAAGCCATCTCAACATGGCTTTTTCCCTGCCGGCACAGCCCGGCATCCGGAAGCGACCAGCGCCTCCTTCCGCCGTCTGTCCATCTTCTTTATCTCGCACTCGCGCCGCCGCGCCTGGCCCTGGTCGTCGTACTCCTCCCAGTAAACCAGCCGCACCGGCCCCCGGCCGCGGGTATACCGCGCCCCCGCGCCGGCGTTATGGGCGGCCAGCCTTGCCTCCAGATCAGTCGTCCAGCCGGTGTAAAACGTCCCGTCGGCGCACGCGATCACATACGTGAAAGCCGTGCTACTCGCCATCAACCGTAACCTTTTTCATCTCCACCGGTTCGACCGGCCGGTCGCTGGCGTTGCGCTTCACCGTGCTGATCTTCTCCACCACCTCCATACCGGCCACCACCTTGCCGAACACCGCGTGGCGGTTATCCAGCCACGGCGTCGCCGCCACAGTTACGAAGAACTGCGACCCGCCCGTATTGGGCCCTGCGTTCGCCATCGACAAAATGCCGGGAACGTCATGCTTCAGGTCGGGATGAAACTCGTCCGGGATGGCGTACCCGGGGCCGCCCCTGCCCGTACCCGTCGGATCGCCGCCCTGGATCATAAACCCTGGGATGACGCGATGAAAAATAACCCCGTCATAATAACCCTTCTTCGCCAACGTGACGAAGTTTTCCACCGTCACCGGCGCCTTATCGGCGAACAACTCCACCGTAAAATCTCCCAAAGTAGTCTCGAATTTCGCGGTCGGATTTTTCTCCATAAACAAAACTCCTCCTTATCTCTGCGTCCCAGTTAGCATTGACCTGCTGCCGGACAAACATGCGGCGCGGCGAACACCGCGCCCTGACAACCTAATCTTCGCCGCCGGCCGGGTATATCCTCCCGCAAGAACCTCGGCGGCGCCAGGGGAACCGTTACCCGAACGTGATTACCCCCGCTTTCATACTCTCGATCACGGCCAGCGACTCGATCCTGATGCCCTCGGCCCGCAAAGCCTCGCCACCCCGCTGGAACCTCTTCTCGATGACGATGCCCGCGCCGGCGAGCTTCGCCCCCGACTGCCGCACAATCTTCACCAGTCCGCTCAGCGCCTCGCCGTGGGCCAGAAAATCGTCCACGATCAGCACCACATCCTCGGGCCGCAGGTACTTGGGAGCAACGGTGATATGCACCGACTCGCGGCGGGTAAAAGAAAAAATCTCCGCCGAATAAAGATCGCCCTGCTGCGTGACAGCCTGCTTCTTCTTCGCGAACACCACCGGCACACCGAGAGCAAGGCCGACCGCAGCCGCCACGGCGATGCCCGAGGCCTCCACCGTCAACACCTTGGTCACGCCCTCGCCCGCGAAGCGCCCGGCGATCTCCCTGCCCATCCGCTGGATAAAAGCCGGATCGATCTGATGATTGAGAAAAGAATCAACTTTGAGGACATCGCGGCCGATCACCTCACCGTCGGCCACGATCCGTTCGCGCAACTCCTGCATCTTTCTCTCCTTAAACTATCGGTCTTCGCGGTTGTAAGGCAACCCCAGCGCCCCCGGCGGCACGACGCGGCCGCCGCTCTTGGCCATCAGCAGCGTCAGCACCAGGATGGTAAACAAGTACGGCATCATACTGAGGAAAAAGGTCGGCACGGTCACGCCCAGCACCTGGAGATTGAACCCCAGCGCATCGACGCCGCCGAACAAATACGAACCGATCAGCGCCCTCCAGGGGTCCCATAAAGCGAAAACAACCAGCGCCACCGCGATCCAGCCCCGTCCGGCCGTCATATTCTCAAGCCAACTCGGCGCGTAAGCCAGCGACAGATACGCCCCGCCCACGCCGCACAGCATCCCGCCGGCGATTACATACAAATGACGCAGCGTAAACACCTTGAACCCGAGCGCGTCGGCGGCCGCCGGATTCTCGCCGATCGCCCGCAAGATCAGGCCGGGCCGCGTGCGGTGAATGAAAACCGCCATCGCCGGCACCAGCAGATAACTGGCGTAGACCAGCACGTCATGCTTAAACAAAATCGCTCCCAAATACGGAATATCGGACAGCGGACCCAATGTGACCGCCTTGAAGGCCTGCGGCACCGGCATACCGATATACGACTTGCCCAGATACCCCGACAGGCCCGTGCCGAACAGCGTCAACGCCAAGCCGCTCACCGTCTGGTTAGCACGCAGAGTGATCGTCAGCACCCCGTGAATGGCGGCCACCGCCCCGCCGGCCGCCATCGCCGCCAGCAGTCCCCACCAGCAGCTTCCCGTGGCAACGGCCGCGATGAAGCCCGACACCGCCCCGACCAGCATTATCCCCTCGACTCCGAGGTTGAGGATACCGGCCCGCTCGGTCAGAAGCTCGCCAAGCGCCGCGTACAGGATCGGCGTACCCGCGGTCACGGCGGCCGCAAGAATGGAAATTATAATCGACTGCTCACCCATCCGCCTTGTCCGCTCCCTTCACACCCGGGAAAACAACCCGGTAATTGGCAAACATCTCGCCGCCGATCACGAAAAACAGTACCGCTCCCTGGATCATCGCCACCATCGAAGCCGGCACACCGAAAGTCTGCACGATATAACCGCCTACCTGCAGCACGCCGAACATCCCGGATACCAGCACGATGGCGACCGGATTGAGTCGCGCCAGCCAGGCCACGATGATGGCCGTATACCCATAGCCCGGACTCAATCCCGGCTGCAGCCGCCCGGCAATGCCGCTCACCTCCGTCATCCCCGCCAGGCCGCAAACCGCCCCCGACAGCGCCATCACCAGCAGCATATTGCGCTTGATATCCATGCCCGCGTAGCGCGCCGCCCGCTCGCTGGCGCCGATCACCTTGATCTCGTAGCCCCAGCGCGAGTTGCGGAAAATAACGATGAACAGCACCACCAGCGCCAGCGCCAGCAGCAAACCGAAATGGATCCGCGAGCCGCCGAAGGTCGGCAACAGCGCTGCCGGCGGAAACTCCGCCGTCAGCGGAAAATTGAACCCCTTGGGATCGCGCCAGGGACCGTAAACGAAATAATTGACCAATAGTATGCCCACATAATTGAGCATCAACGTAGTGATTATCTCATTGACCCGCCATTTCACCCGCAGGAACGCGGGGCCGAGCGCCCACAGCGCGCCGGCGGCCATACCGAGCGCCAACATTGCCGGCAGCATGACGAACGCCGGCAGTTCCGGAAAGGTCAGCGGCACCCACGTGGCGGCAAACGCCCCCAAGTAAAACTGCCCCTCCGCCCCGATATTCCACAGCTGCATCCGGAAAGCCAGCGATATGCCGAGACCGCACAACATCAGCGGAATCGCCTTAACCGTCGTCTCCGACAAGCCGTACGCCGAGCCCAGCGCCCCCTTCAGCATGGCGCCGTAAAGCTCGAAGGGATGGCGGCCGGTCATCGCCAGAAAAACGGCGCAGAACATCAGCGCCAAGATAACCGAAGCGACCGGCACCGCCACCGTCATAAACGGCGAAGGCGCCAGGCGCTTTTCAAACCTGACAAGCATCGGCCTTACCTCCCTCCGTTCCCGATCCGGCCATCAGCAGACCGATCCTTTCGATATCCGCCTCTTCCACCGGAAACTCGCCCACCAGCTGGCCGTTATATAGCACGCCGACCCGGTCGGCAAGCTTCATTATCTCGTCGAGATCCTCGGAAATAAGCAACACGGCCGTCTTCTCCGCCTTCAGATCGAGCAACAGACGGTGAACCGCCTCGGTCGCCCCCACGTCGAGGCCCCGCGCCGGATAAACCACCACCATTAGCCGCGGCTTCTCGGCGATTTCCCGCGCCAGCAGCAAACGCTGCAGATGGCCGCCCGAAAGCATCCTCACAGGCTGGTCGAGGCTGGACACCTTCACCTTATACTCAGCAACCAGTTTGGCGGCCCGCTCCCTGATGGCCTTGCCGTCCAGCAACCAGCGGCCGGCGAACTCCGGCTGCTGATAACTCTTCAGCAGCAGATTCTCCAGCACCGACAGCTCGGGCACCAGACCGACCCCCAGCCTGTCCTCGGGCACATAACTCACCCCGCGGGCGATCATCTCGGCCGGGCGGAAATTCGTTATATCCTCGTCATACAGCCTGATCGTCCCGTCCGCCACCCGGCGCAGTCCGGTAACCACCTCAGCCAGTTCCCGCTGCCCGTTGCCGGCGACTCCGGCAATGCCGAAAATCTCCCCTTCGTTAACGGTCAGCGACAGGTCTTTCAGCCCATACATCCCCATATCGTTGAAGGCAACCGCCTTCTTCACTTCCAGCACCGGCCGGCCTTCCGGCAGAACATCCCGCTCGTACTGAGACACGACATCCCGGCCGACCATCATCCACACCAACTTCTTCGTATCGAGCCGGCACCGGTCAAGCACGCCGGTCACCCGGCCGCCCCGCAGCACCGTGACCCGGTCGGCCAGCTCATACACCTCATTAAGCTTATGAGTGATGAACACGATCGCGCAACCGTCGGCCGCCATCCGCCGCAGCGTCTTGAACATCTCGGCCGCCTCCTGGGGGGTCAGCACCGCCGTGGGCTCGTCGAGAATCAGCACCCGCGAGCCGTGGTAAAGCATGCGGACAATCTCCACCCGCTGCTTCTCCCCCACCGAAAGCTGCCACACGCGCGCCTCCGGTTTTATCGCCAAGCCGTATTTATCGCCCAACTCGGCGATATCGACCGTCATTTTCTCCGTCGAAAGCACGAACGAGCCATGCTGTCCGCTCATCGCGATATTCTCCGCCACCGAAAACGGCTCCACCAGCTTAAAGTGCTGGTGAACCATACCGATTCCGCAGGCGATGGCGTCGCGCGGCGAACTGAACCTTTTCTCCTCGCCGTCCACGCAGATCGTGCCGCCGTCAGGCTTGTACAAGCCCGACAGCAAGCACATCAGCGTGCTTTTCCCCGAACCGTTCTCCCCAAGGAGAGCGTGGATCTCTCCGGGATAAATATCCATATCTACATTATCGTTGGCCAGCACGCCGGGGAACCGTTTAACCATCCCCCGCATCGTGATAAGTGGCTTAACCATGCATTTCCTCCGCTGGCTAAAACACAGAGCGCCGGCAGGCCAAAGCCTGCCAGCTCTCTGTCAAGCGCATTATTTGTTATCCTCTATTTGGGAATCGTACCCTCTACGCCTTCAACAAACCAGGTCCAGCCCAACTGATCCTTGTCAGACATTACCTGGCCGGCGGGCACTTTAACCGCACCGGACTGATCCTTGAGCGGGCCGGCGAAAATCTTCAGCTCGCCCTTCACGATCTTGGCCTTGGCGTCGGCTATCAGCTTCTTGGTGTCTTCCTTCACCATCGGTCCGAGAGGCGCGATATCCACGATGCCGTCGCTCATATGGCCCCAGTACTGTTCGCTCTTCCAGGTGCCCTTCTTGACGGAATCGATAACTTTGACATAATACGGACCCCAGTTCCAGATCGCCGAAGTCAGCACCGCCTTGGGCGCCATCTTGCTCATATCGGTGTTGTAACCGACGCTGAACTTGCCCTTCTCCTCAGCGGCCTGCTGCGGGCCGGGGGTATCCTGATGCTGCGCGATAACATCGGCGCCGGCGTCAAGCAGCGAAATCGCCGCTTGCTTCTCCTTAGCCGGGTCGTACCAGGTATTGGTCCAAATCACCTTGACCTTGGCATTCGGATTAACTGACCGGACACCCAGGGTAAACCCGTTGATGCCGCGGACAACCTCCGGAATCGGGAAAGCGGCCACATAACCGATCACGTTGCTCTTGGTGGCCTTGCCGGCGGCGATGCCGGTAAGATAGCGGGCCTCTTCGATACGGCCGAAATAAGTACCTACGTTCTTGGCCGTCTTAAAGCCCGAACAATGCATGAACACCACGTTGGGGTATTTCTTCGCCACATTGATCGTCGGGTCCATATAACCGAAGCTGGTGGTGAAAATCACCTTGTGGCCCTGCTCGGCGAGCTGAGTGATAACCCGCTCCGAGTCGGCCCCCTCCGGCACGGACTCGATAATCGTTGACTGTACATCCGGCATTTTCTCCATGAGATACTTGCGGCCCTGTTCGTGAGCGTAAGTCCAGCCGGCGTCGCCGACCGGCCCGATGTACACGAACGCCACCTTCATTTTTTCCGGAGCTGCCGGCGCAGCCGGCTTCTTCTCGCCGCCACCACAGCCGCCCAACACCAATGCGGCCGCAAAAACCAGCGCGACGGCCAGAATAACGTACCTGTTCTTCATTCCCGATTTGACCTCCTGTTCGTGTTATCCGACATGGAAAAGCATTACTAGACAACGATTCACCACGTAGCCACTTTCCCCCTGCTCACAGCGGAGAAAAATACAAATTTTTTTGTCCCGAAAAACACCAGACCCCCGGCAGCGCTAACCCTTCTACAGCTATAGCGCCTCGAACGAAGTCTTCACGAAATACAACAGATTTTCCAGCCTGGCGGTCGGCGTCAGCACCCTCGTGTCTACAGGTTTCGTCAGTTGCTCGGCCAGATCCTGGGCCATCGGCGGCAGCGCCAGGAAACTGCCGCCCGCTGCACGGTGCACGGACGCCTCCAACTGTGCCAACAGCGGAGCGCCATGCGCCGGCTCGCGGCTCACCGTGTATAAACCGTAATCATACCTTGCCAACTCCCTAACAGCCGCCGGAACACTCCCGTTCGGGCCATCTTCCGGGCCGTTCGCGGCAGCAACCAGCAGCACCGGAGCGTCGTACGCCGCCAACCAGTCCGCCGCCCCCTTCAATAACGCCAGACCAAAACCCGCCGCGGCGAGCCTGACGAGCGAACCGGCGGCCCGGTAATCAGCCAACTGGAGCGGCTTCACCCGCGCGCCGTCTTCAAGATACAAAGCCCCGCCCGCAGCCGATTCGCCGCTTGAACAGACCGGCGCCGCGATACCGGCAAATCCGTTCAAAGCTGCCCCGGCGCGCAACTGTTTATACTCCAGCGGCGACGGCTCCAAAGCCGTAACCGCCAACCCGTTCTGAGCCGCGAGGAAAGAATAATAACCGTTGCCTGCCCCCACCTCCAGCAAATACTCCATATACGGAAGCAGGCGCAACACCAGCAGCGTTTCCCCCGCCTCCGAAAAACCGCGGGCCAACGCCTCCCAGTCGCCCCAGCCGTCGGTAATGAGATCGAATCCGAACAGCGTCCGGCAAGCGATGCTCTCCGTGCGCGACAAGCTAACCGGCCCGTTCAGCACCGGACAGTCCGGCGGCCACTGACGCCCATAGCGGGTACGGCGCAGCAACGCACGCACCATCCGTTCCCCCGGCCCGGCGGCATCGTAGCATTCATGCCAGCAAAGCTGCAGGCACACGGCCCGCCAAATCTGCCGGTAATTCTCCGACCAACGGTCGTCGGTCAGCCGTGCGCACACCTGCCCGTGATAATAGTCTATCTCGCCGAGCAGATACTCATTACGGGCCAGAAAACTCATCAGAACCTCTCCCGAAAAAAATCGCCAGACGCGGTCCCGCACATCAGCCGAGCCTGCGAAGCGCACCGACAAAAGCGGCGAACAACACCCACGCCGCCGCCAGAACTCCGTAAGGCACCAGACTCGCCGTCAGGGCCAGGTTCCTTCTCCCCCGCGCTCTCAGCCGCCTCGTCGCGAAGTTGAACACAACCACCGCGACAGGGTACACGGCTAAATAGGCCCAGAACAAAACGGCCGCCGCCTGGGGAGTCCTGGGGCTGCCGCCGACCATATTCCCAAGAAAGTAAACAATATAAGCATACGGGAAAACCAACAGCCAACTCAGGCATTCGGGCACCCGGCTCATCTCATCCCTGCTTTCCCGTCCGTTCGCGATAATCCGGCGAAATCCGACACCCAATAATTACTACATTCACGCCCCTTATTCCTTCTGGCATGCATGAAATCGCCCCTTCCCCGCCCCGCCCCGAAAAACGTCCTTGCAGGCAAATGCATAAACAGGGTAAAATAGTAAATAATAAAATTACTATTTGGGAGAATTGTCATGGACACCTACTTGCACCTTCTCAGGAGCAAAGGCTTCAAACTCACCCCCCAGCGCCGCGCCGTCATCGCCGCGCTTGAGGCTTGCGCCCCCTTCCCCACCGCGCAGGATATCCACCGCCACGTCAAAACCCAGGCTCCCGACGTCAGCCTCGACACCATATACCGCAACCTCACCCTCCTCATCCGCCTCGGCATCGTCAACCAGATCAACCTGCCGGGGCGCGGCGGCGGCAGCGTCTTCGAAATCGTCGCCGGCCAGCGCCACCATCACCACCTTATCTGTCTCGCCTGCGGACAGGCCCGCTGCATCGACTATTGCCCCATCGTCCCCCACGAACTTGCCCAGGCGAAAGAGCAAGGCTTCACCGTCGTTTCCCATTCCCTCGAATTCTACGGGTACTGCCGCGACTGCCGTACCGCGATCTGACAGCAACAGGAGGCTTACCATGAACCGGATCCAGAAACACTGCCTGATAAGCGCCCTCGTCCTCATCCTTGCCATCACCCTCGGCTGCGGCGCCAAAACCGCCACCCCCGCCCAAAAGTCGCCGCCCGTCAAACTCAAAATCGTCGCCTCCGTCTACCCTGTCTACGAGTTCGCCCGCCAGGTAGGCGGCGACAAAATCGACCTCACCCAGCTCGTCCCGCCGGGCGCCGAACCGCACGACTGGGAACCAACCGCCAAGGAAATCGTCGCCATCCGGGCGGCGCGCCTCTTCCTCTACCACGGCGCAGGCTTCGAAACCATCGACAAGCTTCTCACCCCCGAAACACTCGGCGCCACCAAAGCCATCGCCGTCAGCCAGGGCATCCCGGCGCTCAAGCCAGAAAAGAACGACGACCACGGCCACGATAACAACCCCAGCGGCGACATGAGCGACAAAACCCATGACCACCATACCGATTCCCACATGTGGCTCGACCCGCTTCTCGCCCAGGAAGAAGTCGAAGCGATCGCCGCCGCCCTTGCCGCCGCCGACCCAGCCAACGCCGACTACTACCGGCAGAACGCCGCCGGCTATATACGCGAACTGGCAAAGCTCGACGCCGAATACAAAGCAGCCCTCGCCAACCTGCCCCACCGCGAAATCGTCACCAGCCACGCCGCCTTCGGCTACCTGGCCGCGCGCTACGGCCTCAAGCAGCTGCCGATCATGGGCCTCTCCCCCGACAGCGAACCCACCCCCGAAAAAATGGCCTCGGTGGTGAAATTCTGCCGCGAGCACCAAGTAAAATACATCTTCTTCGAAACGATCGTCAGCCCCCGGCTGGCCGAAACCATCGCCCGCGAAACCGGCGCCGGCCTCCTCGTCCTCAACCCGGTCGAAAACCTCACTCCCGAGGAAGTGCAACAAGGCAAAAACTACCTCGGCGTCATGCGCGCCAACCTGGCCAATCTGAAAAAAGCACTCAGCCAATGACATTTTATGAAACGAAAACCGGTATGCGGCACGCATACCGGTTTTCCTATCGATTCAATCGACGATAAACAGCTTTGCCCCCGTCGCCGTCGACGAGCGGTGCGGGTTGGCCCCGTCCGCCACCTGGTAGCTCGTCCCAGCCGGCAGCGTGAACTTCCGGCCGTCGTCAAGCTCGGTCACCAGTTCCCCTTCCATAACCAGCAGCACATGGCCGCGATTACACCAGTGGTCGGCCAGATACCCGGGAGTATATTCCACCATCCGGACGCGGATATTGCCCATCTCGAAAGTACGCCACAAAGCCTTCCCCGTCGTCCCGGGGTGCTCCGTCGCCTCCACCGCGCTCCAGTCGACCGTGCAAAACGGAACCTCCGTTATCACCATTCGTCTTTCCTCCCCTGCGTTTCGCTTTAATAACATTCTAGCAGGATTACACCACGGGAAAAGCACCAATTAAAAATCCCCCTAATATCCAATCGTCAGAACAAAGCCGGCCAATAAAACTAAAACTGCCGTCAGCACGGCAGTTTCTTCTTCTATGTGCGGTCAGTCCCGCTCCGCCAAGAACTTTCGCAACAGCTCGACCCCGCCCTGCTCCAAAACGTTGCCGAACTCCATCACCGTCAAACCCTCCGGCACGAGCTTGCGCACCTCGTCCACCACCGACCGGCAGCCGGCGACGATATCCACCCTCGCCAGCATCCTGTCCAAAGCCTCCCGGTCGTCATAAGGGATGCATTCGTAATCGATATGCCTTATCCCCGCCGCGCCCAGCGAACCGCGCATCGCCTCGGTGCTCCATTCCGTACCGCATACGAACCCCAGCTTCGTGCCCGGCGGCAACTGGCCCAACCTGAGAATCACCGACATCTCCGGCGCGGCCATGATGGCGATCACCTTCTTTTCCATCGGCTCGCAGATCGCCTTCACGTCCTCCACATGGAAAAACGTCGTCACGACCACATCCACCTCCGGCGCCGCCTTGTCGTCCATCCTGTCCGCCAGGTCGGCGAGCAGGCAACCCTCCACCGGCATCCTGATTTCCTTCTCCAGCGCCGGCACGTAAAAGCCGACATCCACCGAATTGCACTCCACGAACAGCACCCGCACCGGCTGGGTGTAGCCCAGCCCGAGCACCGTCTGGCTGAAAACGACGGTAAACAGGTCCTCGGCCCCGAAACCAAGCTCGCGCGCCCGCTCCAACGCCTCGCGCGCCAGCTCGATCAACGCCTGTTTTCGTTTGAAACCGGGATCGGGCGGCAAATCCTCCGATACATACGTACCCTGGCCGTGCCTCGTCACGATCACGCCCTCTTTTTCCAGTTCCTTATAAGCGACGATAACGGTATTCTTATTGATCCGCAGATATCCCGCCAAATCCTTGGGCGGCGGCAGCTTCGTGCCTGGCTGCAGATCGCCGTTCAGCAAGAAATACTTGATCTGCTCTTTCAACTGCTGATAGATGGGAAACTCTGTCTTCTTGTTGAGCTGAAACTCCATTCCTTCACCCCGCAGCGACTTGGTTCATTATCCTGCAATAAACCATTCACCGCCTTGGCCATAATATCCTCCACCAAAGCATGACCAAATAAGGGATGCACGGCCGACCATTGCCCGGCGCCAGCCGCGGCCCCCGCGAAATACACCCCGAGAAGCTCCGCCCCCCGCGCCAGCACATAAAAACGCCCAAGCCCGGCGGCGATCGCCGCTTCGTCCATGCTTCTGCCCTCACAATGCAGCAGACTCCACATCCCCGGGATGTCGGCCCTCGCCGCCGCCCGCACGGTGATACACTCTCTCGCCACGTCGCACCTTCTTCCGCAACAAAATACCATTTAACTAGATTACTATTTTTATAGTAATCTAGTTAAATGGTAACAATTTGCTCTGCAAATGTCAATCCTTATTTTCCCTGTCCGGCCGTATTTTCAGCCCCGCCGCTTTGCGGTATGATAAAAGCACGAATAAAAGCACCCAGGTGATGCCGAATGAGCGACGACATCCTCCACCTCCTCGCCGAGCAGCGCATCCTCGCAGCACTTGAGAACGGCGAATTCGACAACCTCCCCGGCAAAGGCAAGCCCCTCCCGCCCGAAAACCTCGCCTTCGTTCCCTCCGACCGCCGGGCCGCCTACAAAATCCTCCGCAACGCCGGCCAACTGCCGGTGGAAATGGACCTCAAAAAAGAAATCACCGCCCTCGAACAGTCGCTTGCTGATAACCCTCCCGGCGAACAGCGCCGCCTCATCAGCCGTAAACTCAACGAAAAAACCACCATTTTCAACATCCTCATGGAAAAACAGCGCCGCAAATAAGCGAGCCTGACCTCGGTAGGTCAGGCTCGCTTTCTTTCATTCCGGTTCAGCCGAGCTCGAAAGTCGTCACCCCGAAAACCTTGTCAAGCGGCACAGCGGGAGCATGCTGCGAATACATCCGCGCCGTCGCGAAAACCTCCTTCATCCGGTGGCGACGCACCAGATCCCCCGCTAGGGCGTTGGGTTCAGGCACGTCCAGGTACACCGGCGCCCCGTGGGTGTGCGCCGTCAGGGCGATGAAAAGTTCCTCGGCCGCCTCGCCATCATCCGCGAACAACGGCCCGATCTTAAACCCGACCCGGCAGGGGCGCAGCACGCCATAGCCGGCCAGTCGGGTCCCGCGCCTTAAGCCCAGCGCCACACCCTCCGGCTGCTCAACCCAGGCCCGCAGGAACGCCGCCCGGTCGGCGCCGAACACCGCACCGTCATAATCGGCCACCGCCGCGAGCCCCAGCTCCGCCAGCGGCACGACCCGATCACTTACTCTGCCGCCCGTCAGGTCCGCCCCTTCGTAGCGGGCGTTCCGATACGCCAGGCTGAAGCCCGACTTCCGGTAATTGTCCTGCTGCGCCAGCACCCCGTCCAGACCGATGTTGCGGCCCGCCAGCCTGTCCATTGCCGCCTGCCACAGCTGGATGCCCAGCCCGCGGCCGCGCTGCTCCGGCGCTACGATATAAAAGCCCAAAAACCCGTAGCCATGACCGTACCGCACCGCCGACACGCAGCCCACCGGCTCGCCGTCCAGACTCCCCAGCAGGAACCCTTCGCGGTCGGCGGCGAAAAAGCACGCCGCATCGTGCAGTCCGGGGTTCCAGCCCTCACGGGCCGCCCACTCAACCGCCAGCTCGACTTCGTGACGCTCCATCGTCCTGACGACAAACCCCTTGTCCTTCATCGTCCGGCCTCCTTGAATCCTACGGCTTTATGACCGCCTTCATCACCCGGCAATGCTCGACATCGTCGATCGCCTTATTCGCTTCCGCCAGGCCGTAATGGCGGGAAACCATCTTCTCCCACGCGAACCGCCCGCGGTATTTCCCCATCACCAGAATCGAACGGTAGAAATGGCTGAGGTCGATTCCCCAGATCCCCTTCACCGTCAGATGCTTTTTATTCAGCAGCCAGTGCGGGTTCACCGTCACGTCGCCGTTGTCGGTATACTGCCCGGCCACCACATACGTCCCGGCATCGCGGGCCATCGCCATCCCCTCGGCGACCGCTCCCGGCGCCCCCGTCGCCTCGATGACGACATCCGCGCCCCGGCCGCCGGTAAGCTCCCGCACAGCCTTCACGCGCTCCTCGGCCTTCGTCGCTTCTATATTGATAACGTCATCGACGCCGAACTCGCGCGCCAGTTCGAGCCTGAGCGCCGGGCCGCCGACCACGATGACCCTGATCGCCCCCACAAGCTGTGACAGAATCGCGGCGTTCAGCCCTACCGGGCCGCTGCCCTGGACGACAACCGTATCGCCCAACTTGATACCCGCCTGCTCCACCGCGTGGAAAGCGGTCGGCAAGCCGCAGCCGCCGCCGATGAACACCGCCGGATCGAGACCGGCCGGCAGCTTTACGATCTTAACCCCCGGCTTCAGATAAATCTTATTGCTCCAACCGCCCAGAATTCCGTCTTCCAGACCGTAAGTTATGCCATACACCTTGCGCTTCGGGCAACGGGTCGACGTCTTCGCCACCAGGCAATACCAGCAATCGTGGCACGTCTCGTGCACATCCAGGAACGTCACCACATCCCCTTCCCGCAGCACATTACCGTCCACATCGCGGACCTCGCCGTTCATCCTCCCCATCCGCCCCACATTGATGTGGCCGGGGATTATCGGATACGGCACCCCCGCCAGGCGGCCGTGATACAGGTGAACGTCGGTGCCGCACACCTCGCTGTAAATCGTCTCCAGCCACGCCGCCCCCTGCTCCAGTTCAGGCTCCGGCAACTCCCGGATCACCAGCGGGGAAAGCGGTTTCTCCAAAATCGCTGCGCGAATCATCTTGCACCATCTCCTTGTCCTTATTACTTTTTTTCTTTCGGCGCTGCCCGGCATAAACCCTTTCTGCCCCGCCGCATTTCACGGTTTGCCTGTCGGCGAGGAACACGCCGCGCCAATGCTCCATAAAATGTTAACAGATAACACTTCAATCAGGAGGTAATCGCCATGGCCAAACGCCGCCGTAAAAAGAAGCCCCCCGCCATCATCGACTGGGACCATTCCTCCAGGCCGCCCACCCAGGCCCTCCCCGTCGGCTTCCCCTTCGTCACCTGCCGGCCGATGTGCCCGGGCTGCCGGCCCTGCGCCGACCATGCGTGCCGCCCGGTAACCGAAGGCGTGTGCGCGCCGGGAACCCTCTTCTACCCCACCACCTGCCTGCCCTCCGTCACCTGCCTGCCAACGGTGCCGCCGGGGTGTGTGCCGCGCCCCTGCACCCCCTCCTAGCGATTTCGGCCGTTAATAAGCCCCGGTTTCAGCCGTTGATAAGCACCCATCTGCTGTGTTGGCCCTGCGCGTGTTCGCTCGGCGTACGCCAAAAGTACGCCTCCGCTCGCATGCTCGGTCCGCCTTGCATCTGGGCACTTCTGAACGGCCTTTCCTTTGTACAATTCTTTGTGCTTTCTTTATGCTATAATAGTCATACCAACAAACCCGTTTCGGAGGTATCCGCTTGAAAAAGAACATCGTCATCCTCGCCACCGGCGGAACGATTGCCGGCAAAGCCGCCTCCAGCACCGACACGGCCTGCTACCAGTCCGCCCTCCTTCCCATAGACGCCCTCATCGCCGAAGTCCCCGCCCTCCAGGACATCGCCTCCGTCACCGGCGAGCAGCTCGCCCAGGTCGACAGCGCCGACATGACCCACGCCGTCTGGCTCGCCCTCGCCGCGCGCATAAACACCCTCCTCGCCTCGCCGGCCGTCGACGGCATCGTCGTCACCCACGGCACCGACACCATGGAAGAAACCGCCTACTTCCTCAACCTGACCGTCAAAAGCGCCAAACCCGTCGTCATGGTCGGCGCGCTCCGCCCCGCCAACGTCATCAGCACCGACGGCCCCATGAACCTTTACGACGCCGTCGCCCTCGCCGCCGACGATGCCGCCGCCGGCTGCGGCGTCCTCGTCGCCCTCAACGACACCATCAACTGCAGCCGCGACGTCACCAAAACCAACACCGCCCTCCAGGACGCCTTCAAAGCCCCCGAACTGGGCTACCTCGGCTACATCCAGGCCGGCAAACCCTACTTCTACCGCCGGCCGGCCCGCAAACACACCTTCGCCGCCGAATTTGACGTCGCCGGCCTCGTCGCCCTGCCCAAAGTCGAAATCATCTACACCTATGTCGGCAACGACTCCTCCTTGGCCGACGCGGCTGTGGCCGCCGGCGCCAAAGGCATCATCGTCGCCGGCGTCGGCAACGGCGGCATGTCCGCCGCCACCCGCCAAAACCTCACCGACCTCGCCCGCCGCGGCACCGTCGTCGTCCGCAGCACCCGCGTCTCCAGCGGCATCGTCACCCGCAACAGCGCCATTTGCGACGACGACTGCGGCTTCATCGCCGCCGACACCCTAAACCCCCAGAAAGCCCGCGTCCTCCTCATGCTCGCGCTCACGAGGACGAGTGATCCGGCCCAAATCCAGCGCATGTTCTTTGAGTATTGATTTCAGGCAAAACAAAGAGGCCGCCCATAAGAGCCCCTCTGCGGCGTTGCTCCTCGTCTGCCATCCTCAGCGTACGTTCGTGTACGCGCGATACTGTTAAACGATCCTGTGCAAACCACATATATAAACATTGTCGCGGAGGAAACGGTGGCGCCATCCTCCGGTGCGCCTTGCATCCGGGCACTACTGAACGGGCCTGCGCGTTCTTTTGAAACAGCCCCAACAATACCGAAAAGCCGCCCTTGCGGGCGGCTTTCCTTTACTTTCCCCTATGCCTTCGGCTTATAATCCTTCCCCAAGCTCCAGCCCTTGCCGAGGAACTCGCCGATGCCCCAATAGCGGTTGTCGAACATCGAAAACACCACCGGCTTCATCTTCGTCACGTCCGGCATCCCGTCAGTCAGATACTCCTCGCCGGCATGCGTCTCGACGATCTCGGCGACTACGACATAATCATTGCCGCCCAGGTCCAGCACCTCCCGCACCTTGCACTCCATGCTCAGCGGGCACTCCTTTATCATCGGCGCCCCGGCCACCTCGCCGCGGAACACCTCGAACAGCCCGCTCTTGTCCACCTTGCTCCCCGACACCATACCCGCATAATCCGCAGCCGCCAGCATCGCCTCGGACGGGATATTCACGCTGAACGCCTTGTTGGCCAGCAGCCCCTTGGTGCTATGGTGGGCCCGGTTTATGCCGATGGCCAGCATGCCCGGGTTCATGTTCACGATCCCGCAGAAGGCGATCGTCAGGAAATTCGCCTTGCCATCCACCTCCGTCCCCACCAGCACCACCGGGTAGGGATACAGGAACGGCCTATTGCCCAGCTTCTTCTTTGCCATTTTCCTTTACCTCCTCGTTTTTATACCTATCGCTCAATTACACCGCCCCGCGCCTCCGCCTCCCTCCCGCGCCTTACCCGCCAACCGCTGACTAACCAGTCATATTTATCCTTTTTACCTGCCTCAGTCACGCCTGTCGCCCTTTTTCACTTCTTCTTACCCGTTTTTCTCTCCCAGCCAGAATTTGATTAGCCAGTCAAGGAATGGTACGCTAATGCCAAGACAGGCTTGGCTTATGCCGGCCACCAAACTTCGGAAGAGAGGTGTTTCCCCTGCTGCGCCACACAAAAATCCTCACCCTGCTCATGCTCTTCGCCTTCCTCGCCCTTGTCGCTGGCGTCCCCGGAACCGCCACCGTTGCTCAAGCCGCAGGCATCGTCGTCATCGAGAACTCGCCCGAAGCCTCCTTGGCCAACCTCATCTTCCGTATCCTTGATATCCCAGTTACAGTATACGAAATCAATGATCTCAAAACAACCCGCAGCATGGGCCACGGTGAAATCGCCCTCGCCTACAGCCTCGCTCACGCATCCGGTTATCCGGTCAGCCACATTCTCCACCTTCGTTTCGACGAAAAAATGGGCTGGGGAAAAATCGCCAAGACCCTCGGGGTCAAACTGCGCAGCGCAGCCGCCAAGTCAGACATGATCCTCCGCGACGGCAATTTCAACAAAGACGCCGACGAACTCAAGATCAAGGTCGGCTTCGACATCGAAGAAGAAGACAAGCCAGGCAATCACAAAAAGGCCGACAATGACGACAAAAACAACAAGCCTGGCAAACCGGGCAAAAACAACGGTAAGAACAAATAACACGACCTTATAAAAGGAACGACGGCTCTTCGGCCGCCGTTCCTTTTATAAGCACCACCAGCTCGCCCCCGCCCCGGATGCAAGCCGGCAAAACGCCTCCTTGTCAACGCCTCCCACATATGTTATCGTAAACATATGTACAATATAACATACGACTCTGGAGGAGACGCCCATGGAAAACCTCTCCGCCGTCATCGGCGCCAACCTGGCGGAAATCCGCAAACAGCGCGGCCTCAGTCTCGAAAAGGTCTCTGAGCTTTCGGGAGTCAGCAAGGCCATGGTCAGCCAAATAGAACGCGGCGAATCCAACCCCACCGTAGCCACCTTGTGGAAAATTGCCCTCGGCCTCAAAATTGCCTTCAGCGAACTGATTACCGAAAAACGCCCTCCGGTCGTAGTTGTCCGCTCTGCCGACATCCCCCCCATGATCGATGATGCCGCCGGCCTCAAAATCATCCCCCTCTTCCCTTTCGAGCAGGGCCACCACTTCGAGATATGCCTCGTAACCCTCGAACCCAGCGCCTCCCACGCCTCCGACCCGCACGCCACCCACACCGAAGAATATATCTTCGTCATTGAAGGCGCGATCGAAATAACCATCGGCGGCGACGCCTACCGGCTCGGAACCGGCGACGCCCTCCACACCCACGCCGACAAGCCCCACTTCTACCGCAACCTGTCCGACAGGCCGGTGCGCTTTCTCAACACCATCTACTACGGTCAAAATGGCGACGTCCCGCCCGCCAAACCAAACCGCTGCACCTAAACCCCAAAAAGGATCGCGGCCTTCCGGCCGCGATCCTTTTGTATTGCTCGTTCCCTCATATCATATCATAAGCAGCCGGAGTTCAACCCGCCCGCTCCTGCACCCCTGCCACCGCCGCGATCACTAGCGCCATACCCGCCAGTTGCCAGCCTGTCAGCGCCTCGCCGAACACAGCCGCCCCCAGCGCCGCCGCGACCAGCGGTTCGAGCGTCGCCGTCACCGCCGCTCGGCCGGGCTCGACATACTTCAGGCCGACAGTATACAGCAAATAAGCCAGCACCGTCGAAACCACCCCCAGCCCGGCGCCATACCACCAAACCTGCCAGGCCGCGAACAGCGCCCGTTGGTCCCATAGCCCACTGAACGGCAGGATCGCCGCCGCCGCGAACACGAAAGTATAGGTGGTTACCGTCAGCGCCCCATACCTCTTCAGCGCGAGCTTGCCGAAAATACTATACAAAGCGTACCCCAGCCCCGCCCCCAGCCCGGCGAGCAAGCCCAGCGGCCGCACCGCGCCCGAAAAACCGGGCAACAGCCCCGCCACCAGCGCGCAGCCCACGAAAGTGACCGCCACCGCCGCCGCCTTCCGGCCCGTTATCCTCTCCCCGAACACCACCCGCGACAAAACGGCCACAAACGCCGGCGCAGTATAAAGAAGAACGGCCGCCACCCCGACCGAAGTCGTCTCAATGGCCGTAAAATAACACCAGTTAAAAAAAATAATACTAACTATGCCTGTACCGATAAAATAGCCTCCGTCCGCGGGCCTGACAACCAACGCCTTCCTGTCCGCCGCCGCCGTATAAGCGACAAGGCCGACGGCGCTGACCGCCACCCGCACCGCCACCACCTGGATGGGCGAAAAACCGTAAGCGGCCAGTCCCTTGACGAACACCGCGATAATACCCCACAGCATCGCCGCCGCCGCGATCAGCCAACAAGCCCACCGGCCCATGCCATCCCCTCCGTCCGCCTCCCGGCCACCAAGCAACCGGGCCCCACGCCTCAGGCGTGGGCCCGGTTCGAAACCAGTCTATAACCCGCCGGCGGCATCTGTCAAGAGGCCGTCCGTCCCAGCCACGCTTACAGCAAAATTTCCGCCAGCTTATCGAGCGCGCTGCGGCGGATATAAAACAGACGCGACCGCCGCACACCCAGATGCAGCTTGATATGATGCCTTCCCCACCGTTCGAAATACATCAGCCGCACAAGCTCCCGCTCCTGGGCCGTCAATGCCTCACAGGCAATTTCGACCGCCTTCGCCCGCCGCGTATTCCGTGACCGTTCCTCCCTCCTCACCGCATATGCGCCCGTCCCGTCCGGCAGCTCCCCGCCTCTGGGCTGCCCGTCGCAACCGGCCGTGCAGTTCGGGAAAAGATGTTTCAGCTCCTCCGCCTCGACCGCCGCCTGCGCTTTGATTACCGGGTAACTCTCCAGCAATTCCTCCAACTCGACATCGCTGTACCAAACGCCCATCCTCGCCCCTCCCCGCCAGTCGGCAACAAATGCTGCAATACCGCCGGAACTGGACAATCGTAGCCACCTTCGCCGCCAGCTCCCTGGGCAACCCGCGGCGGCCCTCATACCACCACAGCGCCGACCGCTCATCCTCAGTCGCCAGCGGCAAACCGCCACTCGCCGCAAACTGCTCCAGGCAACCGCGCGCACAGGCCTTCCTCAACAGCATCACCCGCTCAAAGAGTGAATCCAGGTCATCCCGCGCCTGCTGGAAAAGCGCCCTCAAAAGCTCCTCCGCCCCGTCGTCAGCGATCATTATCCTCCCTCCCCTGCCCCTCCGCCATCCGCCTGCTGCGATAATCACGGATAAACGCCCCCGTATCAACGCGACCGCACTGACGTCGCGCCGCCAGACTGCGCAGGAATAAGCCCGCAGCCGCCCAGCGTTCCTCCGGCAAAGCCTCGCGAAAGGGCCTCCCGCCTCTCATTCCCCGTCCCGCTCCCCTGTGCCGACGGCAACCTCCCGCAGCCTGGCGCCGCACGCGTCACAAGGCTCGTCCGCCAACGCAGCACTATACCATACCCGGCCGCAGCCGGGGCAAACGAACCGCCTCACCGCTTTCCCTCCTCCCGACTCATCCGCACCCCAGCATCCGATCAACGAACCGCAGCTTGCAATCCGGGTGCGCATGGATCATCCTGCCACTCTCGAACACCAACCGTTCCTCATCGGCAAGAATCGCCTCGCCGCAGCCGCTGCACATCCCCGCCTCACGCGGCTCCCGCGGCGGATTCAGACGCAAGTCTCCCAGCCTCATTCCCGCCGCCCCGCTTCCACCCGGCCCGCCGGCCCCTTCTGGTAAGCGGCAACCGCGCGCCCGATCGCCTCCACCTGCGCCGGGCTGAGATGTAGGCACACCATGTCGGATGTGCCGAATCCTCCCAGCGTAAAATACACGACCTCGCCGAACGAAAACCTTTCTCCCCGAACATCGACCGGCAATCCAGCCTCTTCATACAGCGACATGCTTATCCTCGCCACACGCCACCTCCAAACATTCCTTGACAACCCATCTTTCATAGACCAATCCGGAATATATCCTTCTCTTGTTTAAATAATATCGACTTTTTCGAACAAAGTCAATAGGCTTTTCCGAAATATTATAGCCATTACCACCATTAATATCGATTTATTCGAAAAGGTTAACCATCGAACAAGCCGAAGTATATCATCAAATATCCTTACCTCATTCGACTATGGAGGCAATCTTATGGAATTTCACGGTGAACGCCTGCGGGCGGTCAGGGAATCGATGAACCTGTCGATGACCCAGACGGAAAAACTCACCGGCGTAAAGCAATCGACAATCTCCGAACTGGAAAACGGCATCATAAAATTCCCCCGGGAAACCACCGTCGCCAAACTATGCCAGGGCCTCAAAATCAAAGACAAAAACTTCTTCTACCTCGACGACGTCGTCCTGCCCGTCGAGATCCTCCCCTCCGACACTCCGGACGACATCCTCAAATTCATCATGTCCGGAGAAAACCTCCCCTGGATCGTCCTCAGCAAAAAAATCAAAGACAGCGGTCTGCCGCCCGAAGACCTCGAGCAAATAATCGCCATCCTCGCCAGAAACAAAAAGTAGCCGTTACGACTACTTTTCGCCCTGGAAATATAAAAGCAGAAATTCCTCGAGGTAATCGCGATTAACCCAATAAACCCCCTCGCGATCTCGGATCCACTTCACCCCTGCAGAAAATGCGCATAATCGGTATTCCATCCCCCTACCTCCGCACAAATCGAACATGCGTTCTACTTCTGCGTACTCAGGCAAAATTCCTTCCGGTTATAATAATAACATTTTTCCTAAAATTTGGTTACCAGCTCAAGTCCTATTTATCCGGGACTATCGTCCTTTATTTTTCCATATTTACAAGTTATTATCTTAAATGTAAATAATTACAAGACACGCATTGTACAATGCGTGCCTTGTTCGTCTAAGTTATCCTTTTAGACCTCGAGCACCGTGCCCACGAACGCCGGCACGAACCTCGCGCCGAAAATACCGTGCAGCCTGGCCAGCATGTAAAAACCGGTACAATGATTGGCGGCCACGATAGCGGGCTGAAGTCCTTCCAACTCCGCCAGCGTCGCTTCCTGCTGCTCTTTCTCCACCGGGCCGAGGTGAGTGCCGCCGACAATGGCGTGCAACCGGCTGCAGCCCGTCACCGCCAGACCGTGCCTGATGACGTTCACTATCCCCGAGTGGGCGCAGCCGCTTATCACCGTAAGCCCCTTCTCGCCGGCGTGGAAAATCGCCATATCGTCCGGTACAGTATCGCGGTCCCCGCTGCAACAGCCGTCGGGACCGGCGGCCAGCAGAAAAGCGTCGCCCGGCTCATAACCCGTAACCCGAGGAATGGAGCCGCTGATCGTCAATCCAGGCGCCAGCTCGGTCGGTTTTTCCACCGGGCGGAAATCCGCTCCCAGCGAAACCAGGTGCTTTTGGGCGAACGGTATTCCGGCGTAGCGGGCAGCCCCGCCGGACGACGAATAGCGATCGGCAAAAGCTCCCGGATGGCAATACACCGGCAGTTTTTTCCCGGCCTGAACCAGCACGGCGGCCAAACCGCCCGTGTGATCGAAATGCCCGTGGCTGAGAATTATCGCATCCAAATCCGCCGGACGGACCCCCAGCAAAGCGAGATTATAAACAGCCACCTCGCTCTGCCCGGTGTCGAAAAGAAATCGGCCGCTCTCCGTCTCGATAAGCAGCGACAGCCCGTGCTCGGCCCGGAATGGCTTCTTCGACTTCGGCATGATACAGTTGTCGACGACAACCGTTACCTTCATCCCTAATCCTCCTAACAACCGTCGCAGCCGCCGCAACCGCTGCTGGCGGCGATAGTGAACCCGGCCGCCCTCGTCCTGCCGTCCCTGACCTTGACGTCGTCCACCACCACCATCGTGCCGGCGTGCGACAAGTAAACAACATGACCCTTTTCCTTATCGGCAAAAACATTAACCGCCGCGTCGCCGCCCGGTACGGTAACCGTGCGCTCGAACTCCAGCATCCTAGTGGCCTCCGCAGCAGCCGTGACCGTGGCCGTGACCGTGGCCGTGATGACCACCGCCGCACATCGTGCCGGTACCGTCCTCAGCCACCTTCATCTTCTTCATTCCGCCGCATTTCGGGCAGGCGATTTCGTACCCGTGGCGGCCGCCGGCCGTGCACGGCGCCTCCTCCCAGCGATGCTTGCAGTCGACGCACTCGAAAACCCTGTTCTTCATTGTATAACTTCCCCCTTCAAATAGTATCTGTTGTCCGGCGACCAGCGCGGTCGCCACCTTGAGCCTGGCGGAACGCAATATCCGCTGGAAGGTCGGCCGCGAAAGCCCCATCGCGGCGGCGCAGCCGTTCTGGTCGAGGCCCGCCATATCCTTCAGGCGGATAGCCTCGAACTCCTCCATGGATACCCTTGCAACCTCCGCCGTTGCCGTGCCCTCAGGCAAAAAGCGTCGGCAGGCAGGCTCCTCGTCAACGAACCCGCAGCATTTTCGCCTTGCCACCAAAGGCACCTCCTTAATTGGGCATATGCTCAATTTATTATAACTCCCCTGTCATAAATAGGCAAGGCCCGCCGGCTATTTTCGGCAAACATTCCCGGTCCCGCAAAAAATAAGGTATAATGAATGCGTTTGATAAATAATCCGGGAGGAATCGCCATGCCCACCACCCTTACCTCAACCCGCACAGCCTGGCGGCGCCTTTCCGCCGACCTCTCCCTGATAGCCGTTGCCTTCGTCTGGGGTGTAACCTTCGTCGCCGTAAAAAGCGCCCTTGCCGCGATCGGCGTCTTTACCTTTCTCGCCATCCGCTTCGCCATCGCCTTCCTCTTCCTTGCCCTCCTCTTCCGCCGCCGCTTAGCCGCCGCCGGCTGGCCGGCCGTCAGGGCCTCGCTCGTCATCGGCGCCTTTCTCTTCGCCGGCTACGCCTTTCAGACAGCCGGCCTCCAATACACCACCGCTTCCAGCGCCGGCTTCATCACCGGCCTCGCGGTAGTGCTCGTCCCCTGCCTCGCCGCCGCAAGCCGCCGGCTGCCCGGCCGTCCGGTCGTCGTCGGCGCCGGTCTCTCCGTAGCCGGCCTCGCCCTCCTCACCCTCAACAACGGGCTAGCCGTCAGCTACGGCGACCTCCTCGTCTTCTTCTGCGCCATCTCCTTCGCCCTCCACATCATCGCCACCGGCCGCTACGCGCCCCGCTTCGACGCAAAAATCCTCGCCACCCTGCAGATCGGCGCCACCGCCCTCATGAGCGGCCTCGTCGCGGCAAGCTCCGAAACAATGCCCGCCCTGCTTACGACCGACGTCCTGATCGCTCTGGCCGTCACCGCCATTCCCGCCACCGCCCTCGCCTTCCTGGTCCAGACCACCGCCCAGCAGTTCACCACCCCCAGCCGCACCGCCATCATTTTCGCCCTCGAACCTGTCTTCGCCGCCCTCGCCGGCATCGTCCTCCTCGGCGAAACGCTCTCCGGGCAGCAAATCCTCGGCTGCGTCCTCATCCTTGCCGGCACGCTCGCCAGCGAACTCCTCCCCGACCGCGACAGCGCGTGAAACATACAAAGACCCGCGGGCTTTTGCCCCGCGGGTCTTTTCCTTTAAAACGACTTCGTCTCGTACAGCCCAAGCACCCGGATCTCAAGTGCGCCCCCGTGCTTGGCCACCACTTCCTCCAGAGCATCGGCGCTGCCGCCGGCCGCTTCAGCCACGAAAACATACTCTCCCAGCCTCGTCTTCGCCGGCCGGTCATGCAGAGCCGTCAGCTTGAAACCCTTACGCCCGAGATCATACAACAGCCCCGGCACCTTATCCGCCGGCCCGCT
This sequence comes from Selenomonadales bacterium 4137-cl, assembly GCA_032334055.1. Lineage (NCBI taxonomy): Bacteria > Bacillati > Bacillota > Negativicutes > Acetonemataceae > Anaeroselena > Anaeroselena agilis. The sequence continues at coordinate 1,172,603 of JAUOZS010000001.1, read as the reverse complement.
GACCACCACGGCCGCCTTCGCTTTCGCCGGCGCCGCCTGCTTCTTCAGCGTCACCACCCAGAACCGGGTCACATTCGTATTCGTATACTGAAGATCGTTCGCCAGTATGCTCAGGTTGTACACCGCCGCCGTACGCGACGCGGCGATGGCGGCCACCGAGGGATCGCCCATCTCGGCCACCTTCCTCGCGGCCTCGGCCGTGCTCGACACCTCCACAAGCTTGGCATCGGGCAAATTCTTCTTCAACCACTCACGGCTCTGGGCGATGCCCTGAGGATGAGACATGACCGTCTTCACCCCGCTCAGAGCAGCCCCCGGAAGCGCCAGCAGCGTCTGTCTGATCGGCAGGTTAAGCTCGCCGACCACCCGCAATCCCTTGTTGGCGACCACCAGATCTATATACCTATAAACCGGCCCGCCGATCGTATTCTCGACCGGCACCACCGCATAATCGCACTCGCGGCGATCCAACATCGCCAGCGATTCGGCCACCGTCGCCGCCGGCACCAGCGTCTCCTGCTGCCCGAAATGCAGAAAAGCCGCTTCCTCCGTATAAGTTCCCGCCGGTCCGAGGTAGCTGACCGCCGCCCCGGCCGTCCCGGTAAAGGCAAACGCCAGCACCAGGAGAAATACAATGGATAATGAAAGCCGTCTGTTCAATCTATCCCTCTCCTCTCCGATTTTCCGATCTAATTATGTATCAGGCGGCCGAATTCCTGCATCGCCGGAAAAATATGCCATCGTGTGCAATGCGGAGCCCCCGCGCATATCGCATTGTTCCTACGCCCGGCCGGGAAGCACCTTCCCGCCGCCTTGCGCGCCAGACTTCCCGGCCCTCTTTCTCCATACCTGGCTGGCGGTAAGAAGAATCACCGAAACCACGATCACCGCCGCCGACAAGACCGTCCGCCCGTTCAAAGCCTCGCCGCCCAGCACGACGCCCAGCAGCATCGCCACCACCGGATTCACATACGCATACGTCGAAGTCAGCACCGGCGGAGCGTTCTGCAGCAGCCATACATACGCGCTGAAACCCACCAACGACCCGAATACGACCAGATAACCAAACGCCAGCAAAGACCGCGGCGACACCGTCGCCACAGCCGCTTGCCCCACTTCGCCCGTTACCGCGCCTATCAATAGCAGCACCGCGCCGCCGCCCAGCATCTGCATCCCCGTCGACATCACCGCCGAACTTGGCATACTCAGCTTGCGCGACGCAATCGACCCCAGGCCCCACAAAAAAGACGCCCCGACCAGCACCGACGCCCAAAACGGGCTAACCGGGCTGGCCCCCAAAATAACGTTCTCGCCGCCGGCCAGCAGCCCGATGCCCACCAATCCCAGCGCCACCCCGGCCCATATCGTCGGGCTCGGCCGCACATCCTTCAGCCACAGCCAGTTGAGCGTCACCATCCACAGCGGCGCCGTCGCCACCAGCAAAGCCGTAAGGCTTGACGGCACCATCCGCGAAGCCCATACCACGCCTCCGTTGCCCCCCGCCAGCAAAAGAATCCCCACCCCGGCGGCCCGCAGCCAGTCGCCGCCCGTCGGTGCGGGAGTACCCCGCCAGCGGGACAGTGCATACATAAACCCGCCTGCCAGCACGAACCGCATCCCCGCCATCAGAAACGGCGGAAGGGTCTCAACCGCAAACCTGATCGCCAGATACGTGCCTCCCCAGCAGAAATAAACCGCTAATAAAGCAGCCACAACCGCGACCGCCTTCCTATCCGCCGCCGACAAGTTCATCTCATTTCCCCGTTTCCGTCTTTTACATGCATTATATTCTGTAATATCATCATAGTAAAGAACAAAATTCTCTTTTTAACCGGATTTTAAAAACAAACTGCAGCAGGCCACTTTGGCGCTGCTGCTGAAGTCTTCATTCGCCGCCTTATTCCGGCAACGGCAGACTGTTCGTCTCCTTCACCGACGCCAGCACGATCGTCGTCTTCGTCGAACGGATCGCCGGGATATTGCGGAACTGCTCCCGCAAAAGGCGCCCCAAATGCTCCGTGTCCCTTGTCCGCACCTTCACCAGATAACAGTCGTCGCCAGCCACGTTGTGCACCTCCAGCACCCCGGGAATCGCGGCCAGCATCCGCCCCGTATCGTCGTCCTCGCAATAATCGGCCTTCACCGCCACGAACGCCAGCAGACCAAGCCCGACGGCAGCCGGATCGAGCCTCGCGCCGTACTCCCTGATAACCCGGCGCTCCTCCAGCTTCTTTATCCGCTCCAGGACAGCGGATGGCGCCATATTCACCCTCCGGGAAATCTCGGCGTTGGAGATACGGGCATTCTGCTGCAGCATATCCACGATCTTAACATCGATATCGTCCATAATACCCTCCTGGCGTCCAAACTTCCCATCTACATTCTACCTATTTTCCCGCCGTTTTGAAACCCCGGGGACATCCTGCCGGCTCCCCGCCTGACTCAGCGCCGGCAGTACATTCTTGAACGCCGTCGCCAGCAGCCCCATCCCTTCGACAACCGCTGCGCGCTTTGTTTCAGGAATTGCCGCCAGCACCTCCGCGAAAACACGGCCCGACCGCTCGTCGATCTCATCGCGCAGCCCTTCCCCGTCCGCCGTAAGCGTCAGACTGACATACCGGCGGTCTCCCGGATCCTGCTCCCTCGTGATATACCCCTTGCGAACAAGATCGTCCACGACCCTGCTGAGAGCGCTCTTATCCATCCTCACCCTGCCGGCAAGCTCGCCGAGGGAAATTCCCGGCCGCGCTCCCACCTCAACCACGGCGTGGCACTGGGCGTAGGAGCAGTCGGCGCAAAACGACTTCTTCCCCTCCAGCAGGCCCACATTGCGGATAAAATCCTTCACTGCGTCCCGCAGGGCGGCAACCCTGTCCTCCATATAAACAAACACCTCAGTTGATAAAATAAATAGTTGTTTTTTAAAACTATTGATAATATAATTTATATGGTTATTATACCCGCCGTTACCAAAAAAGTAAATCACCAGGGAGGAATTATCCATGTCAACGTGTTCATGCCAGGCCCCCGCGAGCTCGACCCGGATTGCTTACGCCTGCGCCGGCTGCGCCGACGTCGGTGCCGTCGCTGACAGCATCAGCCGCAAACTCCGCCAGGACGGCTTCGCAACCCCGAAAGCCAGCTGCCTGGCCGGCATCGGTGCCGGTCTCCAGCCCTTCATCGACGCCGCCAAAGCCGCCGGCACAGTCATCACCATCGACGGCTGCGAAACAGCCTGCGCCCGCAAAATGATCGAAAATATCGGCCTAACCCCCGAGGCGGTCATCCTTACCCAGATGGGTCTCGAAAAAGGCAAAACCACCCCTACCCCCGACCTCTGCGACAACCTCTGCAAGGCTATCGCCACCCGCTTTGCGGCCCCCTGAGACTTGCCGAAAGGAGATATCAGGCAATGCTGAAGCGGATCAGCGGTTGGCTCGGCGAAGCGCTGCAGCCAAAACACCGCCGGATCGCCTGTCTGCAGGTCGAAGTCTCGACAGCCTGCCAGCTTTCGTGCCGCTATTGCCCGCGCACCGTCATGGCTAACGGCTGGCGAAGCGAGATCATGTCGTGGGATCTATACGAGCGATGCCTCGCGCCCCATTTCGACCTGTTCGCAATGATCTTCCTTCAAGGCTGGGGCGAACCCCTCACCAACCCGCGCTTCTGGGACATGGTAGCCCTGGCTAAAAAAGCCGGCCGCCAGGTAGGCTTCATAACCAACGCCCTGCTCTTCGGTCCCCGTGAAATCGAGCTGGCCTGCGAGCTCGACGTTGACCTGGTCTGCTTCACCTTCACCGGCGCCACCGCCGCCACCCACGAGCACTACCGCGCAGGGGCGGATTTTACGGCCCTGGCCGGCAGCGTCGCCGCCCTTGCCGCCCGCAAGGCGGCCGGGGGGCGAAGCAATCCGACCATCGGCGTATCGTACACCATGATCCGGGGCAACCTCGCGGAGCTGCCTGAAGCCGTCCGCCTGGCCGCCACCCTCGGCGCCGGCCAGTTCACCGCCAACCACCTCGACTGCATCCCCGCGCCGGCCCTGGAAAACGACGCCGTATTCCTCAGCCCCCGCCAGGACGACGAGGCCCTCGTCGCTGATGCCGCCCGCCAGGCCGCCTCCGCCGGCATCTTCTTCCGGGCCGAGCCGCCCACACTCGGCGGCGAAATATTGGTTTGCGAAGCCAACCCGCTCCACACCACGCTGTTCGTAAAAGCGGACGGAACGGTCGTACCGTGCCATCAGATGGCGCTGCCGCAGGATATCGTCAGCAGCCTCTGGTTCCGGGGAGCGCCCTGCGGCTATAGTCCCCTCACCCTAGGCAACGCCGCCGATACCCCGCTGCCGGAAATTCTCGCCAACCGGCAGGCGCAAGAAATATTCGACTGCTTCGAGCGGCGGGCCGGCTTTAGCCTTGACCGCCCCATCCCCGAGGCGCCGCCCGTCTGCAAAGCATGCTACAAACTGTATGGGGCGTAGAACCTCGCTCTCCCTCGCGGCTTAGAGAAAAACTTAGCAGGCCCTCACGGCCTGCTAAGTCAAACGGCGCTTTCTGCGCCAGGCGCCGTAAAGGCGCCTCATCGTGTTATCAGCCGCCCCGGGCCGCCTTTCCCGATAACCCAGAGCGACATAACCCGCCACGACAATCCCCAGAAGAAAGCCTGTTCCCACCCCGGCCGAAAACACCCTGAGAAACTCGGCATCCGTCACAGCGATCCCCCTCGTCTCAATGCCTGCGCTCGCGTGCGCGCAGCCGAAAATAACGAAACGGCGCAACCCTCATCTGGTTAACGCGGCCATGCCTGCGACGCGAAACAAACCAGGCATACCCTCCCGCCACGAGCGCCGCGGCGACAATCGCATAAAGCAGCGCCTCGCCGGTCGCCTTCAAGGACAGCCCCGTCCACCACCTCAACAGCTCCGCATATAAATAATCAAGCATCCCGCACTCATTCCTTGCTGTCTTTTTCCAAATTGTATCATAATTTACATATATTTACAACAGATAATATTATTATTCCCTTCCTCCCCCAAAACATCCCAACTCTTCCTTTTCTCGTAGCGGCCAACGCCTCCATAACAAAACGAAAAGCCCTCTGCATTGTGCACTGAACCCCGGCCAATGGACACAGATAAAAAGCCCTATCGTAGGATTAGATGAGATTACGCAAACTGGCGTCGTTTTTCGAGCGGCGTCAGTTTTGTTTTGAGTTGAATACGCTCGTGGTTGTAGAAAAAAATGTAGTTATCAATAAGCTGACGCGCCTGATCGACCGTCTTTGGCTTATGCCGCCGGATACACTCGGTCTTAAGGATGCTGAAGAAGTTTTCTGCCGGCGCGTTGTCATAGCAGTTTCCCCGCCTTGACATGGACGGAGTAATGCCGTAATTTTGAGTTAGGGTGAAATATGCCTGGGAAGTGTATTGAAACCCCTGGTCACTGTGGAGGTGCAACTCTGCAGTGACCGCTTCTTTTGCCTTGGCTTGCCGAACGGTTCGCAGAACCAGGTTGACCGACTGCTCGGTTCCAGTCTGGTAGGCGACAATACTGTTGTCAAACAGGTCGCGAATCATGGATAGATACAAGGTTCCCTGCGGCGTCTGGATATAGGAAACATCCGTTACCCATTTCTGATTAGGTTTGATGGCTGTGAAATCGCGGCCGAGGATATTCGGATACCGGTGCAGTTGACCGCTCATCTGCCGGTACTTTTTTCTGCGCCGGATTTGCGCCAGCAACCCGTACTTGTTCATGATGCGCAGCACCGCCTTATGGTTTTTCTTAATGCCTCGCCTCTCAAGCCATATCCCCACACGCCTATAACCGTAAGTTCCATTAGTCTGCCGCTGGCATTTTTGAATCAAGGCGGCCAACTTCTCCTCGGCGGATGACCGGTCTTTCCGTTTGAGATACGCGTAGTAGCCGCTTCTTGATACCTCAAAGAAATTACACATGACCGCAACCGGATGCTTGCCGGCATTTTGCGCTATGGCTATGTACTTAACCTGTGCTCTCACATCCTTCCAGCAGCGTGAAGAAAAGACCGGTATAGTTCCACTTCTCTTTCAAGTTCCCGTATCCGCAGCTCCATCGCGTGGTGTGCAGTTATCGGGCTTTTTCTGGGGCGGCCTTTCTTCTTGGGGGATGCCGGAAGGGTGGTCTGTCTCCGATTGTACCGGTTAATCCAGTTCTTGATTTGTACTTTTTCAAGACCCAAGGCATCTGCTATCTCCCGCCTGGTTCTTCCATCTTGTCGCATTTGCAGGATAATCCGCTCAGCCGATTGCATATCTGTCCATTTCCGTGACATACAAAACCTCCTATCGTAGTTATCCTACAACAGGAGGCTTTTTTGCTCAATGTCCGTTTTTTCGGGTTCAGTTCATTGACCAGAGAGCTTCGCAAAAAACACATTCAGCACACCGCCGGCAACCGTTACGGCAGCCTAAACTCGGCTTGCAGCTTATTCATCAGAAATTCTATTCCCTCCTGGCGTTTCTTTTTCTCCACCGTATCAAAAACGACATTGGAAAGATACTTGCCGCTCTCGGTATCGACGACATAAATATCTTCCTTCAAACGATAATTGAAATCGTCGTCACCAGGGCCGACATTGCTTATTACGATCGCCGTAACCGGATTCGCGTTCACTACCTTGCCATACTCGACCAGCCGCTCCTTTTTCAGGATAAAGGTCTTCTGCTTCGCGCTGTCAGTTCCGACCTTACCGATGAACTCCAGAAACTCGGGGCCTTTCTTCCTGTCGTCGATATGGATCGGCACATCGCTCGCCTGAAATTTTGCCGCGATACCCTTCCTCACCTTTTCCACAAGCTCAGGCTTTTCAAGCACGACATCCGGCAAAAACACGACCACGGCAGGCTTCTTTTCCCCGAAAACTTTTGCCTCTTTATCAGCGTTCTGATTCTCGGCCGGAGGCGACCAGTTGAACTCTGCAGCCACCTTCTTGATCAGAGCTTTGGCGCCGTCGGCTGAGAACGCGTCGCTGCCTTCCTTGTAATAATTCATATACGTCATATATTGCTGCGTATTCACATCGACAACGGCAACGCTCGCTCTCGTGTCCACCCTGATCCCAGACCAGTAATTCCAGTACACATTGCAGTCGGCTACCGTTACCAGAATCATATAATCAGTATTTATCGCCCGCCCGTACTTGGCCAACTCGCCGATATCTATCGATTTTATTTCCTTTTCGTTTGCGGGGTCCGTCTTGATCTTGTCGCTGAACTCAAGGAACTCCGGCGATTTTGCCTGGTCGTCCCCGTATATTACAATACTTTTCGCATACCGGAACTTTTCTCTCAGCACGTCCCTCATTTCGGTAACAGCCCTGCCATCGGCAATAATCTTCTTATCCATGAACACGACCACCGACATCGGGGTATGAATGTTCTCTCTGATAAAATCGCCGAGCTTCGCCAAAGCTGTTGAATTAAAGCCGATCAACAGGACAAACAAAAGCGCCAATACCTTCTTCACACGGACAACCTCCTTAAAATAAAACAAAAGCCAACACCCACATATTCCCTTTACAGACAAAATAATCCTGCTTCTTCCCAGAAAGTTCCGCCAGATGACCGACCGGGTGCGGCCGTAGGGGATACTGCTCCGGGTTTGGGCTATAATATAGAGCGACCTCTATCGCGGCGAATTGCCGGCATTACGGGGGACTGCCGCATGAATATGGATATTGTTCTCATCTCCGCCAATATGCTCATCCACCCCCTCATTGCGGCATTTTTTTATTGGCGAAAACCTTTGCCTGCGCGACGGCTTCTAAATCTGTTTATTTTCAGCTCTTGGCTTTCCTTTACGGGCAACCTGCTGGGCCTCCACTTCGGAGCGTGGGATTTTACCTCGCCAACGATCGGCAAGCCTGCGACAGAACTTCTTTACGACCTTCTTGGCATGCCTCCCAAGACGATAATGCTTGTATACCTCCTTAAACCGTCCGTTCTTTACAATACCGTCGTAATAGCCATCGTATCGGGGTTGACCATCTCCTGGGAATGGGCGGCCTTAAACTACTCGCACCTTTTGGTATATAAAAACTGGAACCTCCCTTTGACATATGTGGCGGCATTTACAATCTACGCCTTTCTCGCCTATCTATGGCAGAAAAAAATCCTATAAACCGTGTTCACTCCACAGCGAAATACTGTTATTTCTCCCTGTCATTTTCGTCGCCAAGCAACTTCATTGCCGGGTTGAGCGCAGTAAACAAAGAAGTCCGGCCACTTCCCGCTGCGTGTTTAGCTTCGACATCGGCAAGCCAAATAACAAAAGCCCTGACACCCAAAGGTACGGCTGCAAGATAGATAAACGAATTGATATAGTTCCAGTTGCCAAGCCATAGTGCATCCGCCCAAACAAAAAGGGGATGCGCGACGAAAGCAAAAAGAGCCGCTACGATAGTGTTTAAAGCCGCAAAGCTCCGCCAGTCGCCACTGTATTGATAAGCGAAAACGTGGAATATCGGGTTCATAGTGTACGAGAAAGGAAAAACACTCGACTTCACCGGAATAACACGGGTTTTATATTCCCATAATCCATATTCTGTTGCAATTACGTCGGTATACCCGAACAAGAATGCCAACAGAAAACCGAACAAAATAATCTCCCTCAATCTGCTCTTATCAATCAATACAATCGACAATACGCAAACTATCGCAAGAACGATAGTGATGATCAGCCAGCCAGGAGAAAACAACTCCTTGGTAACCCAATGATAATAGGAAATGCTTGCCGAAATAACCGTGGCGTTGACTAAATGATAAAAAGCGTCCATATTAATACCTCCAAGCTCAGTTCCCATTAGCTTTTGCCGATAAAAAAAATTTATGCCGAACATCTGCGCCTTCCATGTGCGTCAAAAAAGGTCGTAGCCACTACGTAAGCTACAACACGGAAAAGGCCCTCTGTATAAACAGAGGGCCTTTTCCGTGTCTTTCTGGCATGGCAGGGGCAGTAGGACTTGAACCCACAACCAACGGTTTTGGAGACCGCTACTCTACCAATTGAGCTATACCCCTATGAATGGAGCGGAAAACGAGATTCGAACTCGCGACCCTCGCCTTGGCAAGGCGATGCTCTACCACTGAGCTACTTCCGCAAATGGCGACCCCGAACGGATTTGAACCGTCGATCTCCGCCGTGACAGGGCGGCATGTTAGACCACTACACCACGGGGCCTTGCGAGATCTTATATTACCATGCTTTCGGCCACTTTTCAAGACATCTGGCGGCCGAAAAAGCGGAAATAGCGCCCTCTGTCTCCACCATCCGCCGGCAAGGTCATGTTTACAATAACTTGCGCCGCCGCTTTGACCGGCTGGCCGTCTGGTATATAACTGGTATATAATAAGAGGTGGATAAGCAAAAAGTGAGGTATACCATGACCACAAAACACTCTCCCTGGCACGAAGCCGAAACCCACCTGGCCGCGCGCGATCCCGTCCTGGCCGCCATAATCTCCTCTTACGGCCCCTGCGCCCTGCGCCCCAAAAAAGATTACTTCGCCGTCCTTTGCGAATCCATAGTATCGCAACAGCTCGCCGTAAAAGCCGCCGACGCCATCCACGACCGGTTTACAGCCTACTACGGCGGCGAGCCGACACCTGACAAGCTTGCCGCCACACCGCCGGAAAAACTGCGCGAACTCGGCCTCTCCGGCCGCAAAGCCGAATACATGCTCGACCTGGCCGACCGCTTCCGCCGCGACGCCATCACCCCCGCCGCCTTCGCCGCCATGCCCGACGGGGAAATAATCGACCAGCTAATAAGCGTCAAAGGAATCGGCGTCTGGACCGCCCACATGTTCCTCATCTTCGCGCTCAATCGCCCCGATGTCCTCCCCGTTGGCGACTACGGCGTACGTAAAGCGTTCATGCTCTCCTACGCCCTCGACGCCCTGCCCGGCGCCAAACTCATGGAAAACATCGCCGCCCCCTGGCGGCCATGGCGTTCGATCGCCAGTTGGTACCTGTGGCGCAGCCTGGAAAATAAATAATCGACCGACACGCCGTCACCCCCTTTGCCAATGGCAAAGGGGGTTTGTCTTCCCCTTAAATCCCTTATACAAAAACTTTTATTTGGAATATATGGTAATTTTTGTAAATTAATGATAATATAAATACACAAGCCGGAAGGAGTTGGTGGTTATGATGTATTGGTACGTGGTATTCTGCGGCCTGCTGTTCGCCATTGGGATGCGAAATGGGCACTAAAGTCCGTCCTCCCTGCCCTCCCCCCGTCGACAGCGATCCCGCCCTGCGCGAACTGCTGCTGGCCTCCGACAGGCTAACAACCCTGACCTCAACCTGGTACCCGGACGAGTACCATTACATAACCGCCGAAATCTTCACCGCCCTCCTAGGAGAGTGTTTCGAAACCCCTGTATACTGTGGCCATTGAGTACCCATCATGGTTAAAAAGGCGGCCCGTCACCTCAATTTAGGGATATGCCGGAAAGAATAACGTTTGATTCTATCCCCTATGGCCCTTACTGACCCACCAGGACCGCTGGGAGCCCGACCGATGGGCAGACTTGGTCCCGGGTAAGTGTATAGAGCCGTTTGATATTCACCACTGCTGCGGTAAACGCGACCTGAAGGAGCGTTTTGGTTCTGCCTATATATCTGGCTTGACGCATTCCTTTGCGAATCAGGTGCGCCACTTTTCGCTCCACCTTGGCCCGCTTCACGTACAGCGTTCGGAATTCTTCTGTGGCCATCTCGGCCAGAATCTCCCGCCGCCGCTCTTCCTGCGAATGCAGCTCAATCGTCTTTCCCTTGCCGTGACGGGTGCACTGGTCCCGGAACTTACAACGGTTGCAGGTCGCTTTGGGGAAAACAAACACATCAATGCCGCCCTTGCGATGCCGGACCGTGGCCGTGATTTCTCCCGCCGGACACCAGCAGATTCCTTGCCCAAAATCGATGGTAAAGTCCTGTTTGCCAAACCGTTTCTTCGGGGCGTGAGCCCCTGGCAGCGGCGCCACCGGCGTTACTTGATGTTTAGCCATCTGATCGCGGGCTTCGAGTGTGCCGTACGCGGTATCCCCGAGCAGCTTGCCAGGCTTGACGAGGGTTCCCGCCAACAAGGGATCGACCGACTCGCCATCCGGCCGGTTTCCGGCAGTGATATCGATGCCGGTAATAAGTTCACTGGCTTCGTCCATGAGAATCTGGCTCTTATGGCCGTTGAACCTGCCGCTTGAGGTTTTGTGTCCGTGCCTCATGTCCGGGTCCGTTACCGAAAGAATGCGGTCAGGAGCCACGCCCTGTTTGAGATGGATACCGGTGTCATCGGTGACAATATCCTGCTCGGTGACATTACCCAGGAGTTCCATGGCCGTCTTTTCGTCCGCCGTCAATTCGGCCCCCTTGAGCGCATCCAAGATGGCGCGACCGTCGCCGACCAACTGGCGGAGGAGCTGGGTTCTGGCTTCAGCATCATCCCACCGGATCTTCTCCTTGCCGTTTTGGCTGTAATCCAAGGACAAAGAAAGGGCGTTCAACCGGTCCCGTGCCGTACCGCCGGCATGACTGCTTACGGCGAACATCTTCTGGATGGCCTTTTTAATTAAGGTGTAGGTGTCCTGGAGAGCGCCCGCTCCCAGCACCTGGGTGGAGTCAAGAATCTGCAGTCCCCGGTCCTTCAAGATCCCCGTTTCTTTGGCGAGGCGGACAAATCGTTCAAAAACCAGCTTCTGTTGCTTATTGAGCAGCAGCCGGGTACGAAACCGGCACAGGGCCGTATGGTCGAAGCCCGTTTCGTTCAGGCCCAGACCCAGCGCTTTTTTCCAGCGCAGGTCATAGCGGGCGCGCTGTTCCGCTTCCCGATCCGAAACGTTGTCATGATACATCAACAACAGCACTTTCGACAGCAGAGCCGGAGAAACCGAAGGCCGGCCAACGGCACTGTACAGGTCGGCAAAGTCTTCTTCCCGGATGAGGCGCTCGCCCCACCGGGCAAACAGTCCGTAAATGCTATCGGGATCGACCAGCGGACCATCCAGCCACGCTTCTAAATCCAATAAGCTGGTCTGTTTATCTTGGCTTCCTAACACGGCGTTCACCTCTACAGGTAAATTCGCCGTCAGGCCTTGATTTCCCTGGTTTCAAGGGAATCTCCGGTTTGATTTCAATGGGTTTTGCAACACACTCCTAGACCTGCAAATAGCCGCCCGCAAACTGCCGGCCAGCCGCTGAACCGACATACCCGCAGCCATCTTTTTTCTTGCCTGTCGTCTCACGGTGGTGTAATATAGTGGCATTAGTCACTAATCACCGTCGGGAGGAACCATGGCCACCATCGATATCAGGCTTTTCAACATCGAAGATTACGATCTGGCGTTAGAACTTTGGCAACATGCGGGCTTGGCCCTAAGACCCGGCGACGACAAACCCTCCCTCCTCCGCACCCTGGAGCGCAATCCCGGACTCTCCCTCGTCGCCTGCGCCGACGGCGAAATCATCGGCACCGCCATCGGCACCTTTGACGGTCGCCGCGGACACCTCTATCACCTCGCCGTGTTGCCCGCCTGCCAGGGGCAGGGTGTCGGCCGCCGCCTCATCGACGAAGTTGCCAAACGCCTCGTCGCCCTCGGCTGCCCCCAGCTCAACCTCTCCGTAAACCTCGACAACGCCAACGCCATCAAGTTTTACGAAGCAATCGGCTTCGAAACCCGCGGCTATATGATGAGTAAAACGCTCTAAACACCGGCAACCCGATGCGAATTAGCATCGGGTTTGAACTTTAATACAACACTTTCCTTTTCCGACCGCTGCATTACCCGGCGCGAATTCGCCACACGCTGCGGCTCGCCCGGCACCGGAAAACAGACATTTAGCAAAATATCCCTTGATTTTTATAGACGACCGGTCTAATATATAATCATGGATAAACAAGACGTACGCCTCCACCTGATCGAAGTCGGCGCCAAAGCCTTCATGGCCAAAGGCTACCACGCCGTCGGCCTCAAGGAAATCCTCGCCGACGCCCAAGTGCCCAAAGGGTCCTTCTATTACTACTTCCGCTCCAAGGAAGACTTCTGCATCGCCATCATCGACCACTACATCCGCCTGTACGCCGAACGGCACCTCGCCGTCCTCGCCGACCGCGCCCGGCCGGCCAGAGACCGCCTCCTCGCCTTCTTCGCCCAGGAAAAGCAATACTTCCGCGAAAAACAATGCCAGCACGGCTGCCTGCTCGCCAAGCTCGCCCTCGAAATGGCCCTGCTCAGCGAGCCCATCCGCGCCGAACTTCAGCGCGGCATGAACGGCTGGATACGCACCGTCGCCGCCTGCCTTGCCGAGGGCGTGGCCGCCGGCGAATTCACCCTCTTCCAGCCCCCCGAAATCATGGCCGAATTCCTCTACGCCGCCTGGGCCGGCGCCATAACCCGCATGCAGGCCACCCAGTCCCTGCAGCCGCTCGAAATCTTCACCGCCTTCGCCGCCCGCGAACTCGGCGGCCGGCTTGACTAAACCCTTTTGCATCTAGACGACCGGTCTACTACGGACCTGTGTCGCATAGATTATAAAAACAGCCAAAGGAGCGTGTTGTCCATATGCTTACCATCTCCCCCGCCTGCGTCAAGTGCGGCATCTGTGCCGAGATATGCCCTCTCAGCATAATCGGCATGGACGAAAGCGGCCCCAAAATGCTCAACAAAGACGCCTGCATCCGCTGCGGCCATTGCGTCGCCTCCTGTCCTCACGCCGCCCTCGACAATAGCCTCACCCCCCTTGCCGATCAGGTCCCCCTCGGCGACTTCCCCGTCCTCGACGCCGACACCGCCGCCCGGTTCCTGCGGTCACGCCGCTCCGTCCGCCGCTATAAACCCGACCCCGTACCCCAGGAAACGCTACTCCGGCTCCTTGACATCGCCCGCTTCGCCCCCACCGGCGGCAACACCCAGGGACTTTCCTACCTCGTCGTCAGCGACCGCGCCCTGATGCGCAAACTCTGCGACGCCACCCTAACCTGGATGGAAGAACAAGTTCGCGACAACGTCCCCTGGATTCAGCCCTACGCCCATATCGTCCGACGCTACCGGCAGGGCGGCCATGATATCTTCCGCGGCGCACCCCACCTCATCGTCGCCTACGCTCCCAAAAACTTCCCCATCGGCGAAAAAAACACCCGCTACTCCCTTGCCTACGCCGAACTCTACGCCCCCGCCCTCGGCCTCGGCACCTGCTGGTCGGGTTTCTTCGAAATGTGCGCCTTCGCCGGCTACCCCGCAATCTACGACCTGCTAGCCGTCCCTGAGAATATGGTCATTACCGGCGCCATCTTCTGCGGCTACCCGGTGTACCGCTACCACCGCCTCGTCGACCGCAACCCCCTCGTCGTCG